>NZ_JBHNZK010000029.1:0-40719 GCF_042464845.1 Pedobacter sp. BG31
AAATGCTGAGCAAGCTCAAGGATACCTAGTTTGTTCTTAATGATCTTTGCTTGTGTAGTCATAATACTAATCTCTGTTACGTTGTTTAATTTATTGTAACTGTCAGATTAAGTTTTGACTAATTCAAATAATAATTTTTATTCAACGCGGATGGCCGTTTGCCTAGGCATCCTCACGCAGGGATCTACAGCGGAAGAGGCGACCATTTAGGGGCAGACCAAAAAAATTCATCAACTTTCAAATTCTCGGCAAAGACTTGAAAGAATAAATATACTGCAAGTTGTTCAAAAAAGTGTCTTATAATCTCTTCTGTATTTCCCATTGAGGCTATCTTATTAACCTGAGTTCGATTTATAATTGTTAGAAAAAAATTAACCAACCAAAGTAATTATGCCTGTATTTAAGCATATGACATTCAAATATTTAAACATACAAACTAATGATCGACTACGTTAAAATTAGTGATATTTTTTGTCTTGTAGATGAGTTTTGCAAAGATTTTGATCAAACCACAAGCCCTTTTCTTTTGGGCAAGCCCTCCAAGCTCCTGCAGCCATGTCTAAGAGTGAAGTAATCTCTATCTGTCTGTTCTTCCATCTGAGCGGGTTCAGGTGTTTTAAACACTTCTATCTGTTTTATATCCAAAAGCATATGCAATTCGAATTACCGAATACTGTGTCCTGTAACCGCTTTGTTGAACTCAGCCAGAGCCTGCTCATGTCCATGACGATCTCTCTGAAAACCTGCTGTCTGGGCCGCTGTACTGGTATTTCATTTGTAGGTTCCACCCCATTCGGGTCTGCAACAACAAGCGTATAAAAAGAAACAAGGTATTTAAGGGGATAGCGGAGGTGGAAAAATCCACAATGGGCTGGTTCTATGGATTTAAGCTGAACATTATAATCAATGACAGGGGAGAGATATTAAATTTTGCCATCATCCAGGCCAATGTGGACGAGAGGGAGCCACTGAAGAACGAACGCTTTTTAAAAGCTGTGTTCGGAAAGCTTTTCGCCGAAAAAAGGTATATACCCGAACAGTTAGTCAAAATACTGTTCTTCACCGATATACATTTGGCTACCAGTATCAGGAACAATATAAAAAATAGACTGATGACCATGAACGGCAAAATTATGCTCCGTAAAAGGTCTGTGATAGAAACCGTTAATGATGAGCTTAAAAACATATGCCAGATAGAACATTCAAGACATAGGTTATTCGCTAATTTTGTCTCAAATATTATAGCAGCCTAATCGCGTACTCGTTCTTTCCTAAAAAGCCAGCTATTAATTATCAAACTAAACAATCATCTCAGATTTTCGCATTTTGATTCATCGAACTCAGGTTATTAGGATAGAATTGGAGTTTCAAATGTAAAATCACGTATTAATCTATCATTCGTATAAGATTTACAGGTTGGGTTATATTTTACCCAATGCGCATTTATTCTGGTTGCGACCAGTCTTGGCAAAGCAAGCTATCTTTGCTGATAACCGAAATCAGGGCATGGAAATCAATCAGGTTTTTGGTCACAAAGAAGATCAGGTCCATGCCAAAGGCAAAGAAAAAAGTATAAAATAACGAAATAAACCACCATTCTGTTTTTAAAATGCTTTTTTTTCCAGGGTAGGGCAATTTTTTTCTTCGCCGGAACAGCCGGACAGGATGAAACAACCGGCATTAATCCTGAGAGAAGAGTAGATGAGGTTTTAACGGTGCTTATGGCCTATATTTTTTTTCGTTTTAGCCAGAGCAGTGCCCCGCTTATGGATAAGAAACCCGGTGTGAGGCCAAACAGCACATATATCCATTTTAAGATATCACCGCCAAAAGCACCCGCATGAAGTTCGTAAGCCATATGCTCAAGCCGTTCAGATAACCCCTGCTCATCAATTACCTTTTTATCTTTCATTTTGCCGGTCTGCGCATCGAAGGTAATGCCGCTGGCCTTGCCCTTCAGCAGCACATTGCTGGTTTGGGGCATTTGGCCACGCAATAAAATGTCAGCACCTTTCACCGTTGGAATATTTACCGCGATTGGAACAAAGCCTGGAATAGTTTTACAGGCCAGGGCCACCAGGTGATCGATATTTGCAGGGACTTCATAGTTTGCCTGCTGCTTTGGAAGCACCCACATGGCAGGGCTGAAATACTCCCTAAGCATCCAGAAGCCAGTAAAAAACAGTATGATATTAAACAGCAATGCCCAAACGCCGATAATGCGGTGCAGGGAGGAGATGCCCGTTCGATAACTTTTAAAGTTCAGTCCTGCCCTGAAGCGCAAGGCTTTCCAGAAATGTTTCCGGTAAATTACCGTGCCGGTAATGAGCGATAGCAGCATCACCAGACCGAGTATCCCGCTGATCAGCATGCCCGGAATACCCAGCTGCAGACTATAGTGAAGTGTATAAACCCAGCGCAGCAAGGATGGCGAAAACTGATCATACCCGCCTTCTCTGAGGATCTTTCCGTTATAGGGATTTACGAAAACATAATACAGGTAGTTATCGGATACTTTTTGCTGTCTTTTGTAGAGCATAAACTCATAACTGTCATACCTGTCTCTGGGAAAATCGTGCAGGACGAGTTTTTTTAGATTTGGATGGCTATGCAGCACCATCCGGTAAAGCTCATCGGCAGAGAGCTTTTTTGCTGCGGGAACAAGACGGTGGAGCTCAGGATTAAAATAGCGCTCAAGCTCATGCCTGAAAACCAGCAGCGAACCGCTTATTCCATAAAGCAAAAAGAATATCCCTGCTGCAAGGCCTATCCATCCGTGGAGCTTAAAGGATATCTTTGTTAAACGTTTCTTCCAATCCATCATTTTCCTAAATATTAAAATTTATAGCCAACATTTAACCTGAATTCCCTCGGCGGATAAGGTACATAGGCATAGGCGCCAATGGTTGCTGAAGATGGTGTAATCCAGGCGCTTCCGTAATTAAACCTGTTCAGGATATTGTTTACCATTCCGTTTATGCTGAAGTGGCCATGCGACCAGCCTATACCACCATCTAACCTGAACACCGGGGCAAGGGATAGTTTTTGGAGTTCATAGCGGCCTGCCCTGCCCACCTGCAGCTGGTAGCCTGCTGATATGGATAAGCCCCGCACTTTCTCAACCGGCAACAGGTAATGCAGCCAGGTATTCTGGATATGCTTCACCGTAAAAGGCGTGGTGAGTCCCAGCCTGGCCGGATTTTCATCTTTCGAAATGTGACTGTCGGTATAGGCATAATTGATTACTGCATTAAGGCCTTTAACAATCTCCCCCTTAAGGTCAAACTCTATCCCTTTTGAGGTGGTTTGGCCGAGCTGTGTCTGGATATTGGTGGAAGGATCAGTCACTTTAACATTATCACGGATAATCCGGTAAATGGACACAGTTGTATTCCATTTTCCGCCCATCCAGTCTTTTTTAAGGCCTGCTTCCATATTCTCACCCCTTAATGGCTTAAATGCTTCGCCGCTGGTGGTATTTACGCCGCTCTGCGGGGTAAAGGTCTGGTCATAGAGTGCATACACTGAAAAATCAGGCATTAGCGAATAGCTCAATCCCAATTTTGGCGTAAAGGCAGTATTTTTGGTCTCGCCCAAACTGGTTTTTGCGGGGCTTTTTTGTACGCCGGTTTTGCTAAAAGTTAGCCTTGCTCCTAAAGTCACCCTTAATTTATTTTCAAACAGCCCAAGTTCGTCCTGTACATAAGCAGCCTGATAAGAAATGGATTGCTGATCGGTCGCGATAGCTGATAATGAGCCCGCTCTCACGTTGGCATCAAAAGAAATGCCGTAAACGGGATTGTTTGCATCCAAGGGATAAAGGGTCTGGTTGGCGGTTGGATCACCAGATCCGGAATAAGAGATGAACTTTTTACGGTTAACATCTACCCCGCCCAGCAACTGGTGACGGACACTACCGGTAGAAAATTCACCGCTTATGTAGGGCTGGATGGCCAGTACACCGGTATTTAAGCGCTCGTAAGTTGCCCTGCGCATAATCAGGTTGGGCTGTGCAGCATTGTAGCGGGAAACAAAGAAGTAGGTACCTTCCAGGTGATCCCTGGCATAGGCGCTATTTATTGTCAAATGCCAGTTTTTATTAAAAGAATGGTGGTAGCTTAAAAAGCCATTGTGCTCTATGGATTTAAATGGCGCCTTATTTGGATCGTTTATGGTAAAGTCTGTAGGCAGACTTGCAAATCCATTGGGTGCAAATACTGTTGAGAAATACTGCTGGTAACGCTGGTCCTGGAAAAGATACTCAGCAGAAACATAAGAATGATCGTTTATATTGTACCTGATGACAGGATCTACCACAAACTTATCATTGAAATTATACCTCTGGAAGGATTTGGACTTTTGCCCGACAGCATTTAAACGGTACTGCCACTTTCCCTTCTTATCGAGGTTCCCATCCAGATCTGCGCTTAGGCGGTACAGGTTAAAGCTTCCTGTAGTAAAACTAATCTGATGGTTTTCTGTGCCGGTAGGCTGTTTAGTGAGTACGTTATAGGATCCGGCAGGGTCGAATAAACCATTGATATAACTTGATGGACCTTTGATAAATTCTACGCGGCCAATAATGGCTGCATCCTCAGTGCTGGGACCTGCATAGATCATGGATAAATCCAGGCCGTTACGCATCGGGCTAATCTGCGCCCCACGCATAAATACCGAAGAATTGTACAGGTCTGCGTTATTGTTTCGCAATGCCCCGCTCACGTTTCGAGTTACGCTTTCGTTAATGGTGATGGCCTGCTGGTCTTCAATGAGGCGCTGATCAATCTCCTGAATGTTCTGCGGCAGCTGCAATAGCGGGGTACTCAGTTTTAGCGCAGCTGAAGACTTGTTCAGGTTATACCTGCGGTAATAGCGCGAGCTGATCCTGACCTCATCGAGCACCTGTGCCGATGTATCCGGTGCAGCGTTCACGGTGTCCTTTTTTACCTTTGTTTTTTGCTGGGCATTCACTGCTGCCGTTAAGGCTAAAAAACATAAGCCTGTAGTCACTATCCTTTTCATCTAATCTTTTTTGTCACTACAAATCCCAACAATTGTGTGGAAACAGTCATGCACCTGTTTAAGCTGGGCTAAAATCAATTTATCATCAGACTTACGCTTAATGAGTTTATCCAGCGCTGCGCTTTCCAAATACAGCTTATGGACAGCCGGTATGATTCCAGGCCTCGAAAATTCGGCTGGTATATCGGATTTGTGCAGCAATACTGCTTTTTTCAAGAGCTCACCAGCGCGCTTCTTTACCGGAGAGAGGTTTCCTTCTTCTGCCGGGTGAAAGGTCTGTGAAATGACGGTGTGAAAATTCCCTAATGCAGGCCATTTATCAAAGTTTTCCTGCGCCTTAAGGTTCAGGGAAAAAAGGATAATACCAAGGGCGATGACAAATATTTTTTTCATTATTTTATTTCCTGATATATTTTTTGGGTTCTGCTACAAATTTCTTTTTGCAGCCTTCCGAGCAAAATCCGTACACCGTTTTTTCATATATGGCTGTTCTGGTATGGCCCGCTTTTACTTTCATTTTGCACACCGGATCGGTAGCATCCTTTTTCAGCGTGTCTGTTTGCAGCGTAATGACAATAATCTTTTCATTTGCTTTTGCAGCAGAGATACTCATTAGCAGTACCACCCCCAGCATATATATTATTTTTTTCATGTTTTTTATTTTTTGTTGCTCAAGCTTCGATGAGTTATTTTTCATTCAAAAGAATATCCATGTCTGCCATAAGCTTTTCTACCTGATCTTGCTTCGTTCCATCATACGCTTCGCGCACCCTCCGGTGCTTATCAATCAGCACCAGATAACCCTGGTGCACATAACCTCCCTGAGCGGCCTTGTCTTCGGTGACCGAAACCAGGTAATCCTTTTGGGCCATGGCGTAAACAAGGTCCTTAGCTCCCCATACAAACTGCCATTGTTTACCTGCTGCCCCAAGCCTGGTACGGTAGGCCTTCAGCCTTGACGGAATATCATAACGGTAATCAATCGTGTGGGATAAAAACATCACCTCCGGATTGCCCTTATATTTTTCATACACCTTTAAAAGGTTGCGGTGCATGATGGGGCAAATGGTTGGGCAGGAAGTAAAAAAGAAATCCGCCACATAGATTTTGCCGTCGAAATCTTTATTGGTCACCATGATGCTATCCTGGTTTAAAAAGCTGAAATGCGGTATGGTTTTGTAAACCGTATCAATCACGGGTTTTCCATCTACCATGGTCTGCTTCACCCCATCCGGTATCAGCGGCAATCTGCGCGCGGTTTGCCCGCACGAGCAGATTATGCCTACCACTGCAAGCAGCAGCAGGCATTTTAAAGTTTCCTTTTTCATCGCTCCGCTTTTTAAATTAATGTTTACTGTGGTCATGTTCAGCCGCTGCTGAAGCAGGTTTCAGGTTAAACTTTTTCAGGTAAGCATCCGATTCATCCAGCGCCTTTTTGTATTCACCATCAAGCTTTTTGATCCTGATCATCTCACCCTGAAAATACTTTACCGCCGCTTCATTACTCTTTCCCTCAATATCTGGCTGGAAATCATGCATCCAGTCCATCATGTTATCATCTGCCTTGTTCAGCTTTGCAATCAATAAGTTGATTTTATTTTTTTCCTCCGTGGTATCAAGATCGGGCTTTGCCTGCTTAAGCTCCTTTAATCTTACTTTGGAAAGGGTATCCAGCACCATTCTGTTTTTCACTGCTTTTTCCCCGTCTCCCATTACCTTATCATGAAGATCCATCACTTCCTGCCGTACGGTTTTATAATCGGGTTCACTTTTACAGCCAATGGTCATTGCTGCACAGAAGGTAAATGCGCCTAAGGCACCTAAACTTTTTTTGATTAAATTTTTAATATCCATAACTTGAATTTTAGATTGTGTATTTAAAACGGAATACTCATGTGTACCATCAGGCGGTTTCCGGCATATGCCCTTCCGCCCGCCAGATCCTGCGATCTGACGTTCTGGTAATTGGCGCCTACCGAGAGTCCTTTCATGGCAACCTCTACGCCTGCAACAGCTGAGAGTGAATAGCCGCCAGACACGTCAACCATATATTTTTTGTTCTCCACATCCTTGTCCGCAGTCTCATAGAGTAGCCCTGCATTTGGCGCTACGGTTACGGTATGGGCGATGCGGAACTTATAGTACACCAGCGCGTTTGCGGTAAACTTATTGCCGTAACGGTATGCATATTTGTTTTCGGTATTTATTTTATAGTTGGCATTCAGGTTCAGTCCAAGGTCGTTATAGCGGATGTCATAAGCGGCATTTACTGTAAAATCGGTACTTGCTGTGCCCAGCTGGAAGTTGTTGGGCGATTCCTGAACGGCCAGGCGCTCGGCAGGTTCATATTTTCCGGTAGGCACCTTGATCCCTGCCCCCACCCAAAGCGACTGGACGAGCAGTTTTTCGCCCAGGGTACCAGTATGGTTGAACAGGTTATAGTATCCCATCACCGCAATATCACCCATTCCGTTCTTCGTACCATTTGCTTCCTGGCTTTTACGCTGGTTGAAGTTATAAGGGACAAATGCTAAAACGCGGAATTTCTTTCCAAAGTTCCATCCGCCCCAAAGCTCAGCGCTCTGGTAGGTCTCGTCTGCGGTCAGCGGCGTGCGCTCCCCTTGCGGCCCGAGGTGGGTGTGCAGGGATTTGTACTGATAGCGCAGTCCTAAAAACCGCTTGTTATATTCGGGCAGGATCCCGATATAGTAACTTCCTACCCCACAGCCACAGATATCGCAGGCGAGCGAGGGGAATGTAAGCACCATCAGAAAGATCCATATGACTGTTTTTTTTATGCTCATGCTAATTGTTATTGTTCGGCCAGGGCCGGATTATTTATAAAAGTCTCATCGTTCAGTGTACCTAAAAATGCCAGGAGTTTACCCTTGTCATCATCAGTTAAGGCAATGCCCAATCTAGCCCCATTCTTTAGGATAGGATCCAGGTTTGGCAGGTCCTGCACCTGCGAATTATAATGTTCCAGTACGCCGTCAAGCGTTAAAAACCTGCCGTCGTGCATGTAAGGCGCTGTATATTTCAGGTTTCGGAGTGATGGTACCTTAAACTTGTACCTGTCTGTTGCCATCAGCGTAGCGGTATATAATCCCTGGTCGTTAATAGGACTCAAGGAAAGTCCGTTGTTATGAAAAGATCCATTGGTGAACAAAGGCTCGCTGTGGCAAGAAGCACATTTCTCTTTAAACAAAAGATAACCTTGCTGCTCCTGCACAGTAAAGGATGCACCCGCTTCCTTTCTCATTACTTTATCGTATTTAGAATTGCTGCTGATGCACATCACCATAAACTGCGATAGTGCTTTCATCATCCTTGCGGTGGTGATTTCCTCACTGCCAAAAGCGTTTTTGAACAGGGTAGTATACTTTGGAAGCAGGCGCAGCTTTGCCATCACATTCTCAACGCTTTCATCCATTTCTTCGTGGTTGGTGATGGGCGCGACAGGCTGCAGGTCCAGGTCAAAAATGCCTCCGCCCCACATAAAAGCCTTGTTCCAGGCCAGGTTCATAATTGGCGGAGAGTTCCGGGTACCCAGGCGGTCATCTATGCCATGGCTCACATCATGCCCGTGCTGCGTAAAAGCAGAAGACTGGATATGGCAGGAGCCGCAGCTTACCGTATTGTTTCTGGAAAGCCTGGCTTCATAAAAAAGGCTTCGCCCCAGCTCAAAGCCTGCCTTGCTTACCGGGTTGGCAGAAAGGTTATAAACCGGCTCCGGAAAATTGGCCGGTTGCTGGAATCCCAGAAAGGCCTCCACCTGATCTTGCACCATATCGCTCTTCTTGCAGGCGTAAACAAAAAGGCATAGCGAAAAAATAATCAATATCTGTTTTTTATTCATCATGCCTAGTTTTCGGTGTGGTCGTGTCTGAACATGCTGGTCAGGTTTTTTGCAATGTTTACGCTATAATCGCTGAACATCACATTGGGATGAGCGGCGATACTAAAACCATTAGGCCCATTAAAAACCTTCATCGCATCTACAAAAAGGTGAACGTTACTCTGCCTGTCCTTTCTCACTTTGGCAATACCTGCAGTGGTCAGGTCGACGGTGATGGTCTTGATATTGTTGATTGTTGGTGCCGAATAACCGCCAAAGCCGCCAATATGATACTTGAACTGTTTCTTCCCGGTCGGGTCTCCGTTTACATCGTCGGAGATTACACCAGAATTGCCTTCAAAGCGGAAAAATATGTAACCGGAGTTCCAGCCCCAGTACATGCCTCCGCTATCATGATCGCCATTGGCTGCCGGGTCAAGTACTCCTTTACGCTTATCAATACCCATCGTACTTCTCAGGCTATCTACGCCTAAAGTAAAAGTAAGCCTGGTATAATCGCCCTCAGGCACACGTACTTTTGCAAAACGGGTAGCTTTGTCTGATGATCTGATCAGAAAATAACTGCTATCCTGTTTTACCGCGTATTCTTTTCCATCTGCGGTAGCCACCTTAATGTTGCTGATGAAATACTGCAGCATGGAAACGGTAAACTTTTCGCCGGCTGCGTTGGTATAAGGTGCAGCGGTATTATTGAAGGTAAGCGTGCGGTCGCCGATGATGTTATCAAACTCTACCGAAAAAGGCGCCAGATTGGTCTCCACAAATTCCGGAGCGGGTTCATCACCTTTTTTACAGGAGGCCAGTATTGAAAAACAGGCCAGGAGCAAAATTAACTGATTATATTTTTTATTAAATTTTTCCATCATTAATTAATTAGGATTACTGAATTTTTTATTTTTGGTGAAAGCATCATCCGTAAGGGCGGATAGGAAAGCTTTTATGGCCGCTTTTTCTGCCTGTGAGATCGGAATACCCAAATTGCCATTGTTTTGATACAGGGCCCGATCTACAGTTGCTGAATAGGTGATTCCTGAACGATAGTGATCTAACACCTGGTCCAGGTTACTGAATCGTCCGTCATGCATATACGGAGCGGTGAGCATCACGTTCCTCAATGAAGGCGTTTTGAATTTGCCCATATCAGCCAAATCAAAGCTCACGCGGTACCTTCCCTGGTAAATTCCTTCCAGGTCGGCTGGAAAAGCAGCATCAATTCCGTTATTGTGATAGCTGTCGTCGGTAAAAAGTTCACCCTCGTGGCAGCTCCCGCATTTTGCATGTACCAGCGCAAGTCCCTGTAGTTCCTGGTTGCTCAAGGTCGCCCCAGGCACTTTCCTAACGTAAAGATCATATCTTGAGCCTGCAGAAATCAGTGTCCTTTGAAACTGTGCCAATGCTTTGATCACATCTGTTGAAGTGATTTCCCTGTTAAACACCAGTTTAAACCTTTTAACGTAATCCGGTACCGCTTTAAGTTCCCTTTCAAGCTCATAAAGATCCTGATGCATTTCATCCTCGCTGGTCAATGGCCCTAAAGCCTGCGATTCGAGATTCTTTGAGCCACCGTCCCAAAAAAGGCCGCTTTTTGCCCATGCCAGGTTAAACAGTGTTGGGGTATGGCGATGAAGAGGCTTGGCCGACACCCCGATATTGGTCAATACGGTTGCGTCGGAAAAGGCAATATCCTGCCTATGGCAGGACGCACAGGAAAGCTTGTTGTTCCCTGATAACCTTGCGTCATAAAATAGTATCCTCCCCAGCTCAATTCCTTCAAAAGTAAGCGGATTGTCCGCATTTTCTGCTACCATTGGAAAATTACCCGGCACTTCCAGTCTGGCTGGTGTAGGTGCCGGGAGATTTTCAATCGGACCGTTTTCCTTTTTACAAGATATAAACGTGCCCGATAGCAGCATCAGGGCAGAAAGATGCAGGACTGCATATTTGCCGTTCATGCCGGTTAGTTTGCAGACTTAACCGAAAAAACTTTACCACCGTAATTGGCGGCTACAGCACTCATCACAGCAGCCTGCGATGCGCCGACAGTTGGCGTAGCCATCACATCAATACCGTCAAATGCTTTTGAAAGATCTACGTTAATAACAATGTTTGCTGATTTTGAAGAACCGATTTTAATGCTTTGTGGAAGATTCAATGCCACCATTTTATAATTGGCGTTTAAGCCTGTTTCTACTTTAAGCGTTTTGCTGGTAGTACCTTCTTTAACGGTTCCTGTAGCCGAGGTAAAGATATAGCTGGTCAGCCACATCCATGATACATTGGTCATCCCGTTCAACTGAGAAAGCTCACCCGACTGAAGGCTCATATTATCGTTATATTTCTGGTCCACACCAACGCCGAACTTAATGGCTTTGTAATCACCAGCAGGAATTTCTTTTAAAACTACGTCTTCGCGTTTTGTTGCCGGATAGATGGTTCCGGCATTATCGTTATTTAATCCGATAAGATTTATAGTACCTGTTTCCTCCAATAAATAATAAGATCCCGGAACCTTCACTTCCTCACCTGCTGCATTTACCAGCGCTACGTTGCTCACCCAGTACCTGAACTTTGTAAAATTAAAGGTTTTGGTACCCAGGGTGAAGTCTTTGTTCAATGCAAAATCACTGCCATTGAATGTAGCATCGAAGGTAACGGTAGTTTTTCCGGCACCATCAGCAACTGCAACTAACTCATCTTTTGAACATGAAGCAAATAAAATTGCAGATAATGATATGATCGTTAAAAATTTTTTCATTTTTTTTAAATATAATTCGTTGAGGCATACCTATCGCATGCCCTTAATGTATGGGTTTGTAATCTGGATTTTGAGGGAGATGATCCCGAAAATAAAATACAGGCCTAAACGCCAGCGCTGGCCAAAAAAATGGCAACGATGGATTAGCATGATACACAAGCAAGGCAATCAGAAAATTCCTGAATGCACCCGGCAAAAAAAGATAAAACAATTGGGTTTAAGCCTGAAGACTTAAGGCTTTTGGCGGCTGGAATATAGAAAAGGCACGGTGCATGGTACCAAGCACTGGTCGTTCCGGATAGATCATTTTAACAGTTGAGCGTTTAAAGGTAAAGGACGAGGCAACGGCAGGCAACGCTTCCATGTAATGGCTTCGCTGGTTTTCCCTCTCCTGTTTTTTCTCCTTTTCTTCGGCCTGCTTCAATTTCTTCATCAGAAAGCATTTGCCATTACAGTGCATCCACGGACGGTTCCTGTTCTCGCATAGTTTCTCTGTTATATATTTCTGGTTTACTTCGAAACCGGCATAGATAAAAAAACGCGAAAAATTGGATCCGATCAGTGCAAATAATAAAGATATGGCAACAAACCTGTTCAACATTTCGGCGCAAAGATAAGGATAAACCAGCCCGAAAATAAAATAAAACAGATAAATTATCACAAAGCCTCTTCAAATAAATTCATAGTTTTGTATTCGAATGATCATAGATGAGCCCGCACAGAAATAAATTAGCATACCTCTGTCTGAAACCCGATGAAACGCTGCAATCCTTTGTAGAAAGCATCTGGATGGTAAAAAACCACTCTGACGAAGAAAATGCAGGTATTGTTGTTCCGGATGGGAAAATAGACTTATTTCTTTTTTCAGATAAAAATGGAAACTTTGAGCTATTTATTTCCGGAATCTGCTCCAAGCCGGTGGTTAAACCGCCCTTTCCAAAATCCACTATGTTTGCCATCAGCTTTTATCCCATTGCAGCCGAATATGTTTTTAAAGCATCTTTTGCTGAGCTGCAAAATACAAGAAAGATACTACCCGCTGGTTATTGGGGATTTTCAAAGGATGACCTGGACGACTTTCAAACGTTTCAAAAAAAAGCAGTCAATATCGTTTCTTCTCTGTTGCAGGAAGATATTGACGACAGGAAAATCAAATTGTTCGAATCAATTTATGAAGCCAGAGGAGAAATTACGGTAAAAGCGCTGCAAGAAAAAATTTACTGGAGCAGCAGACAGATGAACCGTTATTTTAATAAATGGTTTGGAATAACCCTGAAGTCATATCTTAATATCATCCGGTTCTCAAATTCGCTGAAGCAATTGAAAAACGGTGATTTTTATCCGCAACTCGATTATGCAGACCAGTCGCATTTTATAAGGGAAGTGAAAAAGTTTGCCGGGGTTAAACCGGTTATCTTAAATAAAAACGAAAACGACCGATTTATCCAATTGAGCCTGATGCCGGAAAAGTAATTTTGTTCTGTAATTAATACACGAATAAAATGAATCTGAATCACATCAACCTCGTTGTAAAAGACGTTAACAATGCCGTAAATTTATTTATAAAACATTTAGGTTTTAGTTTAATCGTCAATCGAAACAGCAAAATGGCCGTTCTGGAAAACGGCAATCATTTTGCACTGGTTATTTGGGGACAGGAATTAAACCATAAGGAAAATGTCCCTACCTATCCTGACAACTTCCACATCGGATTTTATCAGAAAAATGAGCTAGCCGTTTGGGAGATCTATGAAAAGTTAAAGACAGAAGCCAACTTATCATTTGAAAGCGAACCTAAGAAAATCAGGAATACGTTTGGTTTCTATTTCTTTTTTGAAAAGCTGATGATCGAAATCAGTATTACGCCATTTCAGGATCATATTGCATAACATCGCCAACAGGCCACTTAATTTTAGATCGCACCAATAAAAATTAGATTTGCTATTTTAGGGTTTGCTTGTAGCCAGGAAAACCGTAGCCCTACTTCTTATTTGGCTTTAAATTCAGTCGGTCTCATATTGGTCAGTTGCTGAAAATTATTGCTAAACGCTGCAATATTCGAATAGCCAATTTCATAGGCAATCTCCGTCATGTTCAAATCTGTATCTTTTATCAGTTCCATCGCCCGGATAATCCGCAGCATCTTTAAGTATTGAACAAAAGTAATATGCAATTTCGTTTGAAATAATCTGGTCAGGCTACGCACACTCATTCCCGATTGCCGGGCAATAATAGCTAAACTTAAGTTTTCATTTAACCGGTTTCTAAAGCTTTCGATAATGGCATTTAGCCGTTTATCGTCTGTAGTAGGAAGCTGGATGGAGAATTTTTTAAGATTTTCCTTTGATAATACGCCCTTCAGCGTTATTAAAAATTCAAATTCCCATGAGCCTTTAAAATAGTCGCCTTGCCATCTCTCACTAAATGAAAGCATTTCTGCAAGAAGCTTACTCACCGGATAAATGCCCAGTTCGTCATAAAAACCTACTGCTTTTTTTTCAGGAAAGTATATATTGACAATGTACAGATCCTGTGTATTAAACATCAGGTTGTGAGGATAATTTTTGGGTATCCAGATGTAATGATTTGACGGAATATAAAAATCCTTTTCGGCTGTCTGCAAATAAGCAATCCCGCCATAAACCAATAACAATTGAGTCTTATGATGCTGGTGAGCAGGCAAACGCTGTTCCGTCTGTTGTCTCATCACCACGATGGAATCAGGGTTTTGATCTACCATCCTGATTAATTCACTCAGAATTTTCATGTGGCCGAATATAACAAATATTAGGCTGATTATATATAAGGATAGCCTAAGGTGTTGGGTAATTTTGCTGTGTTACGTTTAGAAAAATCATTATGGAACATCGCATCATAACACCTGTGAAAGATTTTAAGGCGCAATCGCAAGCCAAAAAATCTGAACATCAATTACCTTATAAAGATGATGAAAACGATAAAAGCAGCATCTCCTGGCCGCATTCTACCTATTCAGGTCCCTTCATGTCAATGATAGATTTAAGCTTTGCTTTTGATGAGTTGAAAAAGCTGCTGAAACAATGGCTGGAAAAAAGAAAGAAACCAATCATTTATAAAAACAAAACCAATGAAACAATATAAAACAGCTCCGATTTTGGGCCTGCTGCTGCTGTTATCTGCATCCTCTGTTTACGCCCAGCATGCAGAAAAAGTACAGGCTTTAAGTTTGGAAGAAATATGGAAAGTGGCTGAAACGAACAACCGGCAGCTGAAACTGGCTGACCTAAATTATCAGCAAAGTAAAATAGAAATATTGGAAGCCAAAGACCGTTTGCTCCCGGAACTTTCGGTTGGTGGAGACGTAAAACTTAATTCCAGATTTCTGATTTACGACAATGGATTATTCTCTTCACCACAGGATGTGCCCGTAAAAGGCTATGGATACGGAGCAGGTTACCACCTGAACTTTAACCTATACAGTGGTGGCCAAGATAAAAGGAACATCACCCTGAAAAAGGAAGAAGAGACACGGAAACAATATGAACTGGATCTGCAAAAGCATAGCGTAAAATATCGTGTAGCAGTTGCTTATTTTGATCTCTATAAATTTTTGCATTTCTATCATTTTCTTCATGCAGAGATTGAAGCAGAACAAAAGCAATTGAGATGGATAGAAAGTCTGCACAAAAACGGTACGGTACTCAAGAGTGATGTACTAAGAACCTCCGTAAAATTGTCTCAACTGCAACTCAGTCTTTCCGATGTTGGCAAAAAGATCGAAATCGCTAAACAAAGCCTTAATATCCTGATGGGACATGAACATAATACTGCGCTGGCCATCAGATACGAAGATGCAATACAATTAAACGCCATAGCAGATGGTGGCTACAACGATTATATAAACATTGCTTTTAACAAATCTCCTGAATACAAGATAGTTAATAGTGATATCAAATGGAGCGAACTCAACGTAAAGCAAGTGAAAGCTACCCTATTGCCCAAAGTGGCCTTATACTCCGGTTACACATATACTTACCCGCAGATTTCCTTCTATCCGTATTCGAATAACTTGTGGGGATTTGGTCAGACAGGCATTAAAGTACAGTATGCTATTGATCAGCTGTACAAAAGCAAACATACCCTTGCCCATGCCCGGGTTATCAGCAACCAGGCTAAAGAAAAAGCAAAAATAAAGAAGGATGAAATCTCCCTTCAGGTAAAAGAAGCTTATTTACAGCAACAACAGGCCCTGGAGCGCGTGGAAACAGCAGAACAAAATATCATCAGAACCACTGAAGCCCTTCGCGTCATCAGGAGCAGCTACTTAAATCAGGAATCACTCCTCACCGATCTTTTGGAAGCAGAAAACGCTTTACTGGAAGCAAAATTCAACCTGACAACAGCTCAAACAAACGTAAAAGTAACCCATATCAAATTATTGGCCATCGCAGGCATTCTTTAATCAAAATATAATGAACAAAAATAAAACAGATAAAATGGTTGTAAGCCTTACCAAATGGCTGGCAATTACATTATTCACAGGGATGATAATTTGGGTGGCTACCTATTTCTTAAAGGGATATCGCTATGAGCAGACCACTGATGCACAGGTAGATGCTTATCTCTCACCAATAAACGCAAAAGTGGGTGGCTATATCAGCAAAATATATTACAGGGACAATCAGCTGGTTAAAAAAGGCGATACACTTGTAGTTATTGAGCCGGACGAGTATGGACTGAAAAGAGATGCTGCATCAGCAGAACTCATGAGTGCGCACGCCAAATTACCCATATTGGCTGCCAACAAAGAAACGCAGCTTAAAAGTATGGAGGTTATAAAAGCACAATTGGCAGGGGCTCAGGCCAGATTGAACCAACAGCAAAAAGAATTTAACCGTTATCAAAACCTACTGGCAGATGAATCTGCCACACAACAAAAATTTGATAACATCAGTACTTCCTTAACCATTGCACAGTCAGATTATGATCAGGCCAAAGCATCTTTACAGGTAGCACAATCTAAACTTCATGATTTTAAAGCGCAGCATCATGCTATACAGGCAGAGATAAAAATAAAAGAAACACTTCTTCAAAGACAGGAGCTGGACATTCGATATACAGTTGTCACTGCACCTTTTGATGGACAAATTGGTAAAAAAACCATTCAGGAAGGTCAACTGATACAACCCGGGCAAACATTAGCTTTTTTGCTGAACAAAGCTGAAGAAAAATGGGTGGTTGCAAATTTTAAAGAAACACAGATCAGCAACTTCAAAACCGGGCAAGCGGTAGCCATTGAGGTTGATGCTTTTCCAAATGAAAAATTCAGTGGTACCATCGAATCACTTTCGCCAACCACGGGTTCACGTTATTCCCTGCTTCCACCAGATAATGCTACCGGTAATTTTGTCAAAATCATCCAGCGTATTCCTGTACGGATTAAACTGACTGATACGCCTGAAAAATCAGCAAAACTCTCTGCCGGAATGAATGCCAGTGTTTACGTTTTAAAAGATTAATGATGCAGGCACACAAAATATCAATTTTCAAATCGCGGGTGTCAGAATGGGTCGCAAGATCTGTCATATTTGCCATTCTGATGACCTGTCTGTTTAGCTTCGCTTTTTATGGCAGTCCGGTTGCGGCAATGGGTTTTTATGGGATACAGCCTACCGATGTGCAATATGGCATGGTGGTGATTTATGGTTCTACCGTTGCTTTCCTGGCACTTGATTTCCGGATCGTAAAATATGTTGCACCAAGGAAATATTTACTGATCGCCCTTGCCGTAAATGCAATATGTGCTGTGATCTGTTTTTACTTCAAAGACTGGACATTGTTTGTGGTTTGCCAGTTTTTTCAGGGAATTACCTGTGCATTAATGTCAGGGATTGTTCTACAGCTTATTTTTCCAAGATTACCTTCTGTACGCGCCCGTGTAATTGCGTTTAGCCTGCTGTATGGCAGCATACAGATTGCCGTTCCCTTTTATTCTGTTTTTACCAGCGTGGTCATTTATTTTTTTGATTTTAACTGGCTATTCTACGGATTGATGATCCTAATCCTCATGCTCACCATTACAGTATTGCTCACCATGAACAGTGAAGCGCGGTTTAGCAAAAAGATTCCGCTTTATCAGGTAGATTGGACAGGTTACCTGTTTTATGTATCTTTTATCTTAATCATGGGATACATCCTGGTATACGGGCGACAATTAGGATGGTTCGGCAGTTCGTTAATCACCACGCTCAGTGTAGCTGATCTTCTTATTCTTTCACTTTTCATCATCAGGGCATTGAAGCTTAAACGGCCATTAATCAACTTACAGATTTTCAGGGCAAAGAATTTTGTAACCGGGCTGGTACTACTTTTTACATTTTATATTTTTAAAGGAAGCACCGGACTTGCCTACGGCTACCTTGAAGTCATTTTAGGAAATGACCCACTGAGCACCATTCCTATCTGGACGGCTGTAATTTTAGGGACCGTACTGAGTATGTTCGTTACTTCCAGGTTTATCCTGATGGGTTACCACTTAATCAGGATAATTATTGTTGGCTTTGGCATAATGGCAATTTATTATGCTTATATGATATTATTTGTTTCTGTTCAGGGCGAAACCATTGATTTTATCCTGCCTATGTTTATTTATGGTGTAGCAACCGGCGTATTATTTGTGCCTGTTGTTTCATTCACCGCTTCATCAGCACCTCCCAAAATTGCCATTAATGCCTCCCTTGTAGGCATATTGGCCAGGTTTACAGGGTTTACAGCCAGTCTGGCACTGAATAACGAACTTCAATTATTCGCAAAATCAGGCGTTCGTGAAAAAATCCGGGAAGCACTCACCGAAACCAATCCGCAATGGCCAGCTACCCTGCTCAATATTCAAAATCAATATCTCCATGCAGGTAACGATATCTATACTTCAAAAGCATTATCTACAGGCTATTTTAACCAAATGTTAGGTCATCAAATACTGGCCCGTGCCACCAGAGATTATTATGATCTGATGCTTACGGGTGTGTTGTTCGTAATTATTATTTTACTCTTGTTACCTCAAATTCAACATGTTATTTTGAGGTTAAAAAAAGGTAATATACCTTATTAAAATCATTTTATTGAAGGTATTTAAAGCTTCTTACGGATAAATTTTATATGGAGAAACTAAGCAATAAGTACTACAGCATAAATAGCTTTTATCTTGATTATAAACATTTTACAAGGGGTAATCATGAAATAAAATGAGGATTATGTGCGTTTTAGTTTGAGGCGGACGATAATTTATCGACTTCATATGATTTAAAAGTCGCAAAGATTCATACGATACCCCTTTCTCTGCAATGCCAGGCCAGCAAAAATGTCGTTGGGATATTTAATTTCTCCCGAAGGGTTTTAAGTTTTTTCTCGATATGGCTCAAGCTGGAGGAAGCCATTCCCTTTTTTTTGAAATGGGCTGCTATCGATTTTTGCTTTACCCCTTCGGTGGTGAGTTTTAAAATAAGTTTTTCTTCCCCGGTCATTTCAGCTAAAATTTCATCACCCGGATAGCGGCGAAGATTGGCTGAGCAATATTTCTGACCATCGTTAACGGCTTTTATTGCTGTTTTAAAAGCATTAACTGCGCCAAAAGATTTATGCACATAGGCATCAATCTGGTAATCTTTAAAGAGCCGGTCGGCAATGTTTTTACGGTCATCTGCCGAAAAAACCATCACTTTGATTGCCGGTTGTATTTGCTTAACCGCCTGGATCAATTCCCAGCCGGAAGAAATTTCCCTTTTTTCAATATCTCCTTTAAAAGATAAATCCGCAATAAGCAACTGATAGGGATTAGCTTCGCTGATGGCCTTTTTTACCCGGCTATAGGCATAATCGCAGTTCACTACATAATCGCGGTTATCCTGTACAATGCCCAGGTCTTCCAATGCCATCCTCAATGCGACATTCATAAAATCTTCGTCTTCTGCGATCAGTACTTTTTTAAACATATATCACTATCATAAATTATTTAAGCTTATTGAGATTCTCAGCTCAAAATTAATCAGGATCAAACATGGTAAATTACGGTTTCCCTTTCAGCTATTCTGGATCAAAAATTCTGCATCAAAACGGCCAACTAAAATCTAAAATCATGGTCGGGATCAAAAAAAATGTCCATTTTAAAAACGGGTAAAAATTCGGATGATTTTTAATCCGAAAAAATCAATTACTTTCAATGTCCATCACGTTCTTCAAACACCCATCCACGTACACCTGCGGAATTTTCTCCTGTTCTAGCCTGTTTTTTTCCAAAGCCTTTAAATACTGCAAAAGATCGTTCTCCTCTTTGGTCAGGAGGTTTAGATTTTGGGATTGATTTCTGGCACCACTTACGGCATAGTGGTGGAAAGTTTCAAAAGTCGTACGGTCCATCATGACGCTTTGGGCATGCGGATGGTACGACCGTAGCTGATGCAGAATCTGAAAGCCATGTTCATCGATATCGCCCCAATATCTGATCTTTTTGTCCGACAGCCAGGGAGCATTTTTTAGATAGGAAATATTAAAACCTCCTCCGCTCCAGATGGCAACGGTGGATCCTAATAGCGGTAGGGTTAAAAAATTCATTTTGTTCTCAGCGATCAGGATATTTTCTGCGGCCAGTTCAAGGGCTTCGAAATCGGATAGTGGAATGCTGATGTCCCTGAATCTGAAAGCCGGATGTGGGTTTTCATCTAGGAAGCGGAGCCTGACTAATGGCTCATCGTACCGCAAAAAGAAACGCTCGGCGAAACGTTTTTGTTGAGCTGAACGCACATGATCTGGAATCAGGAAAGCGAGTAATGATTGAATCAGCGCATTGTTTTCTTCAATAAATTTGGTGTGGATTTCGATGGGCAGCTGACGCAGGTAAACATTGGGGCGGGGTGTCTCTATAAAATATCGGCAAACCTTCAGCACATCCTTCCAGCTGATTTCTCCTTTTGTTAACCATAAGCAATTGTTCAAGGTCCAGTCTTTCAATCCCGGAATAGTATCGATAATGGTTTTATAATTGTCTATAAATAGTCGCCATTCCTTTGCACAGCCAATAAAATAGAGACAATCATCAATCGTTTCAAAAACTACGCTATCCGGCAATTCATGGCTGCCTGTCCGCCTGAAATTCCTACCGGCGGTCTGCACGAGGTAGCCTTTACCGGTTTGATTTTTCGAATAGCGGTATAATTCTTCTATTTCCTTTTGCAGGACTTCAAACCGTTCTGTAATGTGCCCCGATTTTACTTTTCCGATACGGTCTATTATTTTCGGGAAAAAGGGTTCTTCCATAATATGGCTTTGCAGCAAGGGCTTCCACCATTTCAACGCCTGTTTTTTAATTTCTGCCGGACTGATCATATTTCGGGTGTGTTATTGAAAATTCCGTTATGTTTATCGCGTTCGCTTTCATATTCTTCTTTGGTGAAATTACTCACCTGCGAGTTGTTGCCCTCGCGGTTGCTCACAAAGTGAAAGGAATTGACATGTCCTTCTATCACATGGATTTTCTGCAGCGGCGTAACGATCAGCAGTTGGAGGTTAAGTTTTTTAAACAACTCCAGTCCGTAACGGGTACTTTCATCGCTGCCTCTGCCAAAGGCTTCATCAATCACCACAAAACGGAAACTTTTGCTTTTTCGCTCTCCGAACTGCAGCCCAAACTGATAGGCCAATGCACTGGCCAGGATGGTGTAGGCCAGTTTTTCCTTCTGCCCGCCGCTTTTTCCGCCTGAACCTTCATAAAATTCTTTTTCCGTACCATCGAAGCGGTAACGTTCGCTGGCGTTGAACTCGAACCACTGGCGCACATCCGTAACGGTTGAAGTCCAGTCGCGGTCTGCATTTTCCATGCTGGCAAAACGGTCTAAGATCCTTTTCACCTGTTCGTATTTTTCTTCCGTATACAGATCATTGTGGCTGCTGAAGGAATGGATATAACATTTTTTCAATTCTTCCCTGAAAAGCCGTACTTCTTTATTAGGAGTGGCATCCATTAAAATGGTGATGTAGGTATCCTGCACGGCATTATACACAATTTCCGAAAGGTGTTCGTTAATGATCCGGATTTTCTGTTTGATATCTTTTTCATGTTTCTGCAATTGGCTGTCGAACACGGCAATGCTGTTGATCACGTTTTTATTCAATTCTTTCTTGAAGCGCTCTTCGTGCCGTTTCAGATCTTCAGATTCCAGTTGCCTGAACTTTTTAATGTATTCGGCACGGGCGTCGATGCTGTCGGTAACTTCGCTGTATTCGGCCCGGGAATGTTCTTTAATTTCCCGCATCTTTTTCTCGATATGGGTTCGATGACCGGCCTGACGTCCGCGAAGCCTTTTCAATTCGCCATTTTCACCCTGAAATTGCTTGCGGAATTCTTCCTGCCGATTTTCTATGCCCCTGAGGTTGATTTTTACACCACTCAGTTTCTCGTCAATCAGCGGATACCATTTCTCTTTCAGGTGAGGTGTTAATTGTTCTTTTTGCTGTATGGCATTTTGCTGCTGCTCCTGATAACCCTGAATTTTTGTTTTGAGACCGCCAATGTCTTGAGATAGCTGTTTTTCTTTTGTTTTTCCATCCGAAATCTGCTGATCCACTTCACTTTTGTTACGTTGCAGCTGGACAAGCTTATCATTGTTATTCAGCAACTGATTGCGCTCCTGTTCCAGTTCATAGATTTTGGAGACATGATACTGCCAGTTAATGCGGGAAAAATCTTTTACGTAAAGCAAAAGCCCCAGCAGTTGCTTCTGTTCGCTGTTTTTTTGTCCTTTCTCTTCAATATTCTTTAGCCTGGTTTTTAATTCATGAATCGTCCGTTCCAGCTTATCCACCGAAGTTTCCAGTGCTTTTATTTTTTCGGCATTGCTCCAGCCCAATACATAATTCCGCCGGTCATCAATGCTTTTGCGGTCGTCTTTGGTATGGCGGATGCGGCCACTCTTGATCAGCCCTTGCCGCGTGATACCGAAAGGAATATGTTGTAAACTATCAACATCTGTGCAAATATAATCGCCAAAGCTGCGTTGCAGGTAACTTTCCAGCCAATCGTAAAAGGGCGTTTCAGGTTTAATGTCTATTTTGTATGCTATGCTGTCTTCATCCAATTCTTTAAGGATTCGGGTACTGCCATTCAAGTCCGCTTCCAAATAAGTAAGCTTGATACCCCTTCCATCAGCACCTTTTAACGGATTGCTATTGACGTAATGGCTTACGCTCCGGTAATGCTTTCCGGGAACGAGTAAGCTGATGCCGGCATCGTGGAGCAGCTTTTCGATAGCGCCTTCCCATTGGGTTTCCTGTTCGTTCACTTTCAGCAATTCCCCTGCGAAAGGCAAATCTTCTTCGTCAATTTGTAAATCAGCATAGAGTTGCGACCGAAAGGCCACCAGCCAGGCCGGAATCTGGGTTTTACGTTCTTTGAGTGATTGCAATTCTTTTCGCTCCAGATGAAATTCTGCTTCCTGTTTGCGCAGTTCAGTCACCTGGTTGTCCCGCTGCTCCCTTAATTCTTCTTCTAAACGGCCGCAGTCTTCAATAAATTCATTGGCCCGACTGATGTTGTTCTGAAAGTCTTTTTCGTGCTTTATGCTTGCCAACCCGGTCTGCAAAGCGAGGCGCTCATAATCGTCAAATTCCTTTTGCTTGGTTTCTTTGTCCTGTTCATGCCGCCTGATCTCTGTGGCAATCTGTTCAATCCGTGTTCCGCCATTGTTGGCAATGTCCTGTATAATCGTTTGCCGGCGTTCTTCCCAGGCTTCCAGTTCCTGTGTAATGGTGCGTTGCTGCTGTTCTGCTTTTGCAAGTTCGTGGCCGGTTTCATCGATCGCCTGTTCCAACAGTTCCCATTTCTTTTCGGCAAACCATACCGGCATGACTTCCAGCATGGCTTCTATGTCTTCAATTTCCCGGCTAACCTTGTCGTAATTTTCACTGGCTTCGGCCAATGGCTTCAGGATATGATATTGTTCGCGGGTGTTTACCACTGCGGCGTGGGCTTTGTTAAGGTCGTCGAAGCGTTTGAGCAGGGCATCAATCTGTTCTTTGACATCGGTTTTTTCCAGCATCTGTTCACGGACAAAATCGGTCAGGCTGCTGACGGATTTCATGGAAACGGTCTGATAAAACAAGTCGATCGCTTTATCGCTGTTCATGCCGAAAAGCCTGCGGAAATGCTCGCTGTATTGAGAAAAATTATCGTTGAACAATTGTACGCCCGGTGTGTTGCGGAGATTCTTCCTCAGCTCATTGATATCGCCGAAATGCTGAAAATCTTCCTTTATGGTTAAAGGCGTAGTACTGATGATGAGCAACTTCTCTACTTTTCCCTCTTTGCCGATCCAGAAAAACTGAGCCAGGCAAATGTGTTCGTTATAGCCCTGGTTGTAAAAATTCCCGATAATAACGGTATAGGTATGATCATCCGGACGAAGGTAGACCTTCTTTGCTGTTTTGGTGATTTCTTCCTTTTCTTTTTTAAATTCCCCTCGCACGTAGCTCAGCAGGTTGCGTTCTTTTCCTTCGGCACCGGCGGCTTTATTGAAGATGATTTTATGGTGCGGCACGAGCAGGCAGGTCAGGGCATCCACGAGGGTGGATTTTCCTGAACCGATATCGCCTGTCAGCAGGGCATTTTGTCCGTTGGGCTGGATCTGCCAGCGCACCTGGTTAAAGGTTCCCCAGTTAAGCACTTCGAGGTATTGCAAGCGGTAGCCGGACAGGTTCAGGTCTTCCGGATGAGTATCAAATAGTTCTTCCATAACGGTGCTTATTGTTTAGTTTGATTTTCCCTATCCAGTTCTATGCGTACCTGATCAGCTTCGATCAGCTGTTTCAGTTCCTCTTCATCCGGCAGGTAAAGCCGGTATTTGCTGGCAAAAAGTTTTTCATTTTCTGCCAACACCGAGTATTTGACGATGGTTTCATCTTTTTCGGTGCAAAGGATTATGCCAACGGTAGGGTTATCGTCCGCTCCTTTTTTTAGGTCGTTGTACATACGCACATACATATCCATCTGGCCAATAGCTTCGTGAGATAATTTATTGGTTTTCAAATCAAGCAGTACAAAACACTTCAGGTAGTAATTGTAAAAAACAAGATCAATGAAAAAATCTGAAGTGTCGGTTACGATATGCTGCTGTCTGGCCACAAAGGCAAAACCTTTTCCCAGCTCCATCAGAAACTTTTGCAGATGTGTGATCAGTGCCGTTTCGATCTGCAGTTCATTTTGTTTAGGATCGGTCGGCAAACCTAAAAATTCAAAAATATAGGGGTCTTTGATAAAATGATCTGCCTTTTGCGGTTCCTTTGCCGGTTCATCGGATGTTTTTAATAAGCGCCCTAAATACTGACTGTCAATATTGCGTTGGAGTGTCCGGGTATTCCAATTACCTTCAATGGCATAGTCGACATATTGCAGCCTGAGTTTTTGATTTTCAACTCTGCTGATTATCCTGTAATGTGTCCAGCTCAATTCGGTACGCACTGCGTTCCAAATTTGGAAAGCCTGGAAAAACGCCCTCATATTGTTTAGATTACGTTCATTGAAGCCTTTGCCGAACGCAATTGTTAATTGTTCAGCCAGCTTCTTCAGCACGTTTCTTCCATAGGCCGCTCTACTTTCTCCCTGTTGTTCATCTTCAACAATTAATTGGCCGATCTCCCAATACATTTTAAGCAAAATGGTATTGGTATTCCGGTAGGTTGCCGTTCTGGCCGCCTCTATAATTTGGGCAACAGCGTGGAACAATGGTGGATTATGAGCTTGTATGTTGGCTTTCATCTGTATAAAATTAATCATTGGTATTTTTTTCAGCGGCATAATTCCTGAACTTCTGTAAGGTTTCATCAATCACGTCGGCATTTACGAAACCTTTGATGATCCGGTGTATTTCGTAGTTTTTCTCCTGGTCTTCCAGTTTCCTGAGGAAACCGATGTCGAGTACCTTATTAATAGCGGTATTGATTTTTTCTTGTTGTCTGGCTTCGTCATTAGCGTTGGATAAAAATACCTTTACACGGTTAATGATCTCCTGTTCGCTGATGATGGAACGTACGGAGCCGCCCTGTGCATCGTGTTCCAGTAAGAATTTTCTCAGGACGATACAGACCAGAGAGGTCATAAAATTGAGCGGCCGTTTATCAGATAAGGCAGGTAAGGCTTTTTCGTCGTCTTCCCATTTTTTTGGGCGTAAAAAGGCATAGCCTTCGCTTTTATCCAGAAAGAGTTCACGTCCGATCGGGATAAAATATTTTTTCACATCGGCTTCGTATTGCAGCAGATTTTCCCAGGTTTCTTTCTGGTGGCTGTAAACGATGCCTTTCAATAAGGCAATGAGGCTGGTGGAGTAGCGGTATTCCATGTTTATCGGTTAAAAATGATGACCGGGGTTTGCATGCGATAGGTTTTTCCGGTGCTTTGGTTTTCGATGATGTGGTATTCAGATTGTTCACGGTTAACGACATGTTTTTCTTCGTTGGTCGCGATCTGCATGTAGCCTAATATTTCGGCAACGCCTTTGGTAGGCTTATACTGATGGAGCAGATCAGAAAGCGCTACCTGCGAACGGTTTTTCAGCAGGGTTTTTACGTTGTTGCGAAGGAGTTCCATGTCGACATAAAACTGTTCAAACAGCAGGTCGGTATCGGCCGAGGCCACGCCGTCAGTAATTTCGGTGGCTGCAAAGGCCACTTTAACCGGCGGGGTAAAAAGCGGCCGGTCCATGGTAAAGGAAGGTTTGAAAACGTCATCGATCTTCATCCACACGGCTTGCTGGTCAAGCGATTCTTTATGTTCGAGCAGCAGGCTTTCGATCTGTTCGATACTTTGCAGGATGTGCCGGCTTTCGGAAAGGTTCTTTTGCTCTACAAATTTCCGAAGCTGTTCGATCAGGCCGTCGTTGCTCCGGTTTACCTTATCTCCGGCATCTACAAGGTTGGTTTTGATCCTATCTACGGTTTGTTCTTTTTTGATTTCGACAATCGCCGGGATGGCATTGATCTTATCCAGCAATTCTTCCAGCTCTTCCTGCATCTGCTCGCTCATAAGAAATTCCCAGAACGCTTTAAAACTTTTGCCCTGATCGGTGTTCCACAAAAAATCCTGCTGCAGAAAGACATTGTCGAGCAGATCAGCTTTGGCCAGGCTGCTTTTGATGATGGTCTGGCGGGTCTGGGTATCGAGTTCCCTGAAATTTTCTTCCACCTGCCGGAAATCCGACAGCAAACGCTTGGCGGTTTCTTCGGCCAGAAAGTAGTTTTCCTTGAGCTGGGTATCGGAAGGCTGCTCGAAATTCCCCAGGCGGATCTGTTCGATTTCCTGATCAATCTTCCGGCGCTCTTCCTGCAGCTGCTGGATGCGCTCATAAGGTCCGGAAGTAGTGTTCACAATCTGCTGGAGCAAACGGAAAAACTGGATGAGGCGGCTGTGGGTGCCTACAAATTGTTGTTTGTTCAGGTCTTCAAGCCATTTGAGTGCATTTTCCGTCGCCGGCGAAAGTTCGTAAACGGGTTCGTCGGCCCTTTCATAATAGCGGCGCAGATATCCCTGCTCGGCCCATTTCTGCAAATAATCTACAGGTGCTTTCTGGTAATCTTCAATGCCCTGCCTTTGGAGGGAAAAGAGGTAATCGCCCAGAATGCTCTGCAATTCGGTTTGCAGGTATGAAATCCGATCCTGCTGCTTGAAAACCAAATGGAAAAAACTCACCAGTAACGGGAAATGTTCCGCCCGCAGGAGCTGGAGGGTTTTGTCGTTTTTGTAGAGGGAGAGCGCTTTTTCGTAGTTCATGGTTAAGATAGATATTATGCGGTAAAGCTCTTCTATCTCCCTTTGAAAGTTTTAAAAGAGCTTTTTAAATTTTGTTCCATATCTTTTTTAATGCTCCGCTCATGTAAAGAGGAGATTTTCAAAGCAAAACTTCAATGGCATGATCAGGATTAAACTTTGCTCAATGCTCAATCAAACCCCTTTAGACCTATTTATGGCAATAATATTCAGTACCTGCCGGGTTGATATTAAGTTGTCCAATCTTCAATAACAATTTCATCAAGTCGGTCAAAATCGCTTACGTTTTTTGTTACCAAAGTCAGGTTATTGAAAATGGCTGTTGTTCCAATCAGCAAATCAAAATCGTCTAACATGCGGCCTTTGGTTCTCAGGCGGGCTTTTTCTTTTGCATAAATGTCGAGAACAGGAAAGATGGGAAGAATGATAAACTTTGCTATAAATGCTTCTGTGTTTTTACGATTATTTTCTTTCTGAATGCTGTTTTCAACACCAAATTTAAGTTCTGCTACGGTAACTTCAGACAGAAAGCAGTTTTCTTCGCCTATAGCTTTTATTTTTTTGTGCAGGTCAAACTTTCCTTTGATGAAGTAAATGCATATATTGGTGTCGAGCAAGTATTTTTTCACAACTCTTCTCTTTTTCTGGTAAAGTTTCTTGCTGCTTTAAGTTCTGCAACCAATTCATCGGCGGTTTGGTCAGATTCCCAGGAGCCATATAAAGCATCCAAAGAAATTTCTTTTTCTTTCTTTTTTGTCGTTTTCATTGATTTTGACAGTCGGGCGATCAGTTCCAGCTTATTGTCTGGACTTAAACTTTTCAGCAAGGTAAAGTAACTGTCTATCAAGTTGATGTTTATATCTGCTGTTTTCATTTTCTGTCGTTATTTATTAATACAAAGATAATAAAAAAGTGTTTTCGCTTTAGACGACCATTATCGTAATTGCTCTGCTTACATATTCTCTATTACGAATTTAACAATTTTAGCATTACATTGCTGTATTAATCCTTTTATCCAGATCAGGTTGTCGGCTGTTATTTTTTGGATTTCTCATTGTTGTTCCAAATGGTTGTAAGTGTTGCGTTTTAATTAAATGGTTTTCTACTTATTTTAAAGCAGCCTACCAACAATGTTGCCGATAGGCTACTGGATTTTATTCTTTGTCTATCTCAATGACCAATTTACCCTGTAAGGTAGTAATGATCACATGTGTATTGCACTCGAAACCTATTTGTTCCAGCCATTTTCCTTGTAACATGATTTGTGGAACAATTGACTTGTTCCAGATATAATCCCTGCACTTCGGTTGAATTTTTAACCTTCTCATTCCGTTGGGAAGTTTGGGTTTTCGGGGTTCGCAGGCTCCGCATGTACAGACCTTGTTCGGTTGTAACTCCTGAGTTACTTTTGGTGAATTTTTCGACTTTCGCATTTTGAAAAATAGTAAAACACCAGGTCGCTGCGAAAGTCGCCGGAAACCGGAAATATGCAGTACTTTCAACTGCTCGCCTGGATATTGTTAATAAAATTTTGTAAACTGGATTGTTCCAGCAACTTTCGCGTCATAAATATACAAATTTTATTTTAATTAGTCAGGAGATAAATGGCTAATATTTGTATTTTTTTATCGTCAAAAAGCCCAGGTCGCTGCGACACACGTCGGAAACCGAAGATAGGCCGGACTTACACCGGAAAAGCCTTTGTATCTTTCTTTATTTAGTTATCTCTATAATTTGTTTAAGCGATCTTTTGTTGCCTATAATTTTTGTAAATGTTTGCATGCGCATATTCACCTTTTGAATCTGCAGCCATTAGGCTATCATATTCATATTGAGGAACATCATAATACTCATATATCGAGCCTTTTTTAAATTGTATAATCAACGTTCCGCTATTTGGATCGTATCCGATTGCTTCAATGTTTGAAGAATTTACTGGTGTCATTTCCATAATAATTGTTATTTTAAGATTAGTTTTTATTAATAGGCTTTTGCTCTCTTATAGCTGTCACAATAGCTTTGTAATTATTTTCATTTGATTCAAAAGTGTTTTTCCATGAGTTGACAAGATTTGGATCATTACTTGAAGGACGGGGTTCGACTATTTCAATACGCACTCTTGAAGGTATGTTGATTGCTTCTCCTACTATTATTGCTTCTCCCACTCGAAGTGATGGAAGTAGTTCGATTAAACTATTCATATTATTAGGGGCAGAAGATTGAACGGTACCTTTATCACCGCTGTTTGTTAATCTTAGTGCAATGAAAGTTCCTACTTGTGCTAATATAGTTTCTGAAATTTCGGATGGTCTTTGGGTTACAACCATCGCTCCAATTCCAAACTTTCTTCCTTCTTTAAATATTTTTTCAACTGCCTTTCTTGCATATCCGTATACATGAGAACTTTTCTCTGACCTTGGTAAATAAGAGTGAGCCTCTTCATAGACCATAAGTAAAGGTCTGTTACGTCCTGTATATTCTTCAAACCGTCCCCAGTACATGGAATCATATAAAAACCGGCTAATTAGCCCCACTGATATATCTATCAATTCAAAAGGGATCCCACTAAGGTCAAGTATTGTTAGTCTATGATCATGTTCTATCCAAGATCTTAAAAGGTGATCAATATCATTGTTTGGATCTTCAGCGTCACTGTATCCAATTGGGTCAAACATAAAGCTGTATCTGCTATCTTTCAATCTAGAGTATATCTTTCCACAGTAAGGATACAGTGTTTGTTTTTTTGATTTAAAAGGGCTACCTCCACCCGAAGAATAAGGTGTAAATCGGGCATGCTTTAAAGTTTTTGGATCTCCTTCTTCCTCTAAGCATTCGTTAGGAGGTGTATGATCACTTGTATGATTGTAAGTAGCATTAATCTCTCGATCAAATTCATACCACATTTTTTTTATATCGAATGGGATTGGAGAATCAGCAGTTATATAATCTGGGTTTACATTGCCTGCCCTTAGTTTACTAGCATTTGCTTTTTTCAGGGCAATTATTTTCTCCCTTAAGTCTTTATCTTCAGGCTTTTCTTGACCCTCAGGACGACCAACTAAAAAAAATGACAGTTCATCAAATGTCATTGCCCAAAAAGGTACACATAGAGAATTGGTTGTATCATTAATTTTAAATATCTGAGCATTATCCTTAAAAGCAGATGAGTACTCTCCATGTGTATCGACCAAAACTATTCTTGATCCTGCGTAATCGTTAAGAATCTTTTTTACTAAGTGAGCAGTTGTATTGGATTTTCCACTACCGGTAGACCCTAAAATTGCCGAATGTCTGAGAATAAGATTATGAGTGTCAATATAAACTGATAAATTTTCAGAAGATGAATGCTTACCTATTTCAACAAATCCTTCAGATTTATCTCCATATATTAATTTTAAATCCTCTTCTGTAACTATGTGCACTTCATCATTAATTGTAGGAAATGTACCTATACCTTTTTGAAAACGTTCATCTCCCAATTTTTCACCTATTAATTGAACTTGGAGAAATCTAGATCCGTAATTTGGTTCATAACTAGCATTATCAATTGTTGCCGGAGTATTGCTGACAGATGAAACAAGTCCATAAAGCGTTAGACTTCCCAAAGGGAATTTTATAAAAGTACCTATCTGTCCAATTTTATATAATCTGCCATTGATGATTGGTGCCGCAGAAGGAATATCTCTTGAAACTTCTACTTCAACGCTACCACTATTTACATTTATGACTTTTCCTAAATATGTAATTTCTGACTGCATAGTTATCTTACTTGATTTTCTATTTTATCTTTTTTTCCGGAGCAAAGTATGAGGAAGTTAACTAGCTCTTTAAAATCTCCGAGTTTTAATTTATTATCATCCCAAAATGGATCAAGTAAATCACCAGTTTTAGTATGTTTCCATTCAGCAGCAATTCCAGAAATAGATGCTTTAGAAGGACCCATTAAAGTCAAGTTTGGAAAATTTTTACCTTCGCCTATAATTTTTTCCAAAGGATTATCGCTATAAAAGAATGCGATAACATGAAGTCTGTTATTTTGATTGAGCGCATTAAATATTACCTCATTTACATGATCGTCAGAAAACGAATATCCGCTAATAATAAATATTCCCTCACCGCTTATAAGACATTCTTTCAGCCTATCGAAATAGCTTGTAAAAGGTTGTTTACGAGATGATTCATATTTATCTCTGGAAGGATAAATAACTAATTCGGAGTCCGGTAATTTTTCTTTTGCTCCGGAACTTAACCTTATTACTCTGTATGATTTGTCTTCTTTCTTTTTCCAAAACCAGCCTAATGAACCATGCAGTTTCCAAAGCCTTATCCATGACACGGGTGGACGGTCATATTTTGATTTACCATCTAAGGTTTCATGACAAAAAAATGGTTCATATGCACCTATAAACCCATCATAAAAGGGGATTAACAAATCTTCAAATGATTTTTCAAGAATCAAATCATAATTTGTTGTAAAAATTTCTTTAGTAAAATCTCTCGAAATCCAATTTAACCAACTAATAAAACTCTTAGATATTTTTAAGTTTGCAGTTTTCTCCTCCTCAGAAATTATTTCATAAATTTTGTTACAAATAACTGTATCTAAATTCTTTGCTCTTTCGCCATCAATACCATCAAATGATTTAGAAGCTTTCTCACTCGTTAATTGCCTAATTAATCGAACCTGATTAAGAATAGCTTCAATGTGTTGGCTTTCCGCATCAAGAGAGCTTTTTATTCTAACAAAATCTTCTTTATTTGTTTCCTTTAAGGAATCTTCTATTTTCTGTGTAAGACTTGCGATATCAGATATACCCATTGCCTTTGAAGTTCCTGCTCCAAATAGAAAGCCTAGTCGCTTTGTGTAAGATAATTGATTTCGTATTTCCGATAATTCCCTTAAAGGATCATGTTTATAATCAGTCATATTTATAGTTTTTTATTTTCATACATTTACTATTTCCACCTTACTCTTCCCGCTCTGCTGCTTACTCACCTTAATCTGCACTGGGATCCGTTCGGTCATCTCCTGTACGTGCGAGATCACGCCTACTTTACGGCCTTGGTTGTGCAGGCGTTCCAAAGCATCCATGGCGATATTGAGCGTGTTGGGATCCAGCGAGCCGAAACCTTCATCGATAAATAAGGATTCCACTTTCATGCGGCTGGACGACAGGGAGGCCAAACCTAAAGCCAAAGCCAGCGATACCAGGAAAGATTCTCCGCCCGAAAGCGAATACACCGTACGCACTTCGTCGCCCATGTCCTGATCTACCACCTGGAGGCCGAGCGATGCCGGAATGCGTTCGATACGGTAGCGGCTGGTGAGGGCTTGTAAATGGATATTGGCATAACCGAGCAATACATCCAGCGTATATTCCTGCGCAATCTGCCGGAACTTCTTCCCATCAGCAGAACCGATGATCTCGTTGAGCTTGGCCCAGTTTTCGGTAACGGTAGCCTGTTCCGAAATGCGCTTCAACAGATCTCCGATTTTGTTTTTGTGGGCTTCATCCTGCTGCAAGCGGAAACTGTTTTCGCCTTTTTTATGTTTCTTTTCTTCCACTTCTGATCGGGCATTCGTGTGCAGGATCGTCAGTTCTTCGAGCGGCATCTCCCCGTTACCGTTTTGCTGATGACGGTCTAAAGCCTGTTTCCGTTCGGTTAGGATGCTGTTGGCTTTGGTCAGTTCTTTATCAATCGCCATTTTCGCCATATCCAGTACACCAGGCCAAGCAGTAACAACGCGCCTACGCCAAGCAGGCCCGGAGGCGGCTTCCAGCTCTTATCAAACTGTTGCAGTTTTGTTTTTAAGTTGGTGCTGCCTGAATTAACATTCCGGACCTGAAGCTGACGTCCTTTTTGCTGTTGCCCCTGCAGCATGCGCCTGTTGTTGGCCTTTCCTTTAATCACCACCTTCTCGGCCATCCCTTCAAAACCTTTTTCCGCACTGTAGAAAAATTTCCCCAATGGGGTAATTTGCACCACATATTCGCTGTTGCTGGTATCAAGCAAAAGGGTATTGCTTTTTGCCCAGCTTTGCTCAATGCTGCTTTCCCGGCTGTTATGTTTTACCTCAAGATGCTGTTCATGCAACACTTTTTTGCTTTTTAGTGTTGCACATGCCGAAAGCAATAGGCTAAAGGCCGCCAGGTATTTAATCAATTCAGTTTTCATTATCCGCTCCTTTCCTTTTCGCCCAGTCGGCAAAGTATTTAGCGGCTTTTAAATGCCTGCGTTTACGGTACACCCCATCTCCTTCCCTGCTTCCTGCCGGGTTGGTATTGCCCTCAATGGTAACCATCCAGTCACCGTCCTGCCGTTCAACCAGGCCACAATGGGCAATACGTTTTAAGTGGCTAAAGTAAATGCCAAACACTACCGCAGGCATAATCTCTTTGGTGCGCTTGCTTAGCGGGAATAACGCGGGGCTCCAGGCGGTGCGTGGTACCGGGTAACCGGCCTGGCCAAAAACCCAGCTCACAAAAGCTGCACACCAGGCACTGCCCTCCGGTACATTTACATAACTGAGGTATCCGGCAATCCGCGGTCCATCATTTTTGCCCGAACGTTCACGCACGCCCAGTTCCTTTTCAGCCACCTGCAACAGCCTTTTCCTATCGGTAAGCGAGGGGTCTTGCCGCAGGTTTATACTATCGCCGCCAGGCAGGCTATCGCTGCCAGCAAGAGCAAGGCAAACGATGCCCAGAAAAAACTTAACTGTTGCCATGAGGTTAACTGTTTAAATAGTGAAACCATATCTGTTAATTTATACAGGCCAAGGCTTTGCCAAAAGCGTTGCAACAGCCACCACGATAGCTGCAACAGGGCAGCATAACAGAGCAGGGCCAGCAAGATCAGCTGCCATATGCCTGCATCAAGCAGGGCCGCGGTGGGCTCAATGGTTCTTAACACTTTTGGGAGGGTATGCCAGCCCAGCACCAGTATTACGGCCAGCATCAGTTTTTCGAGGATCCGCTTTTTCGGCAACAGCGCCGTTAAAGCCGGTTTTAATGTTTTCATATCTTTTTGGTTTAATAGCCCAAACCTGGCATGGCTGGGTTTGGGCTGGTTAATAATTAAGATTAAGGAATGGTATAGGTACCCAGGTATTGGCTGTTTGCAACCGCAGTGGCATCGCGGTTTACCGCAAAGGCCCAGGCGTGGAAAACATCGCCGCTAAAGTTTGTACCGATTACCGCCGTGTAGGTTAGCGCAGCGCGCTGGGCTTCCTCGTACACCATATACATGTTTTTGGTGACATTAAACAGCACAACCGTCAGCACATCATCCGCAAAGGCATTATAGCGGTTTATAATGCTCTGCCAGTTCAACAGCAGATCTGACCCCTGCAGGCTTCCGTTCAGGCCGTGCATTACCGAAAGCGAACCCTTGCTCAGCACCACCTTCGAAAAATCGATCTCAAAATCAGGGTAGTCGCCGGTAACGGCCTGGTTTAAGAAAATTTTTACCGCGGCATTGTAACCGGTAATCTTGTTCAGCTGTTTATCCTTAAAGCCGATATTTAAAATATCCTTGATCGGGCTCAGGTACTGTGCCGCAAGGGCAAACCTGGTTCGCTGCGCCAATTGAGGTTCGGTACTGGCTTTACTGCTTTTTTTAGGGAGTCCCCTCAGGTAATCTACACTGCGCCAGCTGCTGCCGATTACACTGCCTACCTTGCCCGAGAATGCGCCGTTGGCGCCTTTTGAATACGTTGCCATAATTTTTGTTTTTTAAGTGAAAAAATGTTTAATTCATCGGATTTCTGCTATACCGGTATGTTCAAATCCATGATCAAACCTAGGCGCTTTGAAGTAATGGCACCTCATTTTGGACTCAAATGAGCTAAATTGAGCTGATTATGGGCCATAATGAGCTAAAATGAGCCATGCTAATGCCGGCCATCCAGGCAAAGGAGCAACCGTAAACAAGCGGCCTGCCCCCGGGCAGCATGACCATAACCCCCGTAAATGTTTACTCCGGAAAAACCCATTGTTTACCTTTTAGGTAAGCAATGGGTAACCAATAGGTAAGCAAAAGGTAACCAACAGGTAAAGAATAGGTAAACAATAGGTAAGCAAAGGGTAAGCCAGGGGTAAGCCTGGTACCAGCAAAGGGTAAACAACAGGTAATAAAGAGGTAATTGTCCTATACCGGAATAAGTTTACAGTAAAAGTCTTATTACTGATTTGTGTTTACTATCGAATTTGTTTTTACTGTATTGGGTTTACAATGTAATGTTTTCTTACTGATACAGTAAAAATCAGATACGGCCTTTGCGCTGGCTCTCCAGGTAGGCAGCCAGCAGGTCTTTCAGGTAAAAACGATCGCCGCCGGGCAGTTTGATGGGCTTTAAGGTGCCATCTTTCACTTTACGTTTGTAGGTACTTTCGCTGATGTTGAGGTAATCTTTTACCTGCTGCCGGGTGAGCTGCGTTTCAGGGTCGCCAAAAAGATCGATAAAGGTAAATTTTAACTGTTCTTTGTTCAGTACAAGGTATATGTTGTACAAGATCTGTACTAGTGCATCAAGGTTATTCATAGGGCGTAGAGTTTAAAAACAAAAACATATTGCAGCATGCTGATGGGGCATGCTGCAACCATATCCGGAAAATGTTCCTGTGCCGTTATCAGGGCGGCTAACCGATGGTGCCGGAGCGACTAAAATTGGTTAGAAAATTTGGGTCTATCTTAAAATTTTAGCGTCAAACAGCGCCAAAAGCTGTTCAACATTCCCATTAATATGGAGGTTAATTAATCGGTATGTAGATGATCATGAATGTACAGGGCACACAATGGCCAAAACAACGGGTCGCCACGGCTGGGGCACACCAGCCGCGGGTTAAACAGGATACAAGCTATCCTTTGAGGGCAGGTTTTCCGTGCATGTGCGAGCGTTACATGCACCGGGGTAAATACAAAAATGATTAGGGATGAAAAAGCAAACAGGTAAGGTTTTTCCATCTTCTGTAAACTTAATCAGTAAATAAATTAGTATTACGGTTACATCTTATACCCTATACAACGACAATTTATCTCAAATCGTATATCAATCAGGTTGTTCTACCCTAACCAGCAGCTTTAAATCGCCTCAGCGAAGTAAGGTTGAAAACCTCCGCGCGGACAATAAAACCGCCTGTGCAGGCAGATAAAACAATTTAGCTGAACCCTATTTATGTGCTTCAAAATGGCCTCTCATGGCATGCTAAATACGTAAAAAAAATTTTCAAATCAGGCTCACCCGGCAGGCAAAACAGGCATTTTTTTCGCAGATATTACGCCACTCAAGTTCCTGATCTACCCGTCCCGTGGTAAGAAATCAGTCTTATTAATTTTGAAAGCTACTCTCCATGTAGGCACATACGGTTGATGATATACCAAAAACTTAAAAACGATCGGTTAAAATGCCTGGCCATGGGATAAAATATAGTGATAAGCCCAAACATCGGCCGGGTTGCCCGGGGTTGCCAGCCCGGCAACTTGACAGGAGACCAAAAAGCTTTTTCTTTAGGTAAAAAAAAGATCATGGAAGAAAACGGCTATTTAAAAACCATCCGGAATTACATCAGCCCATCTTTTGGGTTAAGCTGTTATTTAAACCTCCTGCTCAAAGAACGTACATTCAAAAAGAAAGAAACCCTAAAGCTTTCTGATGAATATTGTGCGGTACTACTTTTTATCAGCAGCGGTACGTTAAGGTTATATACCATTGATGCAGAAGAAGAAACAACCCTCCTGTTCTGGCATCAGCACCAGTTTATTGTACCCATGCCCATTTTGGGCAATTACACAGAAGGCGAGCTGTTTATCGAATTCCTTGACGATGCTACACTGACCGGTTACAGTGATAAACACACCGCCAACCTTTATAAACTATTTCCCGAATACCGCGTACTGATGAACAAACTTTACCAGCAGCAGCTTGCAGCATTACTGCTGCATACCACAGCGCTTTCCCGGCTAAATGCCAATGCCCGTTTCAACCAATTGATGCACACCAGGCCGGAACTGTTTAACCTTTGCGACCTCAAAACCATCGCCAGTTATCTGGGTATCCATCCCAAAGTTTTAAGCCGGCTGAGGTCAAAAGCGTTAAAAAAGTAACATCCGCTACCTGCATTTCATTGTTTATAAGCCTTTTGGCAACTTAAATGGCCTTCACCTGGCCTGTTCTGCACCGAACTTTATACCAGTAATTTAAACTGTATAAGGTAAACCGTTTAAAATGATCAGGCCATGAAATTAAATCCAAGTAAAAGTGTTTATCAGCTCGGCTGCCTCCTACTCATTATTTTATGGGCTACTACTGCGGCCAGTAAACTTGGTAATCTAAACCAATTCAAAACCGAACTGGCCAAACAGGTTTTTTCTGAACGCTTTACTGCCTGGTTACTTATTGCCGTACCCGCTTCAGAAATGATTGCGGCTACCCTTTTGGCTTTTAACAAAACCAGGTTATATGGCCTTATTGCCTCACTCCTGTTAATTACTGCTTTTACCCTATACATCGCAATGGTGCTGGCAGGCTATTTCAACAAGGTGCCTTGTAGCTGTGGTGGTGTTTTAAAATGGCTCGGCTGGAAAGCACACCTGGTTTTTAACCTGGTGTTCACCGCTATAACGCTCACTACCCTAATTATTCACCTAAAGCGGGAGGTTCGTGACAAAGAGTAACCAGCACAACCGGATACCGGTCCTATCCAATACAGCAACAATCAACCGATCGCCAGACCACCGAACCAGATCAATTTCATTTATCCTCCTAAACGGAGATCATTTAAAAACTAAATACCATGTTAAACAGATTAAACCTTGGCCTTGTAGCCCTCGTATTGGGGTTCGGCCTAACCATCACCACCAGTGCATTTAAATCAGCCAAAGCAGATATCCAGTGGAATTTTGTTGGCACACAGCTATCTGACGCCACAGATGGCCATAAATATTCTACCACCATGAGCCCGCCTACCAGCTGTAACTCTGGTACTGCAGCACCTTGTTACCTGATTACGCCGGAATCGGTTGATACACAGGACAAGCTGACCCAGTACATCGAAGATACCTACGGCAGCAATGCGGCTGATGTAAGGGATAATGCTCCTGCCCAACGCGCACTTTAAGTAAATAAGGGCCTGGTTAAATTAACCGGGCCCTTTGTTTTACCGCTCGTTTTGCGGCATACCGGTTAGGGCAATAATATCTTCAGGCAGCGGCAGCGCATACCTTTTATCATTGGGCGTTAAGGTGTAAACCGTTCCTGCTATGCTGCGTTTCAGCACAATATTACCACCTTCGGCATTTAAACGTTTAACATCCATCCACCGCAGCCCCCGCATTACCAGCTCCTTTCTCCTTTCGCTTAGCACCATATTCAGTGCGGTAGCTTTGTCGCTGGCCACCAATGGCACAAATGTTCCGGTTTTAAACCTGGCCACCAAAAGTTTGTTCAGCGTTTGCATACCCAGGTCTGTTTTTCCGTTCCTCACCTGGCACTCGGCAAGGGTAAGGTACATTTCATCAGCAGCCAGGCCAAAGAAAAGTGCGGGCTGGAAATAGGTGCCTTTAAAATAAGAAGCGCCGCCGCTCTGCAAATAAAATACCTGCTTTCTTAAATCATTAGCCTGGTAGGCCTGCAAAAGCTCAGGCAAAATTTTCGCCCTGGTGTTGGTTAATATGGTTGGCGGTGGCGAAAACGTGCTAAAAAGCACTTCAGGGTTAAAAAGTGCCACCGGATAAGAGGCTGCCACATTGAGCTGATTATAATCCAAAAGCGCAGCATTGATGCGCAGGCAGGAATCAGCATAATTTTCGGCCGCCTGGTAATCGCCCATGTATAAAAAGGTACGCGCCAAAAGCCCGTAGGCCGCTGCCTTTGATGGCCTGGTGGCACTCAGGGCTTTATCCGGCAAAAGTGGTACCGCAGCTTTAAGATCGGCCAGCACCTTTTGGTAACCCTCCTGTACGCTAGCCCGGGTAGATGGCGTATTAAAATCGGCACCGGGCCGCAATGGGATACCGAGGTCTGTTGCCGAAGAAACCAGGTAAGCCTTTGCCCAAAGGCCCAGCCCCTGCAAAAAGCATTTGGCCCGGTATACCAGTGCCTGCCCCTTTACATCGTTATATCGCGTATCCCTGCGTACGGTTGAGGCTTCTAACCCCTCCAGTACGGCATTACAGGCATATACCGCTTTGTACAGGTAGGCCCAATCGTTGCTGCCCGGCTCGAAAAGGTTATCCTTTTGCCAGCTGTACATCCTGCGTTCATATTCGCCTGGCAGCGCGGCAAGGTCGGCATCGGTAAGATAGTAATCATCGGCCGATATTTCTGCCGACACCAGATCTTTAGCAGTCAGCACCCCGAAATTATCCATCAGTGCCTGAAAATCGGCCAGTGTGGAGGGGATCACCAGGCGCTGATCGGGTTTTTCATCTAAAAGTTTTTGGCAACCTAAAATTGCATTGGCAAAAACAGCCAGTAACAGCCAAAATCCAAAAATATTTCTCTTTTTCATATCCATCAATTTTAAAGGCCCGCCCTTAAGCCGAAAGCCAGGGTTTGCCCAGGGGGTAAGTTAAAGCTACTGGTTACATACTCAGGGTCCAGGTGGTGTTTGTTGGCCCGGTAAATAATGCCAACATTGGCCAGGTTGGCAAATACGTTTAATGTTTTTAAACCGGTCTTCCTGGCAATAGTCTTTCCGACAGCATAATCAAGGTTGATGTACTGTATGCGGATATGGTCGCCCTTATCAATCAGCTCTTCCGAAAAGCGGTAAAAAGATTCCCTGCTGCTTGATAAGGGATAGGGCATTGAGGGTACCTGGGTAAATTGTTCATCGCCCGGGGTTTTCCAGCGGTTGCCATAATCGGCATGGCCACCACCATTGGCAAACAGGTTGGTATAATCAATCCCCTTGCGCCTGAAATAATAACCGAACTTAAAGCTCACCGCTACCGAAAGGGTAAAACCTTTAAAGCCAAAATCGTTTACCATATTGCCGAAATAACGGGGCAGCGCCGAACCATGAAATGCCAGATCTGTAAGTTTGGTACCACTGATGATACTGCTGTAGGCCTTGCTGGGCTGGCCGTTTAAAAAGCCCATCGGTTCGCCCGTGGCACCATCAAGGCCCGCCCAGCGGTACGAGAAAATGGAATACACGGGCAAACCCTCTACCCCCGATACCGTGGCGTTGGCCTGCAAAAAGTTGCTCCCCTGTACCGAAGGCAGGTAATATCTGGCCACCTGATCTTTATACACCGAAAGGTTAAGCGTACTGCCCCAGCTCAGGCCGC
>NZ_JBHNZK010000003.1:0-417907 GCF_042464845.1 Pedobacter sp. BG31
TTTCGTCTTTCCGCAACAAGGACCTAAGTTCTTCTGACGTGTAGTTCTTTATTGTTAATGCGTTCTTGCTCATGTAAGCAAGTTACATTTTTTTATTTATTTGTAAAAATATATTAGACTTTATATAAAAAAAAATAATTTACTGATACCCCCAGGCCTATACCTTCGCCGTATATACATTAATCAGACCAAACAAATCTTTTTCAATGGAAAAAAATGCTAGAAAGCTTTTAGATAAGTACATTTCAGGTAATTGTACGCCGGAGGAGATGGCTGTTGTGGAAGATTGGTATCAACAATTACCATTTGAAAAAAATGTACCCCAGCATTCCCTTATAGCAGCAAGCAAAAAGGAAGTTTGGAACCGCTTAAACCGTGGCCGAAAATCATTAAAATTGGTTACGGTTAAATGGGTTGCAGTCGCTGCAAGCATCATTTTATGCTTTAGCGTTGGGTTATACTTTGTTACGCGGCATAATGCTGCTCCTTTAACAGGAAAAACCGAATTGAAAAATATACTTCCGGGTGGAAACAAAGCGGTGCTTACGCTGGCAGATGGAACTGTTGTTAACCTGGATGATGCTAAAAACGGTCAGATTGCGGATCAGAGTGGCATTGTGATCAGGAAAGCAAAAAACGGTCAGCTCGAATACATCATTAAAGAAATCCCGAATGCAACGGTAACCGGATCAAATACCATTGCTACACCACGTGGAGGAACATATCAGGTAAATCTTCCTGACGGAACGAAAGTTTGGTTGAACGCAGCCACAACATTAAAATATCCGTATGCTTTTGCAAAAAATGAAAGACTGGTGGAGTTAAATGGCGAAGCCTATTTCGAGGTTTCAAAGGATCGTGCACGTCCTTTCAGGGTAAAAACAGCGGCACAAACGGTTGAAGTTCTAGGTACGCATTTTAATATCAACGCCTATAGAGATGAAACTGTTGTAAAAACTACGCTGTTAGAAGGCGCCGTAAAAGTGAGTACACCATCGGGTTCGGTAAATCTACACCCGGGCGAGCAATCGCTATTAAATGCAACCAGTGCCAGGTTATCGCTTAATGAGCAGGTAGATATAGATAAAGAAATGGCCTGGAAAAATAATGTTTTCGCTTTCGATAACGACGATCTGCAGAGCATTATGCGCCAGATTTCACGTTGGTATGATATAGATGTAGTTTATCAGGGCAAAATTACATCGGAAAAATACGTAGGAGAAATACCAAGAAACAGCAACCTTGCGGAGGTTTTTCAAATATTGGAACTTAACCACGTTCATATTGATGCTAGAGGCAAGGTGCTAACCATAACAGGAGATTAAATAAGAATGGCTTTTCTTTAAACAGCCACAAAAATCAACCAACCAATTCACAAACTAACTAAACTTTATGATGGAAAAACTACCAGAAATTTAAACGGAATACCTTAACAAAAAAACCGAAAGCGCGGCAACGCTTCCGGTAGAAATTTGGACAAGCAGCTTGCTTCGAAACCCAGCTGCTATTTTTTAACCTCATTCATAACAAAGGTATGAAATTAACTACCCTTTACAACCCCGTGTGCGACATGCGGAGGGTAAAGACTAAAATTTTATTGGTCATGAAATTGACTACAATCTTACTATTGGCAGGTGCCTTACATTTGTCGGCAGCCACCTATTCGCAAACAGTAACGCTCTCTCGAAGAAAAACCTCGCTTAAACAGGTTTTTAAAGAGATCAAAAAGCAAACAGGCTATTTTTTCTTTTATAAGGGGCAATTGCTGCAGGATAAACCTGAGGTCACGGTTGAGTTTAATAACACATCACTCACCGATGCACTGAACGCTTCTCTAAAAGATCAAAATCTGAGCTTTAACATCGTTAACAAAACCATCGTAATCAGTCCGAAAGAAAATTTACCGGTTGTTGCAACGCGGGTAGCAGTAAAAATCGAGGTAAGGGGTGTGGTTGCTGATAAGGCTACTGGCGAAACCCTTCACGGCGTTAATGTTTCGGTTAAAAACGGTGCCAGTGTAGGTATCACGAATGAAAAAGGTGAATTCAAAGTCAATGTTGATGATGGAAGCATTTTGGTTTTCAGTTATGTAGGCTATGAGTTATTTGAAACCAAGGTTTCAGGTACTAAAACGTTAAACGTTAAGCTTACTTCGAAGATGACCCAGATGAACGATGTGGTGGTTACCGGTTATCAAACCATTAAAAAGGATAACTACACCGGTAATGCAGTAACCATATCCGGAGAACAGCTGAGACGGGTAAATCCACAGAATTTGCTGCAAAGCATCGGCACATTCGATCCATCCTTTAAGCTGATTGACAATAACCTCGCAGGCTCAAACCCCAACCGGATTCCTTCAATCAATGTGAGGGGAGCTTCTGCGCTGCCCAGCGGTGACGGGCAGGTGCTGCGAAGAGATGATATTCTTGGAACGGCGAACATGCCGGTTTTTATGCTGGACGGCTATGAAGTGAGCGTGCAAAAAGTATTTGATCTCGACGTGAACCGGATTGCATCGGTCACCTCCTTAAAAGACGCGGCTGCAACGGCAATTTATGGTTCGCGCGCGGCCAATGGTGTAATTGTAATTACCACTAAAACGCCACTGGAAGGTAAACTGCGTGTAGAATATAACTACGAACTGAATCTTACTGCGGCAGATCTGACCGATTACCAGGTTTTAAATGCTGCTGAAAAACTGGATTACGAAGTTTTGGCCGGATTATATAGCTCTTCTAAACAACAGGTGCCTCAAGATCAGCTGGATGAAATTTATTACCATAAAAAAGCCAATGTTGTTGGCGGGGTAAATAGTTACTGGTTGTCACAACCGCTGCGCAATACTATAGGTCATAAACATGCTGTAAATCTTGATGGCGGTTCGCAGGCATTTCGTTACAATGTAAACCTTCGCTACCAAAACAGGCCCGGAGCCATGAAAGGCTCTGAAAGAGATCAGTATTCGGGTGGAATGAGTTTTCAATACAATGTGAAAAAACTTCAGTTCAGAAATGAATTATCCATCACACAGGTAGGCGCTACCGAATCTCCATATGGCGATTTTTCCAATTATGTAAGAATGAACCCATATTATCCGTTGAAAGATGCGAATGGCATGGCGATGAGGATTTCGGACGTGTATGAAAAACAAGATCGATCAAAAGAATATGTTTTTAATCCTTTATTTGATGCCAATTTGAGCAGTTTCAATAAATCCAAATACACCGAAATTATTGATAACCTTTCTGCCGATTTAGAAGTGGCAAAAGACCTGAGGTTAAGGGCGCAGATGAGTGTAACTACACGAGCTAATTCTGATGATATCTTCACCTCGCCGCAAGCCAATAAATATTACCTGTATACCACCGATAAAATTGATGAAAAAGGGGAGTATACCAACAGGGAAATGAAAGAAACTTATTGGGACAGTAACATCAGGTTAACCTGGTTAAAACAGATCGGTGGAAATTATTTTAATGCTCTGGTGGGTGTGAATGCCCGTACCGAATTGCGCGATCAGAAAGAATTCACGGCTGTAGGCTTTGCCAACGATCGTTTTACCAGCATTGGCTTTGCCAAAGGTTATGCTGAAGATGGAAAACCGCAAAGCAGGCTCGAAAAGGCCCGTTTATTCGGTTCATTTTTTTCGGTAAACTACTCCTACAAAAACCGCTATCTGATGGACGGGACCGTTCGTATTGATGGTTCGTCAAAATTTGGTGTAAACAATAAACTCGCTCCGTTCTGGTCGTTCGGATTAGGCTGGAACGTACATCAGGAAGAATTTCTGAAGAATAACCCAGTAATCAGCCAGCTGAGGATAAAGGCATCTACAGGGCTAACCGGTTCGGTAGAATTTGATCCTTATTTATCCAAAACCATCTATAAGTATAACACCGGAAACTGGTATTCGTCAGGTATAGGTGCCAATGTAAACAGTTATGGTAATGAAAATCTGGGCTGGCAAAAAACCAGGATGACGGATATCGGTGTTGACATTGGGCTGTTTAAAGACCGCGTAATGATTTTGCCTAGGATATATAAAAAGTTTACCAAAGATATTCTGGCCGATATTACATTGCCACCGTCAACAGGGTTTTTGTCGTATAAAGAAAACCTTGGCGACATGGAGAACAAAGGCGCTGAGTTGGGTATAAACGTTGAGGCGGTAAGAAGCAAAGAGTGGTCGGTAAACCTGAATGCCAATATGGTTACCAATAAGAATAAGGTGGTCAGAATCTCAAATGCTTTAAAGAAATACAACGACAGGGCAGATGAACTGCAATCATTAAAGCCGGGTGACGGAGGTTACCGGGGGATTCCATTGCTTCGGTTTAGTGAAGGGCAGCCATTTAATGCCATTTATGGGGTACGCTCATTAGGCATTGATCCGGAGAATGGACGGGAATTATACATCAAAAAAGATGGTACGCTGACGTACGATTATGATAAAAGAGATTATGTGGTAATTGGCGATCCTAACCCGAAAGTAAGCGGCTACTTTGGCGGTACCGTTAATTATAAAAGGTTCAGCCTGTATGTACAGTTTCAAACGTTTTTCGGAGGCGATAAATATAACCTCACCCTGGTTGAACGGGTTGAAAATGCGGACCCAAGATATAATGTAGATAAAAGGGTGTTTGAAGAAAAATGGAAGCAACCCGGCGACTTATCTTTTTATAAGAACATAGCAGATAACGGCGAAACAGATGTGAGCTCAAGATTCATACAACCTGATAACCTGATCAACCTGCAGTCAGTTAACCTTTCTTATGATATGAATAAAAAAATCGCATCCAAACTGTCGATGTCGAGCCTGATGTTCCAGGTAACCGCAAATGATGTACTGCGTTGGTCATCGGTAAAGGAAGAAAGAGGGATTAACTATCCATTTACCAGGAGTTTAACCTTCTCTATCAGAGCAGCTTTCTAAGCGATATTAATTAACGGATTTAAAATATAAAAATATGAAGATTAGATTGTTGATCTGCCTCATCGTAATAGCAGGATTAGCGAGTTCCTGCAAAAAATGGCTGGAAGTTGAGCCGGAATCAGAAATCGCGGCACCCATTTTATTCAGTACCGAAAGTGGTTTTATGGAAGCCATAAACGGCGTATACAACCGCAGTACAGAATCAGATCTGTATGGCAAGGAACTTACCTTTGGTACAACCGAAGTACTGGCACAAAATTTTTCGATGCGTGACGATGGTCAGGATTACAGGCAAACCTCGCTGTACAACTATAAACATGGCGAATTTATTAAAAGGAAGGACAAAATTTGGGCTGGTTTATACAATGCAATTGTAAACTGTAACCTGATTCTGGAAAATGTGGATGGAAAAAAGAACATTTTTAGCGGCAGTAATTATGCCATTGTAAAAGGAGAGGCGCTTGCATTAAGGGCTTATCTGCACTTCGACTTATTACGTCTTTTTGCTCCTTCTTACCTTAGAAATCCCACCGCTAAAGGCATTCCGTATGCAAATAAATATACCAAAGAGATTACGCCAGTTTCAACTGTATCAGAAACGATTGATTTCATTATTAAAGATCTGGAGCAGGCTAAACAATTGTTAACGGCCGATCCGATCCGCAGTGCCGGATATATTGTAAACTATCCTTTAGTTACGGATACACTCAAAAATACGGAAGAGCGCAACCCAAGTCTGTTTTTACAGAACAGAAGGCATCGTTTAAATTATTTTGCCGTATGTGGTACGCTTGCCCGGGTATATCTTTATAAAAATGATAAAGCTAAAGCCTTACAGAATGCAAAAGAAGTAATTGACTCCAAAAAATTCCCCTGGACGGCAAAGAGTGATTTTGAGGCATTCGAAGATTCCAAAAAAGACCGGATTCTTTACAAGGAACTTGTTTTTGGATGGTATATACCGGGCGCTGCAAAAGAAATCAAAGATAATTGGTTTCAAAGTGGTACAAGGGGCTTTTACCTGATTGAAGATGCCGCGGATTATATTTATGAAAAGGCTACCGCTGGCGCAAGCGACTCTCGTTATAAATATTGGTTGTCTGCTACCTCGAACCAATCATCACGATCTTATGATATTGTTAAATACCGTCGAAATCCGCTAAGCGCTGAAGCAAATGCAAACCTACATTATTTAATGGCTCCTGCCATCAGGCTTAGTGAGATGTATTATATCGCTGCCGAATGTTCATATGCAGGTAATCCAACCGAAGCTGTAAATTACCTTAAGCAGGTTCGCGAAGCAAGACAGATTGGTGATCCCTTATCCATCAATAGTGAAGAAGACCTATTAAAAGAGCTGCTTAAAGATGCACGTAAGGAATGGTTGGCAGAAGGCCAGTTGTTTTACATGTATAAAAGGCTAAATAGAGGTATTGTTGGCCAGACCGGGGTAATCATTCCGGCTTCCGATAACATTTTTGTACTTCCTCTCCCTAACGATGAGGTGGTTTATGGAGGAAGGTAAAACAATTTGAATTTTTATTAATCGAAAATTATGAAAATATACATATTAATATTCGCAATCATTTGTCTGGCTTCCTGCAAGAAAGCAGAAGAAATGCGTTTCGATCATAGCGCAAATGTGTACTTCGATATTTACAACGGAGATAAAGACAGCATCGTAAGAACATTTGCCTATAACCCTACACTGGCGCAGGATACCGTATGGCTGCCGGTACGCCTATCTGGCATCAGAACCAATGCAGATCGCAAATTCAGTGCGCGCGTAGAGGCCGATTCTTCTACCGCTACGCCGGGCTTACATTATGAGGCTTTGAAACCACAATATTCTATTCTTCCGAATAAAGGAACAGGTTATATTCCGGTGGTGATTTATAATAAAGACCGGCAACTGGAAAACAGATCGGTTTCAATACTGATCAAACTAACCGGAACGCCGGATCTGGGTATCGAAAACCCTTACTTAATCAGGGCCAAAGTAGTATTCTCATCCAAATTGGAAAAACCAGGCTGGTGGGATACCTGGCCGTTACCCCCTTACTCAAGAACCAAACACGAATTGTTTATTCTGGTAACGGCGCAGACTTTTCTTACTACCGATGGACTTGATGCCCCGAAAAACCTGTATTATATCGGTTTATTGACCACCATGTTAAACAATCCATTTAACTGGGTGGCTAAAAATGCCACCAAAGGTTATATTATTGAAGAAGTGACCCCAGGCGATACCAATAGCTATTACTTCTACAATAAAAGCAATCCGGCTAAAAAAACGCTTTTAAGAAAAAACATGCAGAACGGTAAATATTATTTTATAGATGAAAATGGTAATGAGGTTATTTAATTCGACGAACATGAACATTAAAAAATTAGTCATCCTTATCATTGGTATACTTTCTTTGGCCGCATGTCATAAAGACCTGGGCAATTACGATATCGATATGCCGATAGCGCCTGAAGTAGCCAATCTTGATTCTGTTTACACCGCTAATGTTGGCGACAGTTTAATCATCAAACCCAAAATAGCAGGTGTTGATGCAGCAAATGTAGAGCTTCAATGGAGAATTAGCGTAATTGAGGGGAATGATATTTTATATACCGGCCCTGCGTTAAGGATCATTTTCGGTTTGCAGGCCAAAAGGTATCCTGCCCGCCTTACGGTTTACAACAAAGCAAACGGCATGAAGTATTTCCATAAATTTTACATTGACGGGGGAACTGAATTTGCCAAAGGCACAACCGTATTAAGCATTGAAAATGGAATCACTCAGTTTTCGTTTGTAAAGCCAGATGGTGGTGTACAGGCGCGTTTGTACCGTGCCATGCAGGGGAAAGATTTGCCACCAAACCCTACCAATTTGTTCCTGTTAAGGAATACATTTACGGGTGGTACTTTGCTGGGCTATTGGATCATTACCAAAAACGGCGGCATCAGGCTGGAACCCAATACCATGCAGGAGGATCCTAAATATCCAAATACGTTAAAGGATAATTTCTTTACGCCACCAGATGGTTTGGAAGTGGGTTCACTGATCTCGCATCCGCAAGGGGTAATGATGGGTGTTGTTAACGGCAAATTTTATGGCGGCACCACCAGTACCTGGGATCAGGCAGCCACTTACGGCATGTTCGGTTTACCAGCTGATGGTGATTATGAACTGGCCCCGTCTTTTGTAATGAGTTTCACGCAGTCTGCTACATATTTTATCGGATTTGACCGTAACAGAAAACAGTTTGTGCGGATTAATCTGTATGGCGCCCCTGTGTATTTTGGTACCCAATATTCAGTAACTACCAGTGTTTTTGATCCGTTGAATGTGGGGATGGACCTGGTTCATTTGGAGCAACTTAACAATGCTGATTGTTTTGCTTATTGTAAAGGAACAGATGGTAAAATCTATGAACTCAAGTTTAACGTCCAGTTTAATGGGCCATTTACCTTTACCCCGCAACATAAGCGCTTATTTGTACGCCAGGACCTGATTAATGAAAACACCAAATGGAGTGGCGCCAAAAATGGCGTTATCTACATGGCCAGTGGCAGTAAAGTTTATCGTTATAATCCTGTAAACGAAGAGTTGAGGGAGCTGGTAACCAGTTTTACCGGAAAAACAATTTCGATGTTAAAACTTAGCGAAGATGAAGAAAGCTTAATGGTAGGAACAGAAGAAAGCGTTACTTTTTTGAATATCGCAACAGGAATGAACGGAGCATTGATTAAAAAAATTGAAGGTATTCCAGGCGCTCCTGTAGATATCGCAATTAGAAAATAATCTTTGTGCTGGAGGATGTCTCATAAATATAGAATGGTCACCCTTAATAATTTATTTTATAAAAATCAATATGAGTGACAGAAAAAGTTAAATGAATAGTATCGTCATTTCGACTGAAGCTCACCGGTTTTTCATCGGTAGCGTAACGGAGAAATCTTTTAAATCTGATTCAATAATTTGTTCCAAAGATCTCTCCACGCACTTCGCGTTGCTCTGGTCCGGAAATGACGGCTATTCTATTGGATTCTGTCAATGTTATCTTGCCGAAGGAAATGTATTACAAGGCGTTTCTATACTTCGTCAAGCTACAAGCTAGACTCAACGTGACCAATTCGGTTGAATTACAATTAATTATACAGTTAATAGAATTTATAATCATAAAAAAATACAAATGAAAAATATAAAAATAGTTTTATTAGCGCTTTTATGCCCAGCTTTGAGTTGGGCGCAAACGCCAAACTTTAGTTTAACCGGCAAAATAGGAACGCTCGGTGCACCGGCAAAAGCCTATATCGATTACATGGATAATGGTGTCAGTCATGAAGATTCTGTGGCGCTGGTTAACGGAAGTTTCAAATTTTCCGGACATATTTCCGGTAATGCCTATGCCCGCATGGCGCTCGATCATACTGGTGCGGGTAAAAACAAGGCCGTTTATACGGGTGATGTGATTTACTTTTACTTTGGTAAAGAGCAGGTTACCATTAGTTCAAAAGATTCTTTAGATAATGCTGTTTTTACGGGTTCAAAGGTATACCAGGAATACGATGCCTATAATAAAGCCATTGGCGGTACCATTATGGCGCTTACCAAAGCGGTTAATATCGATTTTAATAGAGGAACGCCCGAGCAGCAAAAAGATACCGCCTATATGAAAGCGGTAGATCTGCGTTTCAGAAAAAATATTCAGAACAGAACCGACAAACAGTTTCAATTTGCTAAAGAACATCCAACGTCCTATTTCGCGTTGGTGGCACTCTCAGAAGCAGCAGGAAGCAAGGTAGATGTGGCCAAGGTTCAACCGATTTTTAATGCATTAAACAAAGAATACCGGGAAACTGATATGGGTAAAGAATTGGCACAGCGCATTGCCGCAAGTGGCATCACTGCTATCGGAAATCCAGCACCTCTTTTTACCCAGAACAATGTGGTTGGCAAGCCCGTTTCGTTGGCCAGTTTTAAAGGAAAAGTGGTATTGGTTGAATTCTGGGCGAGCTGGTGCAGTCCATGCAGGGCAGAAAATCCGAACCTGGTGAAACAATATCAAACTTATAAAGATAAGGGCTTTGAGATTATTTCGGTTTCATTGGATCACGTGAAAGAGAATTGGCTGGAAGCGATAGAAAAAGACGGTTTAGACTGGATCCACGTCTCTGACCTGAAAGGCTGGAACAACGAAGTGGGCCGTTTGTATGGAGTGCGTGCGGTGCCTGCCAGTTTTCTGGTAGATGCACAGGGCAAGATTATCGGAAATGGTCTTCGTGGCGAACCGTTAAACAAAAAGCTTGCGGAAATTTTCAACTAAGCCACCGCCCAAAATCATAAAAATAATGAATAACTATATAAGGACCATAACAGCAACCTTCGGGTTGCTGTTTAGCCTAAACGTTACTGCCCAAAAGAAGCAGGTAGCGAAATTTCAGTGTACCATTACCCGGGCAGTTAAAAAAGCATACCCGGCCAGCGTGCGGATGTGGGGTTTTGATGTACAGCAGAACCAAAGAACAAGTGCACAGTTTAGTGGCGTGGTAGTAAGCGCAGACGGTTACATCCTGACGGCTGCCCATACCATTTTACCGGGTAAAAATTATAAGGTTTTTTTTCCAGATGGACGCGAATGTATTGCTGTGGCGCTAGGGAAAATAGAAAATAAAGAAACCCCGGGTATTCCCGATGTTGGCATGATGAAAATTACCGATAAGGGCGCATATCCGTTTGCAGAGATGGGCTATTCGGCCAGTTTGCTAAAAGATGAGCCTTGTATCAGTATTTCTTATCCCGAAAGTCTGAACCAAACCCTGCCAACCTTAAGATTGGGCCATGTTGCAGAAGTGAAAAATGAATATGGTTTTATCCGCTCAACCTGTAGAATGGAACCTGGCGATTCCGGCGGACCTTTGTTTGATTATCATGGCCGCGTAATCGGGCTGCACAGCGCCATTGATGTTTCAGAAGATATGAATTTCGAAATTCCTGTTGATCTCTATCGCCGTTATTGGACAGCCCTGAAAAGCGAAACGCTTTACACTTCTTTTCCTGAAGAAACGAATTTTGTTGAAGTCGATTCTTTGTTTCCGCAACTGCAGAAAGAAAGTAGACAAAAAGCCTTACATCCTGATTTTGGTATTCCGAAACTTATAAATGCCTGTTTCCTAATTACAAGCATACTTAAGGGACAACAGCAGCAAATTGATGCCTGTTTGTTAAATGTTAAAACAGCGGGCGGCATTAAAAAACAGTTTTTGCTGAGTAAAAATACGATGGCTGGAGAAGAGGCAAAATTTGAGATGAATGGAACCAAAATTCCCATTCAGGTCATTGGAAAAGATCAGGAAAATGATTTGGTCTTATTTGCGCTTGAACAGCATATAAACGGAGGAATTGATTTGAATCTTGCCAATGCAGATACCCTTAAAATAGAAATGGGTAAACTGCTTTATAGTATGACACCCGCTGGCAAGGTAATGCGCAGTGTTTTAGGTAGTAGGCTGTTTAACTTACCAAAAATAAATAGTCAGCCTTATTTAGGCGCCATGGTGGTATACAATTCTAGTCCTGTACAGTTTTCCTTAATTAAAGAAGGTAGCCCGGCAGAAAGAGCAGGGATAAAAGTTGGCGATGAACTCATCAGCATTAATGGAAAAATGATTAGAAAAGCGAATGAATTTGCGCCCGAAATCTTAAAATATTGGGCAGGTGATGAAATTACCTTCGAATGGGAGCATGCATCTGGTAAAATGAGCAAAACATTCAAGCTTGACGGAAGGGGACAATCCCTTTCCAATCACCCGGCAGACAAATTTGAAGGAGGGAAATCAGAGCGGAGAGACGGTTTTAATGCTATTTTTACCCATGATGCCGCTATTCAAGCCAGCAATTGTGGATCGCCTGTTTTTGATTGGGAAGGTCATTTTTACGGAATCAATATTGCCAGGTTCAGCCGCACGACTACAGTTGTGGTTCCAAAGAAAACAATTGTTGAGTTTGTTTTAAAGCATGTGAGATAGCCTGTATTAAATTAACTGAAAACTGTCATCCTGAGGGGTAATTTATGGTATAAAAATCAATATGATTGACGTTTTTTCCTTCGCACAATTCTTGCCTCGGCTCACCGCCGCCGAAGGGCTCTTACTTTTTGGCATCAAAAAGTAACAAAAAATGCCGGCTGAAAATTTTTCTTTCAAAGCCAGTGCTATGGCTAGAACAGTGCAGTCCGAAAAATTTATTAGGCCGGTTTTAAGTAGAACGGTGATACGGTGCTATGGCCTAGCTATACGGAAATGCATGATGCCGCATTATGCTCATTAACAGGTGATTACAAAATAACGTCAATGGTAGCCTGTCGAAGGACCTTCATTTAAATTTTTCTGTTAGCCGGTGTCTCACCGACCAAAGACTAAATCATACATTTTTTGGAGCGCAGGGCCATTCGCGACGATTAAAGATTGTTCCCGTGCTTTGCTATATCCTTTCGCTGCGCTTCAGGGATGCCGCTTCGCCCGGGGCTAAAAACGCGGTTAGTGATAAGAACAAACCAACAAAGTATGAAACGTTGTTTTGTTTCCTGTACAGACCATTGTTAATAAACCTTTTTGCAGCGGCTATCCTTTTTGTTGCAGCGGTTTTTTATTATAGAGGTATGTCTAGCAAAAAGATAGAAGCGAAAAGAAGGACTGCCGGAACCGAAAGGCAATGCACCTGCTTTCCAAAAACGAAACGTCACGCCTTTTTACGTTAAAGATTCTTCACTGCGTTCAGAATGACAGCTAAGGAATAATTTAAGAATTTCTATTGGCCGGTGTCTAACCGACCAATGCTAATATTTTGTGTTAAAGATTCTTCACTTTGTTCAGAATGACAAATTGGGGTTTTCCTATTTGTTGCCTCACCGACCAATGTTTAAATAGAAATAATGATGCATTTTTTGGAGCGCAGGGCCATTCGCGACGATTAAAGATTGTTCCCGTGCTTCGCTATATCCCCCCGCGCCGCTTCAGGTATGCCACTTCGCCGGGGGCTAAAGACGCGGTTAGTGCTAAGAACAAACCAACAAAGTATGAAACGTTGTTTTGTTTCCTGTACAGACCATTGTTAATAAACCTTTTTGCAGCGGCTATCCTTTTTGTTGCAGCGGTTTTTTATTATAGAGGTATGTCTAGCAAAAAGATAGAAGCGGAAAGAAGGACTGCCGGTACCGAAAGGCACTACAACTGCTTTCCAAAAAATGATCTAAATCTCAAAAATCGTTCTGAGTAAAGGAGTGCCGAAGAAATCTTTCAAGTTAGTGGCTATCCTTATTAAAAAGATTGCTTCGTCGGCTGAAAAAGCCTTCTCGCAATGACGAACATTCTATTAATTTCTTTTATTGGTCGGTATCTCACCGACCAATGTTAATATTTTATATTAAAAGATTCTACACTTCGTCCAGAATGGCATATAGGAAGTGAATTATGATGCTTATTTCTTCAACAGCGCATCAATTTCAGTATTGAATTCTTTCACAAATTCATCATAAAATTTACCAGTAGCCGGACCGTTGAAACCGGTATGGATTTGGGCCACATTTCCCTGTTTATCGATTATAATGGTGGTTGGAAAAGATAAAAAAGAATCAAGTGCAGGCAATGATTCAGATACTGCCTGTTTATCGGCTGTTCCGGCCAAAACCTGATCGTATTCGATACCAAACCGTTCTCGGAAACGGCCCATTACTTTTTTGGCATATTCAGGTTCAGTAGAACGCTCGTAATGCAAACCGATAATTTCTATGCCGCGGTTTTTATTCTTTTTATACCATGGAGCCATAAAAGTAGCTTCATCAACGCAGTTAGGACACCAGCTTCCTGTAATGGTTAAAATCACTACTTTGTTTTTGTATTTTTCATCCTTTAACGAAATCTTATTACCATTTACATCAGGGAAACTGAAATCGAGCGTTTTGTATCCTTTTTTCAGGTAGGTGAGTTGATAAGGATCAGGCAGGGCTGCATCTTTATTTTTGTTCCCGCTAAAAGGCTGGCTGCCTCTTGCGCTTAAAACCTCACCGTTTAAAGTACCATCTGCCCCGAAAGTTCCTTTGTAGTAAGCAGGAGAGGAGCCGATGAAACTTGAAAGCTGAAATCCATTGCCCTCTACAATACCTTCAAGATAGCGCGAATCACCGGTTACACGGAGGAAAGTTCCGGTTAGTTTGTTTCCTGTTTGTTTAAACAGGCCTACTGTTTTTTCTTCTTTTCCATTTGGAGCGGTAAAAATTACATCATAGCTTCCTGAATAGTCGGCTGATGCAGGTCTGTCTGCTTTAAAACGATAGTGTTCGCGTTCGGCATCAATGATTAATGGTTTTCCGGATTTATCCTGTTTGCGTAAAGCTCCTGTTAACCGATCGCCATCTATTGCAAATGCCAGTTCGTTATCAAACTGATCCAGTTTAACAAAAATCGAATCGGCTGTTCGTTTGACCACACCACCTTCAAAACTTTCTTCCGCATTGCGGAAATACAATTTCTGCTGACCGCCTTTTTCATTGATCTCAAAATTGAAAGGAATTTCGAGTCCCTCCTTTACTTTCGCCACACCGCGCCAGTTGCCCAGCGCAACGAATGCCTTTGTTTTTTTTTCTTTGGCCTTTGCCTGTTGGTTATTGGCTAAAACTGCCTGATCCTGAGCAAAGGTTATGGAGGTTGATATGGCCAGTGCAGCAGTTAATAAGGTTTTTATATTCATTGGGATGTATGTTAATCTACTAATTTAGTCGACAAATATACGGATGGAATAGTCAAAGAAAAAATATTTTAATAAATATCTATAAAAACTATAGGATAAATGGAATTAATTATACCTTTGCCCCAGTTATTTTAAAATACTTATCAAGAAAGGCGGAGGGAATGGCCCAGTGAAGCCTTAGCAACCATCTAATTTTTAGAAATGGTGCTAATTCCATCCCGGATGAATCCGGGGTAGTTAAGTCAGTTGTTTGCGTAATCCTTATCTAAAATATACGGAGCACTTCTGATTTAAGGGGGTGCTTTTTTGTTGCCTCAATGCTTTCTTGAAAGTGAAATATGTATTAAACAAAATCATTCAAATGGAAAAAAACAGACGAGCTGCATCACTTTTTGTAAACCTTTCTGCATACTTACGAATGCGCCAGTCCTGTTAGGATGGTTCCATTTTAACAGGCGTTTTTGATCTAACCATTCCATTTTATTTTTTAATAAAAGACGGTGATTCACCGTTAGGAATCGTTTTGCCCAAATTTTATCTATTAACTAATTATTAAACATATTCATGATCAGACTTTTAAAATCAATAGCATTTATTTTACTGCTCTTTGCTGTACAACCGGGATTTGCTCAAAATACCGCCATAACAGGAACAGTAAAATCAGCAGATGGAGAAACACTGCCTGGTGTTTCCATATTCGTCAAAGAAACCAAACAAACCACCATCTCTGATGCCAAGGGTGCTTTTTCGATAAATGCACCTGAAAAGGGCACATTAGTATTTTCATACATAGGTTTTAAAACCCAGGAAATACAGATCAGTAAAAACGGGCCAATTTCAGTTATTCTTCAATCGAGCGATAATGCGTTAGATGAAGTGGTGGTTACAGCTTTAGGTATTTCCAGAGAGAAAAAATCACTCGGGTATGCTGTTCAGGAGTTAAAAGGACAAGATTTGTCTGAAGCTAAAGAATCTAACCTGGTCAATGCACTGGCTGGAAAAATAGCTGGAGTTAGGGTAACCAATAGTCAGGGGAGCATGGGCTCATCACGTGTGGTCATCAGAGGGGAAACCTCTATAGCTGGAAATAACCAGCCCTTATTTGTGGTTGATGGGATTCCGGTAGATAACTCGCAGTTAAATTCTGCAGGTGCAAGGGATTATGCAAATGCCATCTCAGATATCAATCCAGAGGATATTGAATCAATTAGTGTATTAAAAGGACCAAACGCAGCAGCATTATACGGTTCGAGGGCTGCCGCAGGGGTAATTCTTATCAAAACTAAAACTGGTAAATCGAAAAAAGGATTGGGCATTGAGGTTAACTCCAATGCCGTACTGGAAACTTTGCTTACCCTGCCGGTTTATCAAAATGCTTTTGGACAGGGATCGGAAGGTAAGTTCAGTTATGTGGATGGTGCTGGTAAAGGCATTAATGATGGGGTAGATGAGAGCTGGGGGCCAAAAATGGACGGCAGATTAATTCCACAGTTTTTTTCAAAAGGTGTAGCGGTTCCGTTCGTAGCCCATCCTGATAATGTCCGCGATTTCTTTCAAACAGGGTATTCGCTAAATAATAGTATATCTGTTGCAGATGCAGGCGAAAAATATGATTACCGTATTGCTTACAATAACCTGAAACAGGTTGGGATTGTGCCTAATTCCGGACAGGGCAAAAATTCATTCGTATTAAATACCTCTTTAAAAATAACACCAAAACTAACTTTAACGGCTAATGCAAATTACAGCAAGTTGAGTTCTGATAATTTGCCGGGTACAGGCGGTTCAAGATCAACCAGTACCATGTTGCAATTTACCTGGTTTGGCCGCCAGGTGGATATTAACCAGCTGAAAAACTATCTGGATGAAAATGGAAAAACATTCAACTGGAACAATAGCTATTATAGCAATCCATATTGGGTAGCTTATGAAAATACGGTGTCGCAAAACCGTAATCGGATTATTGGGAGTTTAGCGCTTAATTATAAAATTATCGATGGACTTGATTTCAATTTCAGATCTGGAACGGATTACTACAATGACAGGCGTAAGGTTAGAATCGCCTATGGTACCAATGGAACACCTTTTGGTTCTTATACCGAAAGTGCTTTTACCGTAAACGAAAATAACACCGACGCAACATTAAACTTCAATAAACAATTAAATGAAGATTTTAGCTTAGAATTATTGGGAGGTGGCAATATCCGTAGACAGTACATCGAGCAAAACGACCAGAGCGCGCCTAAACTGGCCATTGCAGGGCTATACAACCTGAAAAACTCTCGCGATCCCCTGGTTTCTTCCAATAATTTATCACGTTTAAAATCGTATAGTGTTTATGCTTCCGGACAGATCGGCTTCAGAAATTACCTTTTTGCCAACATCACGGCGCGTAATGACTGGTCTTCTACTTTGCCTGCACAAAACAGGTCATATTTTTATCCTTCATTTAATGGCAGCTTTGTAGCAACAGAGGCTTTTGATATCAAAAGCGAAGCCCTTAACTATTTAAAAATACGGGGTGGTTGGTCTAAAGTGGGTAAAGATGCAGATCCTTACCGTTTAATCAACACTTATGTATTTAGTGCGCCGTTTTATGGCAATCCTCAGCTTACCACAGGTTCTATAGACCTGAATCCTAACTTAAAGCCAGAAACCACTACTTCTACAGAACTTGGGCTTGAAGCGGTTTTCTTGAATAAAAGATTACGATTTGATTTAAGTGCTTATAACACCAATAGTTACAACCAGATTTTAGCAGCCGATGTGAGCCAGAGTACAGGTTTCAGCTCGAAATTATTGAATGCCGGAAAAATCAATAACAAAGGTATCGAAGCACAATTGGGCATCACCCCAGTTGAAAAAGCCTTTACCTGGGATGTTGATTTCAATTTTGCAGCAAACAGGAGTCGTGTAATTGAGCTGGATGCTGAAAAACTGCTGACCAATTATGTAGTAGCCACAAATTCGGCCCAGGTAATTGCAACGGTAGGTCAGCCTTATGGATCGTTGTTCGGGACAGCTTTTTTGAGAGATGGCAATGGCAATATCATTGTTAACGCTACAGGCGCGCCTGCCACTAATCCAACCAAGCAGGTGTTGGGCAAATACACGCCGGATTGGATTGGGGGCGTTTACAATACTTTTAGTTATAAAGGTATCAGTTTAGGCGTATTGGTTGATGCCAGTTTTGGCGGTTCTATTTACAATGGAACTTACGCCACAGGAACTTATACCGGCGTTTTGGCTTCCACACTTCCGGGAAGGGCAGCTGAATATGGCGGTATTTCCTATTATTATCCCGGTAACAATAAAGCCAATGGAACAGTGAGGTTAACCGGAACCGCCCCTGCAGGTGTTACGGTGTATGATGACGGGATTATTTTTGATGGCATAACCGCTGATGGCAAGCGTAACGAGAAGATATTACCCGCTCAACAGTATTACAAAACCTTTAGAAATATAGATGAAGCAAATATTTTCGATGCGTCTTATGTAAAACTCCGTGAGGTGAAATTAAGCTATAACCTGCCTGCCAAATGGCTTCGTCCGTTAAGTTTACAAGGCGTTTCGGTATCGCTTGTTGGCCGTAACCTGTGGATTATCCATCGCAATACGGTTGATATCGACCCTGAAGTGGCCTTTAATACTGGTAATGGTCAGGGTTTAGAGAGCTTATCAAATCCAAGCACCCGCAGTTATGGTATCAACCTCAATGTTAAATTTTAAAATATTTCCATCATGAAAAATAAAAAACTATATATACTGGCCATTTTGGCAATTGCCTTTGTATCATGCAAAAAAGAGCTGGATGAGGTGAATATCAACCCCAATGCACCAGAAATTGCGCAGCCAGATTATCTGCTTACCGGAACTACCAAGGCAACAGCAGATACCTATTGGGGCGTAACCAATAACATGAATTCCAGTTTGCTGTTTGCGCAGCAATGGGCCAAGGTACAGTATACAGAAGAAGACCGTTTTATTTACTCAAACAGTAGTTTTACCGCACTATGGTCAACAGGCTATGCCCAAAGTATTGCCGGTTTTAATAAAATTATCGAATTGGGAGATGCACAGGGAAATTCGAACTATAAAGGTGTTGCACTTATCTTAAGATCATGGACATTTCTATTGCTTACGGATGCTTATGGCGATGTTCCCTACTCGCAGGCAGGGAAAATAAAACAGTTTGTTACCCCGGTTTACGATAAACAAAAAGATGTTTATTATGGTATTTTAAGCGATTTGAAATCGGCGCAAGCGGCTCTAGACCCCGCAGGAAAGGTGATTGCCGGTGATGTGATTTATAGCAACAATATTGCCTCATGGAAAAAGTTTGCCAATTCATTGAGGCTTCGTATCGCCTTGCGTATTGCAGATAAAGATCCTTCTAAAGCCAAACAGGTGATTGATGAAATACAGGCAGAAGGCGGTGCTTACATCAGCAGCAATTCAGAAAATGCCATATTTAAATATGATGTATCGCCTCAGCAGAACCCGGTAGCGGCTTCATTCGAAACCAGAAATGATTACCGGATCAGTAAAACCATTGTTGATAAACTGTTTTCACTGAACGACCCAAGGTTACCCGTTTATGCCAGTAAAACGGAAAACGTTACGCCGCAGGTTTATGTGGGGATTCCAAATGGTTCTACCAACTCTGAAGCAAGTGCAATAGGTTTGGCAAATTCTTCTAAACCTGGTGTTTACTTTTTAGATGCCAAGGCTCCGGCGATAATTTTTAGTTATGCAGAATTGCTTTTTGATAGGGCAGAGGCAGCAGCAAGAGGTTTCACTGCCGAAGATGCTGACGATTTATACAAGCAGGCCATCAGGGCATCTTTTTTACAGTATAATATTGGTGGCACTGTAGTTGAAGATTACATCAGGCAATCTGGAGTAGTTTATAATGCTGCGAATTATAAAAAATCAATTGGAGAGCAAAAATGGATAGCCTTATTTGGTCAGGGATTAGAAGCCTGGGCAGAGCAGAGAAGGTTGGATTATCCACAGTTAACGGCCTCTGTAAATACGGTGTTGAATGGTAAAATTCCTGTACGTTTTATCTACCCCGGAACAGAGCAATCGTTAAACGGGCAGAATTATAAAAATGCGGTAAGCAGTCAGGGAGCAGACTTATTAACCACCAAACTTTGGTTTGATGCTTTTTAATCCCGAAATCTCACCCGATCCGTGGTGTCGGATGTTAACATGACACTAAAACAAAAAGAGACTGTATCATAAGTGAAATGTCATCCTGAGCTTGTCGAAGGACCTTGTCTTAAATGTTTTCAAGGCGTTTTGACAGGCTCAACATGACAAAATAGAGGTGAAATTAAAAATTATGATACCACCTCTCTTTTTGATCAGAGAAATAAATATTTAGCCTCTTCGGGCTCCTTATTTTTCTCAGGTATTCATCTCGCCAAATCTTCAGCGGCGTTACTTACCCTGCTTTTCAGGTCTTCAGTATAACCTTTTGCTTTGTCGGCCCACTGTGGAGCACGATCTAATAATTCGTCAACGATTGATTGTCCGGTAATTGGATCTTTTTTCGTGATATATTTTACGCCTGCATATACTGCTGCGCCAATAATGGCTGTTCTTAAAATTCCCATGTTCTTTTCTGTTTTTTTAAATAACATTTTGACGTCGCTAAAAGTTTTAGCCAATGCTAAATAACTGTTGTTTAGGTGCTGCCGGATGTTACCATGTGGCAGATCACTAATGCTTAAATAATTTCTGTTGGTGAAGCAGCTAATGATGACAATAAAGTAGAATGGGCGATCATTCTTAAATTTTTATCAATTATCTCCATTAAATTTATATATTTCGGGCAAATTAACTGCGTATAAATCGATTAAACCAAATATCGCTACATGAATAAGGAAAAGCTGTTCAATGAAATTAAAGATTTGAGCATCATAAATTCTTTCTCGAAACACGAACAGCTTGTGCAGGGAATTATCAATAGCCTTAATCATAAATTAATTACCAAAGGCGATATGTTGCCTTCGGTTAACGAAATGATGCGCGAAACCGGCTTTGCCAAAGAAACCATTGGTAAAGCGTATAAAGATTTGATTAACAGGGGTATTTTAGAGTCTAAAAATAGGATGGGCTATTTTGTAGCCACTGATGATACCGAACAGCACCTTAAAGTATGTTTACTGATTTACGCTTTCGATACCTTTCAGGAAACTTTTTACCAGAATTTCCGTAATCATTTAGGCGATAACATCCAGGTTGATGTATATTTCCACCATAATAATTTTAATGTTTTTGAATCCATCATCAACAGCAATAAGGGGCAATACGGCTTATATGTAATTGCACCAATAGAAAGTAAAGAGGCTAAAGATGTACTGGAACAGTTGCCAAAAGAAAAACTGTTGATCGTTGACCGTTATGTAAAACTGAAAGGTGAGTATTCCTACATTGTTCAGGAATTTGAAAAGGCTTCTTACAATGCTTTTTTAGAACTGGCACCAAGAATTAAGGAATTTTCAGAATTTGTTTTCTTTTTTAAACCATCATCTGCCGAACCAAGCGAAGTATTGACTTCTTTTAAGCGCTTTATTAAGGAATTTAACATTAACGGGGTGATTAAAAACAGTTACGAGTCCGGGAGTATTGCACCCGATAAGGTTTATTTTACCATACACAACCTCGAACTTTGGGAAATGTTAAAGGATACCAAGGTAAAAGGGCTAAAAGTGGGCAGGGATCTGGGGATCCTTTCACACAATGATGATAATGTTAAAGAGATCATTTTTGATGGGATTACCACCTTTTCTATAGATTTTGCACACATGGGCCGCCTGGCCGCCGAGTTTGTACTTAGCCTCAAGCCCATTAAGCAGGTAATGGAGAATAAACTGATCAGAAGGAATTCACTTTAATACCATCCCGTGGGAACCTTAGCCATTATCAGTTTTATCTTGTTCACGGTATTGGCCGCCATGATTTCTTACTTCAAAACCCGGAAGGCGCAGCGCTCAACCGTCAATGGTTTTTTCTTTGCCAACCGAACCAACGGCTTCATTATTATTGGTGCTTCATTGTTTTTCAGCAACATCAGCGCCAATCAGTTTATCGGCGAAAACGAATCGGTTTACATCAATAACATGTCGGTAATTGGCTGGGGGATTTCATCTATTCTGGCTATGATTATTGTTTCAGAATTTTTCATTCCCATTTATTTTAAAACCGGTATCCGCACCATTCCCGATTTTCTGGAGAAACGTTACGATAAACAGACCAAAACACTCGTTTCGGTGATTTTTCTTTTTAGTTATATCATTAACCTGCTGCCCTCAGTACTGTATGGTGGTGCAGTTGCGTTTAGCAACCTGATCGATCTTTCCCGTTTTCACCTTTCTTATTGGGAGAGTATCTGGATATTTGTATGGATAATGGGATTAATCGGTTCCGTTTATACCATTGTGGGTGGTTTTAAGGCCATTACCATTTCTGATACGGTGTTGAGTGCCGGCATGTTGGTACTCATAATCGCGTTGCCATATTATGGATTACGTTACCTTGGGAAAGGCGATTTTTTCAACGGACTTTCAACGGTGCTTTCTACCAAAAAAGAACACCTCAATGCTATTGGCAGTAATCAGGATGCTGTTCCTTTTTCTACGCTATTTACCGGCATGCTCATTGTAAATCTTTATTACTGGGGCATGGAGCAGTATATAATTCAGCAGGTACTGGCGGCCAAAAGTTTAGCGGAGGGCCAGAAAGGAATTGCATTAACCTGCTTTGCCAAATTACTCTGCCCCTTGCTGATCAATATTCCCGGTTTAATTGCGGTTCATTTATATCCGGTCTTAACCAATACCAACCAGGTATTTCCCTTATTGATCAAGGATGTATTGCCACCTGTTTTAATGGGCTTATCAGCCTGTGTGCTTTTTGGTGCGGCCATTACCACCTTTAATGCAGGCCTGAACAGTTCAAGTACCTTGTTTTTGCTTAATTTATATAAGCCTTTTATGGAGAGAAAGGGCCGGGTTTTAACTGATAAAAGTTTACTGCGGACCGGACGCCTGTTTCAAATTTCGGTATCATTGTTTGCGGTGTTTTTTGCGCCTTTTATTATTTTTTCCAAACATGGTTTTTATGAGTATTTGCAGAAAATCAGTGCTATTTTTAGCCTGCCGATTTTTACCATCATCTTTATTGGTTTTATTACAAAAAAGATGCCGCCCGTTGCCGCAAAAATCGGAATGATTTTCTTTATTTTTTGTTATGTAATGAGCGAGTGGGTGTTTTCCATCCATCTGCATTATCTTCACACCCTGGCCATCATATTTATCATTACGGTTTTATTGATGCTGGGCATTTCGAAATTATACCCTAATCAAAATGCCTACCATTTGTTACTTGCTCATAAAATTGAGATTATTCCCTGGCGGAATAGATACTACTATCATATGATACTCATTTTTATGATGGCACTTGTCTTTTTAATTTTCTCTCCCTATCTGCTCGCTTAGCACTGTATTTCAGTTGTTTATATATTCTTATTATGCCATTTGGATTGTTAAATATTTTGTTTTATAATTGCATTCGGAAATACTAGGATAGTATAGGATAGTATAGTTGGTCTGCGGCCATTTAATTCGTATTGTTCTTTAAAATGGAAATGAACAACATTAAACCATTCCTGTAGCTGAACTAGTTTTCATTAACCAAATAATCCTAAAATATGAGAAATTTTACCATTTATTGTGCAGCAATGCAAACCCTTCTTTCGGTAGTTAAAGCATGGCCGGCAGGTTTACATGATCTTGTGCAGGCATAATTCCTGCCGATCAACATCTATCTACAATTTTTTAATTCATCATTTAAAAGCTGATTAGCAAATGAAGCAATTATTTTTGTTTTACCGGCACCTTTCGGTGTCTGGCAGGGTAAGAAACGCATTGGTAACAATAGGTTCGCTGCTCGTATTTTTACTGATTTTAGTGCCCGAAAAGGGATATTCTCAGGCTGTAAGGAAAACCATTACGGGTAAGGTTACTGATACATTAGGGGCCGGGCTGTCCGGCGTAACCGTAGCCGTAGTGAATAAGGTTAACGTAGGTACACAGACGGATAATAACGGAAAGTTTGTGCTTGATGTAGCCTCCGGCGAGGTACTTCGGTTTTCTTATGTAGGTTACCGGGAACAAAGGATAACTGTTGGTACGGCCAATGTAGTCAACGTCAGGTTAACCGAAGAAAATATGCTGTCTGAAGAGGTCGTGATTACTGCTTTGGGGCAAAAACAGCGTAAAGAAGCTTTAGTAGGTTCAGTTACCACGGTAAAAGTGGGCAACCTTAAAATACCTTCCAGCAATTTAACCAATGCGCTTTCTGGTCAGATAGCGGGTGTAATCGGTTATCAGCGCAGCGGTCAGCCCGGACAGGATAACTCACAGTTCTTCATCCGTGGGGTAACAACTTTCGGTTATAAACAGGATCCCCTTATCCTGATCGATAATGTTGAGTTAACCAGTTCTGATCTTGCACGTTTACAGGTTGATGATATCGAAAGTTTTTCGATCCTTAAAGATGCCAGTGCTACAGCTTTGTATGGTGCCAGGGGAGCAAATGGCGTTATTTTGGTCGCTACCAAATCTGGTAAAGAAGGTAAGGCTAAAATCAGTTTCCGATTGGAAAATTCTTCTTCGCAATCGACCCAGAACCTGGAACTTGCTGATCCGATTACCTATATGAAACTTTTCAATGAAGCTTCTATTGGTAGGGGAATGGATCCTAAATTTACACCTAACCAGATTATCAATACACAGGCTACAATTAATAAAAGCCCTGGTTATAATGAATATGTTTATCCCGCGGTTGATTGGTTAGGACTTTTGTTCAAAAAGCGGACCAACACGCAGCGTGCCAATATGAGCGTAAGCGGCGGTGGTGGCGTAGCCAGATATTACATTGCAGGTTCTTACAACCTGGATAATGGTGTGCTTAACCAGGATGAACGGAACAATAACGACAATAACGTGAAATTCCGTAATTACCAGTTACGTTCCAACATCAATATTGATTTAGGCAAAACTACTGAACTGGTGGTGCGTTTATCTGGTAATTTTAGCGAATACAATGGTCCGTTGGCTACTGATGGAGGTTTTTCTACCGATCTTTATAATATTGCGGTGCACACCAGTCCGGTTTTATTCCCCGCTTATTTTCCTGCTGATGCTGCGAATCAAAACGCACAGCATATTTTATTTGGAAATACAGGTGGTACGGGGGTAAACAGTATTTTATACAATAACCCTTATGCTGCATTGCTTCGTGGACATAAAAACTCAACGGAATCGCGGATGTCGGCACAATTGGAACTTAACCAGAAACTCGATTTTTTTACCGAGGGTCTTTCGTTCAAATCGATTTTTAGTACCAATAGGTATTCTTATTTTGATTCGTCGATGGCTTACTCACCATTTTACTACAATGTTGGGTCATATGATAAAGCAAGCAACACTTATGTGTTAAACTGGTTAAACTCGTCGGTAACCAGCGGGGCACCCAATATCGCCCAGGAATACTTAAGCTATTACCCTGGAGATCCGAACATCAGCACTTTCCTTTACGGACAGGCTTCTGTGAACTACGACCATACTTTCGGGCAGAATCATACCTTTAGCGGTGCACTGATTGGTACTGCTCAGCAAAACCTGTATAATAATGCCAAAGATCCTAAAACGAATGTCCGCACTTTACAATATTCGCTTCCTTACCGGAATTTAGGTTTGGCAGGACGTTTAACTTATTCATACAAAAGCCGTTACTTTTTAGAGACAAATTTTGGCTATAACGGATCGGAAAGATTTTCGGAGAACCACCGGTTTGGTTTTTTTCCAACCATAGGTGCAGGGTGGATTGTTTCGAACGAGAAATTCTGGACAGGTGGAATCGCCAATGTCGTTAACCGCTTAAAACTGAGAGGAAGTTTTGGCCTTGTAGGTAACGATGCCATCGGATCGCAACGCTTTTTTTATCAATCTGACGTAAACTTGAATGGTGGCGGTAATTATGCCCAATTTGGTTATAATGGTGGGGTTACGCGTCCTGGTGTGTACATTAACAGTTACGAAAACACTGATATTACCTGGGAAACCTCTCGGCAAACAAACCTGGCTTTGGAGGCTACGCTCTTTAAAAACATGAATATTATTGCTGAAGTATATAATAACGATCGTTATAATATTTATATGATCCGTAAAAATGTACCTAGTACATTAGGCTTGGAGGCTATTGATCCCAATACTGGCTCACCAGATATCGGCGCGAATATTGGCAAGGCCAGATCAAGAGGTATTGATCTATCACTCGATTATAAGTTTAATGTAAATGCCTTTTCTTTTGCGGTACGTTCTAACTTAACTTTTGCCAAAAATAAATACATCAATTACGAAGAGCCTCAATGGGCTGAAGCATACCGTTATACTACAGGGCAGCCAATCAGCAGAAATTACGGTTACATTGCCGAACGCTTATTTGTAGATGATAAGGAGGTACAGAATTCGCCTACCCAGATTTTTTCAACCGGTGGCAAACCGCCAAGAGCCGGCGATATCAAATACCGCGACTTAAATAATGATGGTAAAATTGACGATGCTGATAAAGCCTACATTGGTTTTCCACAATCGCCGGAAATAGTGTATGGTTTTGGTTTCAGTTCTTCATATAAAGGTTTCGATCTTTCAGCATTTTTTACCGGACAGGATAGGATGACGTTTTTTATTGATCCAACTAAAGTGAGTCCTTTTGTGCCGAGCAACCAACAATATATTTATGGCAATACACAATTGCTTAAAGATTTTTCAGACAACCATTGGTCGCCTGAAAACCAGAACCTTTATGCGCTTTATCCAAGATTGGCAGTAAATGCGGCAGATCTCGAAAACAATGCGCAAACCAGTACATGGTGGATGAGAAACGGCCGTTTATTGAGACTAAAATCAGTTGAACTTGGCTACACCCTTCCTCAGCGCATCTCCAGTAAAATCAAGCTTAATTCTTGCCGTATTTATTTTAATGGCTTAAATCTGGTAACCTGGAGTCCATTTAAAATGTGGGATCCTGAACAGGGCGGAAACGGATTTGCCTATCCAATCCAAAAGGTATTCAATGTTGGTCTTAACGTAACCCTATAATGAAAAAGATAAAAACATATTTTACACTCGGTTGCATCATGACGGTGTTGTTCACTGTTGTATCCTGTAAAAAGTACCTTGATATCACACCTGATAACTTGGGAACCCTTGATTATGCATTTAGAAACAGAAATGAAGCAGAAAATTATTTGTACTCCTGTTATGCTTACCTGCAGCGCATGAACGATGTGGCTTCAAATCCCGGTTTTACCACTTCATCCGAACTTATCTATTCGAATACACTTGATAACTATCAGGGTTTTAACCCCACAGGCTTCAACCTGCTTAGGGGGACACAAACTGCTGCTAACCCTGGATTAAATGCATGGGATGGCAGTGAAGGTAGCTATAGCCTTTGGCGTTCAATCCGGATCTGTAATATCATGCTCGAAAATATTGATAAACCGATTGATTTGGGTGCTGCCGAAAAACAGCGTTGGATTGCTGAAACCAAATTTTTAAAAGCCTATTATCACTATGTACTTTTTAAAATGTATGGGCCTATACCGTTAATTAAAACCAATCTGGCCATTAACAGCAGTACGGATGAAGTGCGTGTAAAAAGAGCGCCGGTTGACGAAACGGTTGATTATATAGTTTCCTTGTTGGATGAAGCTATCCCGGGTTTACCTGCTGTGATCAGCAGTCAGGCAACAGAATTGGGCAGGGTAACAAGTGTTATTGCACTTTCGGTTAAAGCTGATGTTTTAGCAACAGCAGCGAGTCCGCTTTTTAATGGTAATCCTGATTATATCAGTTTTAAAGACAAAGATGGCCTGAGTTTATTTCCGGCTGCTTATGATGCGCAGAAATGGAAGAAAGCGGCCGATGCGGCAAAGGCGGCTATTACTGCGGCAGAAACACAGGGCGTTAAATTATACACCTTTCAATCACCAACCACAGTAGGTAAACTATCTGATTCGTTAAAAAGAGAGTTGGATGTACAGAATGCCGTTACCGAAAAATGGGAACTGAATTCGGAAATCATCTGGGCCTCAAACCCGGAGTTTAACTATCAGGGGTTTGCTACACCAAGGCTTACGGCAAAATCGGCTGTAAACAACTTTTCTAACCCCTCTACCTTTTCTGCACCGATAAGTACGCAAGAACTTTTCTATACCGTTAATGGTGTGCCGATCAGTGAAGATAAAACGTGGGATTACGCGGGTAGGAACACGGTTAAAACAGGTGATAATGCCAGTCGTTATTACATTAAACAAGGGTATGAAACCATTAAGGGTCACTTTGCACGAGAAACACGCTTTTATGCAGACATGGCTTTTGACGGAAGTATCTGGTTCGGCAATGGCAGGAATAACCAGGATGATCCGGTTAATCCATTGTATTATGTTTCTGCAAGGGGAAGCGGACTTGCGGCGCCAAGCGATAACATCAGGCTGAACATTACTGGGTATTGGCCAAAAAAACTGGTTAGTTATGCTTCGGTTTATGACGACGGCTTTCAGCCATCTTCGTTCCGCCTGCCTTTAATCAGGCTGGCTGGTTTGTACTTACTTTATGCAGAGGCACTAAACGAAGTAAATGGGCCGACTGCAGAGGTATTTACTTATATAGATAAAGTTAGGCAAAGGGCTGGTTTACAAGGCGTACAATCCGCATGGACAAACTTTTCTAAAAATCCGAATAAATTTAATACCAAAGATGGCTTAAGGCAGATTATACACCAGGAGAGGAGAATTGAGCTATGTTTTGAAGGCCAGAGTGGCTGGGATTTAAGAAGATGGAAAGAACTTCAGGCAGTTTTAACAGCGCCTATACAAGGTTGGAGCATTAATAATGCCGAAGCCATTAATTATTATCGTCCTACTACACAATTTATCCCCGTTTTCGGCTTAAAAGATTATTTATGGCCGATTAGAAGTTATGATCTGGTAGTGAATCCTAATCTGGTGCAAAATCCTTACTGGTAGTTTAAAAGATTAAAGATATGAAACATATTAAAAATAGTATTTACCTCGCCCTTATCGTTTCCGTTTTGGCCAGTATTACTGCCTGTAAAAAAATGGAAAATTATAACGATCCTGCTTCTTCAGATATGACTAAGCCTGGCGTAGTAAGCAATATTAAAGTTGATAATTTTAACGGTGGTGCCTATATCACGTATACTTTGCCAAATTCTAAAAACCTTTTGTATGTGCTGGCACGATATAAAATAAATGGCGTAACCACCCGGGAAACTAAATCCAGCTATTATTCTGATTCGATTATGGTTGATGGCTTTGCTAAAAAACAAGGCTATGATGTTACATTGTATGCAGTAAGCAGAGCAGAAGTTAAATCGGATCCTGTTGTTGTGAGGGTTAATCCTGATACTCCGCCATATTTGCTGGCAAAACCCACTATTAATGCTGACCCTGATTTTGGCGGCATTAAAATCAGCGCTACAAATCCGGCGAAAAGTAATCTGGGGATTATTTTGCTTGGCCTAAGTGATAATAATACCTCCGATGTAATTGATCAGCATTATGATAAAGCTGGTGTAATTGCTTATTCTGTAAGGGGATTTGCTCCTGTGCCTAAAAAAATCGGTTACTATGTTACTGATAATTTTGGGAATATTTCCGATACGACTTATAAAACCATAACTCCTTTCTTCGAAACCCTGTTGGATAGAAATAAGTTTTTTCAATACAGGCTCCCTACTGATGGTGTAATCGCTTATGGTTGGGATCTTCCTTATTTATGGGATGGGAAAACTGATGGTAACTCAAACGGTTGGCATACCGCTCCAGGCGGAGCAATGCCTGCAATTGCCACGTTTGGTTTGGGTGTGAGTGCAAAGTTAAGCCGCTTCATTTTATGGGAAAGGCCCGATGGAAGTGATAAATTTGCTTACGGACACGGAAATCCGAAAGTATTCTCGGTATGGGGTTCTGATGCTGTTGCTCCGCGTGATGCGCAGCTTCCTTTATCGGCACCCGAAGGTACTGTAATTGGCGACTGGATCAATATGGGTAATTATAACTATCCTAATCCACCATCAGGCGCAACCCCTGTGGCGCATACAACAGCCGATAACGATTTCGTAAAAGCAGGGGTAAGCTTCAACTTCCCGCTAGCCAACCCAAAAGTGCGTTATATCCGCCTTTCGGTGAGTACAACTTGGTCTAACGGTACCTTTGCACATGCGATGGAAATGGCCTTTTATGGCGATCCCCGATAGTTAATTATAATCTAAGAAGATAAATTTTCAGATATGAAAAGTATATATAAAATTAGTGGTCTGCTACTGCTGTTGGCGATGGTAATCATAAGCTGTACCAAAGATGATATTGCCTTTAAAGAGTATTTAAAAGATGGCGAAATTGTTTACCCGGGCCGTGTAGCCAATATTATAACTAAACCTGGCAATTTAAGAACCGGGCTATGGTGGAATACGAGTCCTGATCCGAGTGTGACCAAATATGTAGTGTATTGGAATAATAATGCAGATTCGGTAATTGTTAATGCCACTACGCATAATCCGCTTGATACCATGAAAGTAATTATCCCGAATTTAAAGGAATATACTTACACCTTTACCGTTTATTCTTATGATGGGCAGGGACATAAATCAATTCCAATTGAAGCCAGAAATGTGAGGGTTTTCGGTCCACTATATCAATCAGGTTTATTAAACAGACCATATAATGCGACAAATCCTTATGTGGTGAATAGTAACGGATCAGTACAGTTAAATTTTAATACGCCTGATACCATTAATATCAATACTGTGGTCAGATACACCAATACTTCAGGTACCAGCATTGATAAAATCCTTTTGCCTAAGGATACCGCCATTACCCTTACTGATTATAAAGCAGGAACCAGCATATTGTATAAGTCATCGTATATTCCGGGTAAGGGTGCTTTAGACGTATTTCCGGTAGCTGATTTTTCGATATTTCCTCAGATTTTCACTTATGTACTCTGCGACCGTTCACTTTTTGCTGAAGTGCATTTACCGGGAGATGCACAGACCTACGAATTGGGGACCAGTATCAGTAAGTTGTGGGATGGGAGCGTCGGCCCGCAGGGTTATCCGAATATTTTTCATAGCGCAGGGAATAGTGGTATGCCGCATGTAATTACTTTTGATTTGGGCAGGCTCTACAATAATTTATCCCGCATTGAAGAAACCGGACGCGATTGCTGTAATAATCCTGATCGTTTTGAGGTTTGGGGCATTTCAGATTTAACCAACGCCACCACTACCTTGTCAGCAAGCAACAGCGGCTGGCCTGCTGAAGCCGTGATCAAAGGCTGGACGCTTTTAAAAGATGTGACCAGGACTGATGATGGTAAAAATGCCTTTACTACAGATCTGGATAACGGCGGTAAACCGATTCGCTATATTCGAATCAGGATTAAACATGTAACCACCGGGGATGGCAATTATAGTAATATGAGCGAAATCAGGTTTTGGAATAAACAGTAAATGTAATTGGATTCTATTAATGTGGTTTGATAAGCACCCTCGATCGTCCTTTCGAGCGGAGTGCAGCAAAGTCGAGAACCATGAAGTGCTCAGCGAAGCTAAATCTACCTAGATAGATCTCTCCATTCCACTGCGTTCCAGTCGAGATGACGATCTAAATTGACCGGATCCATTCTTTTAACCACAGATGAAAAGGATGCACACAGATATAAAATCCGTGCTTATCTATGTCCATCTGTGGTTAAAGCCTTTTTTAATTACGGGTACAACAACACACAAATGAAAAATGTATAAAAAGCAACTGATAATTATTTTACTACTCTCGTTTTTTATAGGTGAATATACCTTTGCCCAGCAAAAACCTTTGTCACTCTGGTACGATAAACCTGCTAAAATCTGGGAAGAAACCCTTCCCCTGGGCAATGGTAAATTAGGCATGACACCTGATGGTGGCATAACAAAGGAAAATATTGTATTGAACCATATTGCGCTGTGGAGCGGAGGGAAACAGGATGCCAATAATTATGAAGCTTATAAAAGCCTCCCAAAAATCAGGCAGTTGATATTAACAGGGAAGAATGATGAGGCACAGGAACTTGTCAACCGCGATTTCGTTTGTAAGGGGCAGGGCTCCGGGGGGGCAACCTGGGGTAAATATCAAACATTGGGCAATCTGCAGCTCAATTATGAATACCCGTGCCTTAAAGACGTAAAACCTGAGGCTTACCAAAGAACTTTGTCGTTGAATAAAGCAGTAGCTACAACAGCATTTACACTCAATGGCATAAGATACAAAAGAGCGTATTATTGCAGCTTTGATGATGACGTCGCGATTATCCGCATTACTGCCGATCAGCCTAAAAAATTAAACTGCAACATTTCCATCAGCAGACCTGAAAAAGCAACTATAGCTACTCAGGGGAATGAACTGTTGATGTTCGGACAGCTGGATAACGGAACCGATGGAAAGGGTATGAGGTATATGAGCCGCGTAACCACCAAACTAAAAGATGGCACGGTTACCAGTGATGGCAATATCCTCAAAATAAAAGATGCAACCGAAATCATCATTTATGTTGCTGCCGAAACCAACTTCAAACATGCTGATTTTGAGCTAAGGGTAAAAAATGAGTTGCAGAAGGCAAAAAAGAAAGCTTATACTGAAGAACTGGCCAGGCATATTGCCAACTTTGGCAAACTGTTTAACCGTTTAAAAATTAACCTGGGTGAAGGGGAAGCGGCTAACTTACCAACGGATGTAAGGCTGGATCGTTTTTACAAAGATTACAAAAATGATATTTCGCTGAGCGCTTTGTTTTTTCAATTTGGACGTTATCTAAGCATTAGCAGTACCAGAGTCGGACTTTTGCCACCCAATCTTCAGGGTTTATGGGCCAACCAGATCAATACGCCATGGAATGGCGATTACCACCTGGATGTTAATGTACAGATGAACCATTGGGCCGTTGAGCCAGCCAATTTATCCGAACTAAATCTTCCTTTAGCCGAACTGGTCAGGAATTTGACCCGGCATGGAGCAAAAACTGCCAGGGCTTATTACAATGCCGATGGCTGGATTGCCCACGTGATTACCAACGTCTGGGGTTTTACCGAACCAGGAGAAAGTGCTTCATGGGGTGCCTCGAATGCCGGTTCGGGCTGGTTGTGCAGCAACCTTTGGGACCATTTCGCTTATAGCCGCGATTTAAAATACCTGAAAAGTATTTATCCGGTTTTAAAAGGATCTGCGGCATTTTATCAGAGTGCTTTAATCAGGGATCCAAAAACAGGCTGGCTGGTTACTTCTCCTTCCGTGTCGCCGGAAAATACGTTTTACCTGCCCAACGGTAAAACGGCAAGCATTTCAATGGGGCCAACCATCGATAACCAGATTGTAAGGGAACTTTTTACTAATGTTATTACTGCGGCCAAACTGCTTAAGCTTGATGCTGCCTTTAGTGACTCATTAAAGCAAAAATTAAAATCGATCCCGCCAGTGGGCATAATCAGTAATGACGGGCGCATACAGGAATGGCTAGAGGATTATAAAGAAACCGACCCCCAGCACCGTCACATTTCACATTTATATGGCGTTTATCCGGCTGGTTTAATCAGCCCGACTTCGACTCCGGCCTTAGCTGAAGCCGCAAAAAAAACACTTGAGGTTAGGGGAGACGATGGACCAAGTTGGTCGATTGCTTATAAACAGTTATTTTGGGCAAGGTTACAGGATGGGAACCGGGCATTTAAACTATTCAGGGAGATTTTAAAGCCCACTCTACGTACCGATATCAACTATGGAGCCGGTGGGGGTGTTTATCCGAATATGTTATCAGCCGGACCACCGTTCCAGATTGATGGTAACTTTGGTGCCACTGCGGCAATTGCAGAAATGCTGATTCAGAGTCATGATGGTTTTATTGAATTGCTACCAGCCATTCCGGATGCATGGAAAGCATTCGGCGAAATTAAAGGTTTAAAGGCAAGAGGTAACTTTACTGTTGATATGAACTGGAAAGATGGAAAAATCACATCTTACAAAATAGCTTCAGCAATTCCACAAAAGGTGAAAGTTAAAATAAATGGAAAATTGAGCAATATAACTTCAGTTAAACTTTAGCAACCCATGATTTTTAGATTTTTATTCAGATATCTGGCCCTCTTCACTTTCAGTGTGTTGTTCCTTTGCATTACGAAGGCATCTGCCGTTATTATCCCTTATGGTAAGAGTGGTAAAATAGTTTACAATCTTAAAACTGGTACCTTCAATGTATCAGAAAGTGCGAAGCAACTGTTGATAAAAGGTTTTTCTCAGGCCGAATACCAGAAAAAGCTATTTAGCTCGAAGGATTATAAAAATATAACCTACAGTAAAAAAGTTATCCATGATGGACTTGGCGATGGGTTCAAACACATTTTTCTGCTGAAGCAGCCTGGTTTACCAGCCATGCAACAAGTGTTTTATACTTACAATGGTAAAAATTATTTCATCATCAATTTGGTATTAATTGGTACTGATTTATCCATTAACCGCATTGTCCCTTTAAATGGCAACCTCATTAATCAGGAATATGCTGATGTGCCTACCAGTTTATTCGTGCCATTCGATAACGATACTTTTATTTCTTATCATACCGTGCCTTTAAATATAAATGTGAACAATCCAAGTGCGGAGGTTACGGCTTTATACCATAATCAGTCGCGCAAAGGTTTTGTGATCGGTTCTATTGAACACCGTGATTGGAAAACCGGTATCATTACTGCAATGGATGTCGATAAAAAGATCAGTGTACAAACGATCTGTGGTTTTACGGATGAAAGTATTACCCGTGATAAAATGACACATGGTTACCTGAAAGGCAATTCGGTGAGTTCAGCAAAAGTATTTTTTGGCGCTTTTGATGACTGGCGTTTGGGCATGGAAACTTATGCCAAACTGAACAGGATTTCTGAACCTCCCATTGTTTTTAAGTGGAATAATGCCACTCCGGTAGGCTGGAACAGCTGGGGCGTGATGCAGGAGAGAATTACGCTAGAAAAGGCCAGGCAGGTAGTCGATTTTTTTGCCGATAGTTTGAAGTCGTTCAGGAGCGGTGGCATAGCCTATATCGACCTTGATTCGTATTGGGATAAGCTTTTAAAAGGTGGTTTAACGGGCGATTACGCCCAACTTAAAGCCTTTGCTGATTATGCCAAATCAAAAGGATTAAAACCTGGCATTTATTGGGCGCCCTTTGTTGATTGGGGTTTTGCGGGTGGTGGAAACCGAGAAGCCGAAGGAACAGATTACACTTTTGGCGAGATGTGGACAAAAGTTGGTGCAGGTTACCATGATCTGGACGGTGCCAGGGCTTTAGATCCTACACACCCCGGCACGCGGCAGCGTATTGCATCCGTAATTAAGAAATTTAAAGAATGTGGTTTCGAAATGATCAAGATTGATTTTTTAGGACATGCGGCAATAGAGTCTGCTCATTTTTTCGACCCAAAAGTAACAACAGGGATGCAGGCCTATAAAACCGGAATGGAGTTTTTGTTAAAACAGCTTGATGGTAAAATGATGGTTTATGCAGCCATCTCTCCAAGTCTGGCTTCTGGCCGGTATGTACACGTACGGCGAATTGCCTGCGATGCCTTCAAATCCATTAAAGATACCGAGTATACTTTAAACAGTGTAAGTAATGGCTGGTGGCAAACTTACCTCTATGATTATATCGATGCCGATCATGTTGTTTTTTCTGATCAGTCAGATGGCGAAAATGCTGCCAGGTTCTTGTCGGCAATTGTTACAGGTACCTGCATTACCGGCGATGATTTTTCAATTTACGGAAAATGGGCAGGTACCGCACAGCGTCTATTAAACAATACTGAAATATTGAAGGTTTTGCAGAATGGAAAGGCATTTGTTCCGGTAGAAGGCAACAGGGGTAAATCGGCATCGCAATTATTTGTAAAACAGGCTGGTAATATAAGATACCTCGCCATATTTAATTATAGCGATGCTACAAAAGCTTTTCATATCGACTTTGCCGGAATTGGTTTGAAGCCAACCGATACTTATATAGCCGAAAACCTGATCACCCGAAAAGTGGAGTCTCTTCATCACAACCAAACGATCAATCTGGCCGGAAAAGATGCTCTTATCTTTAAAATTACCGTCAAACCCTAACAACTAACCAATCCTCTATCTATAAAAATCAGTAATTACTATTTAACACAAATGAACAGATCAGATCAATTTCAAGGTTATATGAGGCATGGGGTACTGGCGATTTCGCTTTCCCTTTTTGCGCTAACCAAGCTTAATGCTCAGGCCATAATACCTATCGAAACCGCTCATAATGCGCTGGTTTTGCAAGCAGATCCTAAAAAGGATGTAAACACCATATTTTTTGGAAAAAAACTGGCTGATAAACAGGAATATGCACAGATTAGCAGCCAGTACAAACAAACAGAAGATTATACCGGACAGTTAAATTCGGCTTATACGCCATCAGGTTCGAGAAACCTGGTTGAACCGGCCATTAGCGTTACTCATGCCGATGGCAATAATTCACTTGATCTGAAGTACGTGGATCATACTGTTATTAAAATAGATGATAATGTAAGTCTGCTGAAAATCAGGTTAAAAGACCCGGTATACAATTTTGAAGTAACCCTGTTTTACAAATCGTTTTATAAGCAGGATGTGATAGAGCAGTGGACTGAAATTAAGCATAATGAAAAAGGGGCGGTGATATTAAATAAGTATGCTTCGGCAAACCTGCACTTAAAATCACCACATTTTTGGCTTAACCAATACCATGGCGATTGGGCTAAGGAAATGCAGCCTGAGCAGAGTGAAATTACCCATGGCATTAAAACCCTGGATAGCAAATTGGGTACAAGGGCCAATCTTTTTCAGCCTTCCGTTTTTATGATTTCGATGGATAAACCTGCCGAAGAGAATGCAGGTAATGTTTTATACGGTGCTTTAGAGTGGAGTGGTAATTTTAAGATTGACCTGGAACTCGATTATCAGGATAACCTGCGCATTATTGCAGGGATGAATAGTTATGCATCTCCTTACAGCTTAAAACCAGGTGAAATTTTTTCCACACCTGCATTTTTATATACTTTCTCTGACCAGGGGAAGGGCGATGCGAGCAGAAAACTACAGAACTGGGCACGCAACTATAAAATATTGGATGGTAAAGGTAACCGCCTAACGCTTTTAAATAATTGGGAAGCTACTTATTTCGATTTTAACGAACAGAAACTTGCTGAATTGATTAAAGATACCAAAAAACTGGGTGTCGATTTCTTTTTACTGGATGATGGTTGGTTTGGCAATAAATATCCGCGTAACAGCGACAATGCAGCACTCGGCGACTGGCAGGAAAACAAAAAGAAACTTCCTAATGGGATTGCCTCATTGGTAAAAGAAGCCGATAATGCCGGTACCCGGTTTGGGATCTGGATTGAACCTGAAATGGTGAGTCCGAAAAGTGAACTATATGAAAAACATCCGGATTGGGTGGTGAAACAGCCAGGCCGTCCTGAATATTATTTCAGGAACCAGCTGGAACTTGATCTTTCGAACCCAAAGGTACAGGATTTTGTATTTGGGGTAGTTGATGGGTTATTTACCAGAAATCCAAAACTGGCTTACATTAAATGGGATTGCAATGCAGTAATTTACAATGCCTATTCCGCTCACCAGAAAAATCAGTCGCATTTTTACATTGATTATGTAAAAGGTTTGTACAATGTATTACAACGCATCCGTGCAAAATATCCAACTGTACCTATGATGTTATGCTCAGGCGGTGGCGGTAGGGTAGATTATGCTGCGCTACAGTATTTTACAGAATTTTGGCCCAGCGATAATACCGACCCACTGGAAAGGATATTTATGCAATGGGAATACTCTTATTTCTATCCGGCAATCAGTACCTCCAATCATGTAACCGATTGGGGTAAACAACCAATAAAATTCCGTACGGATGTAGCCATGATGGGTAAACTGGGCTTTGATATTGTGGTTAGCAAATTACCTGAGAAAGAACTTCAATTTTGCCAGGAGGCTATTAAAAACTATAATGAAGTTAAGGATATTATCTGGCATGGCGAACAATACCGCTTGGCAGATCCGCGTACCGGCAGTGTCGCTTCGATGTTGTATGTAAATGAGCAAAAAACGAAGGGTGTGATTTTTAACTATCTGGTAAATTACCGTTATGGTGAAAGCAGTAAATATCCCATTAAATTGAATGGATTAGATGCCGCAAAGAAATATCAGATCAGAGAAATTAACTTATTTCCAGACACCAAATCGCCAATTGATGCCAACAGAATTTATACAGGAGATTTTTTGATGAATATCGGGTTCAACCCGGTTTTAACTGCCAGCAGAACGAGCGTAGTACTGAAGTTTGAGGAAGTAAAATAATAAAACAGTCGCCTGGTTCGTATCGTAATGGTTCGTGTCAACACGAACCATTTTATAAAACCAATATCATCTCACCTTATATAGCTTAAATACTTAATAATGAATTAAAACTGCATTATAATTTTAACAATTTCATAATGCTGGCTAATCATCCAGCTAATAACATCATATCATATTTGTTTAACAGAGCAAACCAAATAATAAGATGATTTAAGCAAAATGATATGAGACTGATTTCCTGCGTAGCGCTATTGATGGTTATACCAGCAACCGGGCTGTTAATCAATTCAAATAAATTTAACGATAAAAAAACGCCGGCCATAACGGTGCATAAGCAGGTTGCAATTGATTCAGCCCAATCACACTGGTTTGATCGGGCTGATGCAGTTGCTAAGTTTGACCGGACGCCTTTTGTATCTTCAACAGACTATCGGTTGAGTTTTTTTAAGCCTGTACATCCCAATTCCGCTCCCTTCTTTACCACTACCAAATAGTTTAAGACTAAAGACTCTTGACTGAGGACTCCGGACTAAGAGTTCCAAACTCCCAACTCCAAACTATTTATTCTCCCACCAGTTTAGTGGAAATGTTATCTCATCAACTGAACTTGCAATCATATCAGGCTTAAAGGCATAATGTCCCAGGGTATCCTTGCTTGATATGCCCGAGAGCACCAGAATGGTTTTGTAACCCATCTGTACGCCGCCCTGTATATCAGTTTCCATGGTATCGCCGATAACAGTGGTTTCACTGGTTTCCAAGCCCAAGAATTTACGTGCCGAACGCATCATCACCGGACTCGGTTTACCGGTAACAAAGGCTTTTCTGCCAGTTGCTTCCTCAATCATAGCGGTGGTGGCTGCAATCCCAAGGTTATTCCATCCTGGTTTTTTCGGCGATGGATCTCTGTTGGTGGTGATAAATTTAGCGCCCGCCAAAATCATATCAACCGCACGCTGAACCATTTCGAGTGTAAAGTTTCTGCCTTCTCCCAATACAACAAATTCGGGGTCGGTATTCACCAAAGTAATGCCATGATCGTGCAAACTGCTTAATAAACCGCCTTCACCTAATACATAAGCGGTACCATTCGGATTTTGATCGGAAAGAAATTTTCCTGTAGCCATTGCGCTGGTGTATACATGACTTTCTTCAACCTTTATTCCCAAACCCTTTAATTTGCGTACCACTTCCAAAGGGGTTCTTTGGCTATTGTTTGTCATAAACGCGAAGGGGATCGCTTCGTCGATCAGTTTTTTAATGAATTTGTCCGCTCCGGTGATGAGTGCCTCACCACTGTATATCACCCCATCCATATCGATTAATAATCCTTGTTTCATGTGCTAAAAGTTAATCCGTTTATCTGCAAACTTAATATTTTCTTGTTCAATTAATGTTAAGACCAGGTTTTATACAACCAGTTTTGATTTAAACTTATCCTGATGTAATTAAAGACCGTTCTCCTGCACACAGGAAACTTAAAGCGCTTGCATTAAGATTCCCAATCCCGTTGGGAATAACGGTTGCTCATGGTTTAACGTTCTGAGAAAAAGCCTTCAATTATATTAAATTGTAGAACAAATTTTCAAAGACTAACAATGCTAAATTCAATGAGTTTGTTCATTATGTCTAAATAGTATTTGTTTCTGATTTTATTTAGAAAATAATATTCTAACTGTAGCGTATGCCAGATTTTAATCGTATTGGTAGAAAAAATAGATAATGAGAAACGCTTTTAAATTAACCGCGATCTTTTTGATCGGATTAGCAATTGCGAGTGCATGCAAAAAGAAAACCAACAACCCGGTGGAATTTTCTATTGATGCGCAAAATTTAACTCCTTGTACAGAAGGAAACTGTCGGTTTGAGTATGTGAATTATTCGGAAATGCCCGATGAGCGAGGCACGGTTAAGACCGGGCAATACCGGATTTTTTCAGTTACGAAGAGTAATAGCTTCAGTAAAACGAGTATCTACATGCAGGTGCCAATGCAGGATGATGATAGGTTTCTGCTAACAGATGCTGATATTCAGGCCGGAAAGGTGAAATATCTCTTTTCATGTCCTGCATGCGACTATTTCAATTTACTGCCTATCGCAGGTACGGTTAAAGGTGTTAAGATTGCAGATCTCAATAACTCGGCAGAAAAGTGGCTTTTGGATGCCCACCTTGTTTTAGCAGCTGAAAAATCGAAAACGCCGGTAGATACGATCCATATTAAACAATATTTTAGCCTGGCGGTAAAATAATTAGGCACTTGTAAAATTGCTAAATGTACATCGGTACCATTTTTCGCCAGTAATGGGGTCTGTGCGCGTTGCTTTCCCAGGTATGAAACTGGTTGGGAATATTTTTCCCCCATAGTAAATTGCTCAGGTGTTGATTTTCCCTTAAAAAAGGATCAGTTTCGCCTACTGCAAGAATAATTTCCATTTCTCTAACTGCTGATAACAACCGGGCATCGTTTAAGTTCGCGATGTATTGCGCAGGCATATTAAAATAAACTTCATTACTGTGAAATCCGTTCAGGAGGTCTCTAAAATCGCCGATGTTATAGGTGAGGTCGTACCTTCCACTAATGCCAACGGCCTTTTTAAACAACCAGGGATATTTCATGGCCAGATTTATGGCATGGTAGGCGCCCATACTGCAGCCGGCGGTTTCAACATAATCGCCATTGTTTTTTTGATAGATAAGCGGTAATACTTCTTCAAGGAGGTATTTTTCATATTGTAAATGCCTGTCTATCCGTACAGAGGGAAATACATCAGCGTTATAAAAACTCTCTCCATCTATACTATCCACACAGAAAACCTGAAGTTCACCATGTTCAATCTGCGCATTTAGGGATGCTATAATTCCCCAGTTTTCGTAATCATAAAACCTCGCCATACGAGTGGGAAAAAAGATCACTGCCCTTCCCGCATGGCCGAAAATGAGAAGCTCCATATCCCGCTGGAGATTTTGACTGAACCATTTGTGATATTCCCTTTTCATCGCGTTAATTCTTTTTGGGAAAATTAATGCGTCTATGTTATTGCAATATTAATTAAGCGTGATAATTAACCTAATTTCTCTTTAACAGTACTGGCCCACAGTCGATAACCTTCTTCACTTAGATGAAGACCGTCGTGATCATAAAGTGCAGGATTTGGCTGCCCATCTTTATTCAGCATTTTCTTAAAAACATCGATAAATTTCCAATGGCTGTTCAGTTTAATAATTTCGCTCTCAATAAGGTTATTTGTGTACCTGAACTGATCGGCCATTTGCCAGCGGGTAATACTGGGTTTCAAAGAAATAAAATAACAGGGCAGTTGGCCAAACCTTTGGTTCACTTTAACCATCAGCTGCTGGAAAAATATAAATATTTCTTCCGGGTTTCGGCCATCGCCAAGGTCGTTATCACCTGCATACACCACCAGTGCCTTTGGCTTATAATCTGTCATAATCCGCTCAAAAAACCATACGCAGGCCGCTAATGTAGCGCCTCCAAAGCCTAAATTAGTTACCTTCATGTAATCGAAATCATCTTCCAGGCTATTCCATAACCGTATAGATGAGCTGCCATAAAAAATAACGCCGGGATTTTCAAGGTCCAGGCGATGCGCTCTTTCCAGTTGTTTAACTTCTTCTTCGTACCAGTACATATCGCTAAAGATATAAAGATCTGCTTCTTGAAGAAATGTGTGGTGTGTTAAGTTTGTGTTATCAGGTACCGGTTTATCGGTTCATTAGTGGTTTTTTATGATCACAGTGCTGAAAAGCTGAAACTTAGTTTTTTAAATATCTTTCTCCAGCCACTCCACCATCATAAGGGAAATACCTTCGCCATTTCTGCGGTATGCCGGAACAGGTTGTTCCTCGTAAATTTTTCTATAAAATTGTCACTTGGTGTGGATCGTTTAGTTGGAAGATCTTAACTGCTTAGCTGATAATTTTTTAAATCGACTAATTGTAATCGCTCAGGTGGCTTTATGTATCGCAAAATTAAACACAAGAAGTCTTTGTCCCGAACCATTTAAAGCAGGGATTTTAAAATTGACTATTTAAGGACTACTCACTGTAATTCCTCTTATCAGCAGCATAAACATGGTACCAGATGTACAGAATCCATATTAACACCACCGTGCTATACACCAATTCGGGTTCAAAAGAATCCCTTGTCGTTAACAACGCAATGGAGGAGATCAGGGCAGTCAGGAAGAAATAAAGGATATTTTTCATAACGTACTGATTTTATGAATGTTGAATTGAGTAAATATAACGAAATTTTTGTTAAAAACGAATTGTTTTAGAAATAATTTACCGGAACATGATGTTAATGCTCACAGTTTGTTTGAAATAGTCCATAGCTTACTTAGCTTGGCAGTTTTTCTATTGATTTAGCTTGTGATCTCAGGCATTTAAGAAGGTTTTGCTGTTAAGAAAGTTCACTTTGGGATTTCTATGGAGAAATTACCTACATTTTAACCATACAAGTAATTAAATATCTCAAAACAGCACAAAAATGTGGCAATAAGGAATTTATATTTTATGTAAGTTTACCTGGCACAAACTAACCAGAATTAATAACACACAAATGATTAAATTTTCTTTAAGCTTAATTTCTTTTACACTAGTTTTTTTTGGATTAAGAAACTTTTTTAGCGAACCAAAGATACAGCACGTATCACCCCCTGAATTAACCATTACAAATTTCGCAGGACCAGATGTTACACCAAGCCCGGCCTGTTTGGCGGTAGCGCCAACCGGCGAAGTGTACGTGGGTGTTGATATGATCGGATCTTTAGGTAAAGATCCTGGCAAAGGCCATATCCTTAAATTAATTGACAAAGACAATGATGGCAAAATGGACGAACACGTGGATTTTGCCGAAGTGGATAATCCACGCGGAATTATTGTACAGGGTAGCCAGGTTTATGTATTGCATACCACTTTTTCGAAAGAAACAAAACAGGCTACCGGCATGAATCTGGTTGTTTTTGAAGATAAAGATGGCGACGGAAAGGCTGATGGCCCCGAAAAACCGCTCATCGAGCATATCAGTAACGCCAAATACATCCGCGAGCGTGGTACTGATCATGCCACCAATGGCATCAGGATGGGGATTGACGGTTGGATTTATATCTCTGTAGGAGATTTTGGATTCCACGATGCGGTAGATCGTTCAGGTAAAAAACTAACCATGCTGGGTGGAGGAATTTTGCGCGTTCGTCCGGATGGAACCGAAATGGAAGTATATACCCATGGTACACGTAATGTTTATGATGTGGCTATTGATCCTTATATGAATGTTTTTACCAGGGAAAATACCAATGATGGCGGAGGCTGGAATGTTCGTTTCTCGCACCATATACAATCTGGCGAATATGGTTACCCGGTTTTATTTCAGAATTTTACCGAAGAAATTATTCCGGCACTTGCCGATTTAGGTGGAGGATCGGGTACCGGAGCTTTATTTATGGACGAACCCAACTGGCCTGAACAATATAACCATGTGCCCATGATGGCAGATTGGGGCAGAAGTATGCTTTATATTCATAGAGTTACTGCTGACGGACCAACCTTTACACAGAAAGATGAAGAATTTATAAAACTACCGCAAATTACAGATCTTGACGTAGACGGATCAGGAAGGTTATACCTTTCGGCCTGGGATGGCGCAGGTTATTCTGGTAGTCCGAATAAAGGTTATGTTGTTCGTGCAGTACCTAACAACTGGACTTACAAAGCTTTTCCGGATGTTAAAAAGACTTCTGTTAAAAAACTAATCGAGCTACTTAAATCGAATAGTGCAGTAGGCCGATTGGCAGCTTCGCAAGAATTGATTTCGCGTAACAATAAACAAGCCGTTTCATCAGCTTTAGAAGTTGCTTCTGATCAGGGTTTAGCACTTGATGTACGTATAGCAGCTATGTACACCTATGCACAGCTGACCAAAGAAAATGGTATTGCAAAGCTGATTGAATTTACCAAAGATAAAGCAATGAAAGAGTTTGCTTTAAAGGCACTGGCTGATCGTAAAATTTATATAGATAAGGTACCAGTTGAACCTTTTTTAGAGGGCTTAAAAGATGCTGATCTTCGCGTTCAGGCGGCTTCTATCATTGGCTTAAACCGTTTGGGCAGAGCTGAAGTAGCCAACGTACTTTTACAAACCAAAGTTCCCGCTTCATTTACCGCGCCTGCAAAAGGCACTGAAGGACCTCATGCAACACCAAACTCAGCGATCATCTTACCGCATTTAGCGGTGAGGGCATTGGTTGATCTTCAGGCAGAAGATGCACTGCTTGCTGCGGTTAAAACCGAAAATTCTACTCTTGCACTCTGGGCTTTACGTTATATACATACCGAAAAAGCGGTTAATGGGCTGATTGAGAACTATAAACAAGCCACAGATGAAAAGTTAAAAGAGCAGATTTTGGTTACCTTAGGTCGTTTGTATAAAAAGGAAATTGCTTATGATGCCAGTTGGTGGTGGGGTACACGTCCCGATTCTCACGGGCCATATTTTAAAGCCGTTTCTTGGGAAGGTTCTCCGATCATCGAGAAATTTATAAAGGAAGAGGCTACCAAAGCAGGAGCGAAGGGTAAACAGTTTTATGTTGATTTAAATGAGCGCCAAAGGATGGATATTCCTGAATTCAACGTAGAAGAAAAGGTTGCAGCAGTTGAAGAACCAAAAATTGATTTGAATAAAATCAAAAATAAAAAAGGCCAGGTGGGTAAATCGTCTATTGAAGATGTACTGTTGGCCATCAATAAATTGCAGGGCGATCCGCTAAAAGGAAAAAATATTTTCAATAGCCAGGGTTGTGTGGCCTGCCATAGCTTAAGCAAAAGCGAAAAAATGAAAGGCCCGTTTATGGGACAGATCGGTTCTATTATGAATCGTGAGCAAATTGCAGAATCGATATTAAAACCCAATGCTTCCATTTCCCAGGGCTTTGCTTCGGTAATGATTACAGCCAAAGGCGACCGCACCTATATGGGCTTTATTACAGAAGAAACTGCCGCTAAAGTGGTAATCCGTAACATTGCCGGTGAAGTTTTTACCATTAAAACGGGCGATATCCTGTCGAGAAAAGAAATGGAAACTTCGATGATGCCGGAAGGTTTGGCAAATTCCCTGTCATATGAAGAGCTGGCTTCCTTAGTTTCTTTCTTATCTGAACAGAAACAATAGCAATTTCTAAATAACTTTTTCTGCCATAGCGGAGCTTTCTGTTTTTATAGAATCTCCGCTATGTGTCTTTAGGGAAGATTCAGGCCTATAGTAAAGGTTTCTTACATCATATCAAAGGTCCTTACCCTGGTGATGATTTATGCATAAAAATCAATATGATAGACGGATAAATTTTGCTAGCTGAAATTCCTTGAGAGATCGTCATTATAAGAAGGCTTTTTCAGCCGACAGCCTGCCCCGACTCTACGGGGAAGCAATCTTTATAGCAATGCTCACTAGTATATGAAAGATTGCTTCGTCGTTCCTTCTCGCAATGACGACTTTTTTAAATGATGCCAATCTTAAAAAGCGTTTCGACAGGCTCAATGTGGTAAATTCGATTGAATTTAAATTTATGGTACAACTTCTGTTTTCTTTAAAACGACATGTATTTCAATAATACGTTTTTCTTATTCCAAGAAATCGTCACCCTGAACTTGTTTCAGGGGCTTTTATCTCGATTAATTCTAAGTGAAATCGTTAACATAAATAACAACAAGATCAAACCCACTCTCCCAAAGCATTAACCGATAAAATACTCTGGACTCCTGATTTCAGACTAATTTGTTATTTTCCCGCCATATTTATTTATAAAATCCGGGCTGTAGTTTCAGTTTAAAAAAACAAAACCTACATTTAGCCATTAAATCTATATATTTAGTCGATGAGCAGATCGGCCAGCAGTTATGGAAGACCATTTTTTTGAACAAATTTTCAAGAATCCTCTTGAACAACAAAACATTCCACCCAATGAAGTCATATCGCTATGGGCAGAAAAGCTTATTCAGGTACTTTTTCCGGAAAATTCTGCTGAGGTATTTTCAACCATTGCCGAACTAAAGGTTTACGTGGCTGCTTTGGAGCTTGAGCTTTATGACATCATATCAGCGAGCTGTCAGCTTAAAAATAGTGCATGCAAAGACGCAGCAGGCCAGTTTTTCAAAAGTTTACCGGAACTTTATCGCATTCTAAATACTGACATCATGGCCATTTACGAGGGCGATCCGGCGGCACAGAGCAGGTTCGAGGTAATCAGGACCTATCCTGGTTTTTATGCCATTTGTTTCTACAGGATTGCCCATATGCTTTACAATTTTGGGATACCGCTTGTGCCAAGGATCCTCACAGAGTATGCACATTCTAAAACAGGTATTGATATTCATCCGGCTGCCAGTATAGGCGAGTATTTTTATATCGACCACGGAACCGGGATTGTTATCGGAGAAACCAGCACCATTGGTCGTTATGTTAAACTTTACCAGGGGGTAACGCTTGGTGCGTTGAGTGTTAAAAAAACACTGGCGGGCAGTAAGCGCCATCCTACGGTAGAAGACAGGGTGGTGATCTATTCAGGCGCAACCATATTAGGTGGCGAAACCGTCATCGGGCACGATAGTATCATCGGAGGAAACGTATGGCTTACCGAGAGTATCCCGGCATTTTCCACCGCTTATCATTCGCCCATCATAACCATAAGAAATTATAAAGAAACACATTAATACAGTACAATATGGCATTAATAATCGATTTGATCGGAAACACGCCAATGGCCGAACTTCAAAAGTTGAATGTAAATCCCGGCGTTCGCGTATTTGCCAAACTGGAAGGCAACAATCCAGGTGGTAGCGTTAAAGACAGGGCTTCGCTCAATATGATCAGAAGTGCAATTGAACGTGGCGAAGTTACTCCTGATACTAAATTGGTGGAGGCTACAAGCGGCAATACCGGAATTGCCCTGGCCATGATTGCAAGTTTGTACAATTTAGATATTGAATTGGTTATGCCTGCCAATTCTACACGCGAAAGAAAGGTAACCATGGAGGCCTTTGGCGCAAAAGTAACCTTGTTGGAGAGTATAGAAGCCTGCAGGGATTATGCAGAAGAAAAAGGGGTTTCAAAAGGATATTATCTGTTAAATCAATTTGCCAATCAGGATAATTACCTGGCCCATTACAAAACAACCGGACCGGAAATATGGAGGGATACTGATGGACAGATTACGCATTTTGTAAGTTCTATGGGAACAACCGGAACGATTATGGGCTGTTCGAGATTTTTCAAGGAAAAAAATGCTGATATTCAGATTGTCGGCTGCCAGCCTACAGAGGGCTCATCCATTCCGGGTATCAGGCGTTGGCCTGAAGAATATCTGCCCAAAATATTTGATCCCAAAAGGGTAGATCGGGTAATGGATATTGCACAGGAAGAAGCGACCCTAATGGCGAGGAGAATGGCTAAAGAAGAAGGTTTGTTTGCGGGTATGAGTTCTGGCGGTGCGTGCGCAGCTGCGCTGAAGCTTGCCGGTGAATTAGATCAGGGTACTATTGTTTTTATTGCCTGCGATCGGGGAGACCGCTACTTAAGCAGCGATCTATTCGGTTGAACATAATCCGTTGAGCTTGCCGGCCCTATTTTGACACAAGCATGCAGCACCTTTGAATAATTTGAACACCTCAAAGGTGCCTTTCCACGGAGAAATGCCCTTTAACTTTTTCCAAATCACCTTCATCTTTCTACGCATGCCTGAGCATTATGTTTGCCACCGGGCATGAAAAACACGGAAAAACTTCAATCTCCTCCGTGATTTATGTGTTCCCGTGGCCAATTATTTAACACATACTTTGAAAGCAATTTCCCTGGCGCTTTCCAAAATTATAAGGCTAATGATCAGATTTTATAATATATTTGCTAATTACATTAGTAAATATGTCGGTAAAAGTTAATATCACTTCAAAGGGAATACAAAAGGTACTTAAAAATTATAATGAAAGACAGGCGATTGCCGAATATATTTGGAATGGTTTTGATGCCAATGCAGATACCATCCGTTTAGATTATGAGGCCAATCCATTAGGTCTTTTAAATCATTTAACCATAGCTGATAATGGTTATGGAATTAATTTCGACCGCCTACAACAAAAATTCGATCCTTTTTTCGAATCAGAAAAAGCCGTTCAGATTGTAGCACCAAAGCATACTTCCAAAATGCATGGGCGTAATGGGGTAGGTAGGCTAACCTTTTTTACCTTTGCGCACGACGCCGTTTGGCATACCACCTATCAATCAGAACAAGGCTTTCGCGATGGCGAGATCCGCATTAGTACAGGTGGCTTAAACAGTTACAGCTCCGATTTTTCTCCCGTTACCAGCCAGGCTGGAGCAACTGGTACCACTGTATCTTTCTCCAATTTAAAGATCAGCCAGCAAGACCTGGAAACCATTGTACTTCCATTTCTAATCAACGAATTCTGCTGGTTTATCGAATTGAATAAACACAAAAATTATTCGGTTATTGTAAATGGCAAAGCATTGGATTTTAGCAGCAATATTAAAAGCATAGAAGAATTCAAGCTTTTTTATCCCGATACTTCTGTTACTTTTAAGATCAAATATGTGCACTGGAAAGAAAATCTTCATAAAGAACTGTCTAAATACTACTTTTTGGCCGGTGGAGAAGAAATTTATAAAGATTACACCACCTTAAACAAAAAGAGCGACGATTATTTTCATAGCGTATATATCGAAAGTGATTTTTTTCGTGATTTCGATTTTAAGAGCTTCGAAAATGAAGGGCAGGTAGCCATATTTGGTGCTGCCAAATCTTCGCCGGAGTACAGGTTTTTGGTTAAGGCACTAACAGAGTACCTCAAAAGCAAGCGTAAACCATTTTTAAAAGAATATGCCAATAACTTGATTCAAGGGTATGAGCAGGATGGAATATTTCCGGTTTATAGCAGCGAAAGAGAAAAGGAATTAAGAAAGACCGCATTGGTTGATTTCATTAAAGCTTTGTATGAACTGGAACCTAAATTATTTGGCAGCTTAAATACCGATCAAAAGAAAACCATTGTACGCCTGATTGATCTGTTAATGCGTGCTGATCTCCACGATGAAATTTTTGAAATGTTTAACAATGTGATTGAATTGGAAGCTGAGGAGCAGCAGGAACTCTTACAGTTGATAAAAGGCCTTGCACCGAAAGAAAAATGACCTAATATTAGGCTTTGGCTATTAATTTTTTTGCAAACAGACAATTTTTAGCGATCTCATTGCCGAAATTGTTGTGATTTTGATAATATATAGCCATTTTTATAGCGGTAGTTTGATTATTTTACCGGTATGATGAAGATGATTAATGAATAGATCTTTCCGTTTTGTATGATTAAGGAGGAAAGATATTCTGGGACAAACATTCCCCTGAAAATTTATGGATTGAGCGAAAAATCGCTCACCGTAACATTTGGGACATCAATCGATAATGATTTGCTTGATCTGATTACCTTTTTTAACCAGTTACTCTTAGAAAATCCTTTTTCTGGCCTGATTACCACTGTTCCGGCTTATACTACCTTAACTGTTTTTTATGATCCATTGACAGTAAAATTATCCAATCTTCCCGGCGAGAATTGTTTTGAAAAGGTATCTGAACATCTAAATAAAATTGCCGCGATAATAATAGAAAAATTAAATGTAATAGCCCATCACCTGGTTATCCCGGTATGTTATGGAGGTGATTTTGGGCAGGATCTATTAACTGTAGCCAAAACCAATAACCTCACTGAAACCGAGGTGATCGACATTCACACCGCTGGCCAATATACTGTCTTTATGATCGGCTTTGTGCCGGGTTTTGCTTATATGGGGGGATGGATAACATATTGTCAACACCGAGAAAAGAGGTGCCTGCTGCTAAAATTCCAGCGGGATCTGTTGGTATTGCAGGTAATCAAACTGGTATATATCCTATGGAAACCCCCGGCGGATGGCAGATTATCGGCCAAACACCCTTAAAGATGTTTGATGTAAACCGTAAACAGCCATCTCTTTTAAAGGGTGGAGATCGGGTGAGTTTCAAAGCTGTTGATCAGGAAGAGTTTAATGCAATGTTGAAACAAGAATATGAAAATCACTATCATTAAACCAGGCCTGCTAAGTACCGTTCAGGATATGGGCAGGTACCGGTACCGATCGCAGGCTGTACCTGTTTCTGGTGCCATGGATGAGCTGGCACATCGTTTAGCCAACAAAGCTGTTGGTAATGATGATCATTGTGCTACCATTGAATTTACCTATGCTGATGCATCATTTAAAGCGGAAACATCCATTCTCATTTCTTACTCCGGCGATGGTGCATTTCTAGTTTATCAAGGTGAATTGATGCCTGCAGAAAAGCCATTGTTTTTTTCAGCAGGCTCGGTAATCAAATTGATCCGCAATCCAATTGGGGTACGTACCTATCTGGCTATTGCCGGTGGATGGAATGTGCCTGATGTAATGGAAAGCAAAAGCACGTATCTTACCGCAGGTTTTGGAGGTTATAAAGGAAGGGCATTGCAAAAAGCAGATGTTTTGGTCAGCAGACCTAACCTGAACGAAATATCCAATAAAATTTTAAAGCAATTGGTTGAAGGATCGTTAATCTATCCGAATTGGTCCATTTCGCGCAATAGTTTACTACCTGTGAAAAAGCGAGAAATCAGGGTTGTACCGGCCAGTGAAATCTGTTGGTTCGATGCAACATCTATTCTTTCATTTTTAACGAACACTTATACCGTAAACTTAAGAAGTAACCGAATGGGCTACCAGTTAACCGGAAAGCCATTGGTAAGGAAAGTTAAAAAAGAATTGCTCAGTACGGCAGTAACTCCGGGGACTATCCAGGTAACCGGAAGTGGCGATCTGGTTATGCTTATGGCCGATTGCCAGACAACAGGTGGTTATCCGCGCATTGCGCAGGTTGCAGCGGTCGATTTGCCTTTATGTGCACAGCTTAAGCCGGGTGATACCATTGAATTTGCTGAAATTTCAAGAGATGAGGCAGAAGAACTTTACCTTGAACGTGAGCATGATTTGTTGTTGATTACTAAGGCAATAAACCTTAAATATACTCAAATATGAAAACGATCGATCTTAATTGTGATATTGGGGAAGCATTTGGAAGTTATGCCATGCCAAATGATGAAAAACTGATGGAATATATTTCATCTGCAAATATAGCCTGCGGTTTCCATGCAGGCGATCCGGCGGTAATGCAGCAAACCGTAAGTTTAGCCATAAAAAATGGGGTAGCCATAGGTGCGCATCCTGGTTTGCCGGATTTGCAGGGCTTTGGTCGCAGAGAAATGAAAATTACGCCAAATGAGGTCTATCAGCTTACTTTATACCAAATGGGTGCATTGGCTGGTTTTGTAAAAGCTGCAGGCAGTAAGTTGCATCATGTTAAAGTACATGGCGCATTGTATAACATGGCCGCAAAGGATACTGCTTTGGCAAAAGCGATTGTACAGGCCATTTTAGATTTCGACCCGGGTTTAATGCTATATGCCTTAGCAGGAAGCAAGATGATTGAAGAAGCGGAAAAAGTTGGGATTGCAACCGCATCAGAGGTTTTTGCTGATCGTAGTTATCAGGACAATGGTTTACTTACCCCGCGCGGTGCAGATCATGCTTTAATTACCAATGATGAAGATGCTGTTAAACAGGTGTTGGGATTTGCTTTAAAACAGCAAGTAAGTAGTGTGAATGGAAACCTGATTACCGTTAAGGCAGAAACGGTTTGTTTGCATGGTGATGGTGGACATGCGGTAGCGTTTGCCAGCTTGATAGCCGGAAGGCTAAAAAAAGAAGGAATTATGATTAAAGCGCCACTAATATGAAGCCAAAATACAATTGGAGTGTACTTTTAGGTGCCGCTTTTTTAATGGCTTCATCTGCCATAGGCCCCGGATTTCTAACACAAACCGCCGTTTTTACCCAGCAGTTGGGTGCAAGTTTTGCCTTTGTTATCCTGCTATCCATTATTTTAGATGCTATTGCACAGTTAAACATCTGGCGGATTATCGCCGTAGCCGATAGACCTGCACAGGATATCGCCAACAAGGTATTTCCTGGTTTAGGCTATTTTATTTCTTTCCTGGTTTTTTTAGGCGGTTTGGCCTTTAACATTGGCAATATTGCCGGCGCTGGCTTAGGACTAAATGTGCTATTCGGCATTGGTGTAGGGCAGGGCGCTGTCATTAGTGCAATTATGGCCATAGGAATCTTCATTTACAAGGAAGCTGGTAAAGCGATGGATGTTTTTGCCAAAACCATGGGACTGATTAAAATTGTACTGGCTTTGATTATAGCTTACACCAGCTCACCACCATTGGCAGAAGCAGCATTAAGGGCTGTAAACCCTACACAGTTTAGTTTTGCCGCTGTATTAACCATCGTTGGTGGAACTGTTGGCGGCTACATTACTTTTTCGGGCGCTCACCGTTTACTCGATGCGAGACAAACCGGTATTGAAAATCTGGATGCTGTAAATAAAGGAGCGTTAAGTGCCATCGGCATCGCCTCAATTATGCGCTTGTTATTGTTTATTGCAGCTTTGGGCGTAGTAAGCAAAGGTTTTACGCTGGATCCGGCCAATCCGGCCGCTTCAGTTTTCAAACTGGCCAGTGGCCAGATAGGGTATAAAATTTTTGGTGTGGTTATCTGGGCTGCGGGGATTTCCTCTGTGGTAGGGTCTGCCTATACCTCCATTTCTTTTATCAAGAGTTTTCACCCGCTGATATTAAAGTTTAACAGGGAAATTATTACCATCTTCATATCCATCTCCTGCATTATTTTTCTCCTTGTTGGAAAACCGGTTAAAACGCTGCTTACCGTAGGAGCCATAAATGGCTTTATTTTACCCATCGCATTGGGAATTATGCTTATTGCAGCCTACAAAACCAGGATTATTTCAAGTTACAAGCAGCCGTTATGGTTAACTTTGGCTGGTCTGGCCGTGGTATTAACCATGGTTTGGATGAGTTATGGTACGGTTATACAAATGATAAATGGAGAATAAATTTTATAAAATGAATACAATAGTCAAATATTTTTGTGCTTTACCATTGTTGGCTGCAACCTGTTTTGCGCAGCAACAGCCGAAACCAGTAGTTGTAGAACCAGGGGTATCGCTTGCATTGGCAAATGCCAGAAGTGCTGCAATCAGTAACATTAGCTATAAGCTTCATTTAACGATACCAGCTGAACAAAAAGCTTCAATTGAAGCAGTTGAAAATATTGATTTTGAATTAAATAAGTTACTCCATCTGCAAGTTGACTTTAAGCAAAATGAAGATCATATCAAGCGGGTAACAGTGAATGGAAAAAACATCGCAATCGATTTTAAGGCAGAACATATCGTAATTAAACAGGAGTATTTAAAGATTGGGAACAACCGTATTGAAACCGCATTCATAGCTGGCAATGAATCATTAAATAGAAACAAAGATTTTTTGTACGCCCTTTTTGTACCTGATCATGCAAGGACGGTCTTTCCCTGTTTCGATCAACCCGATTTAAAGGCTGATTTTTTACTTTCATTAACCGTTCCAACAGATTGGAAAGTAATGGCTAATGCGGTCAAAAAAGATTCTGTGGTACAGGAAAAAGCAATTACTTACCACTTTGACCGCTCTGATAAACTGCCCACCTATTTGTTTTCGTTTACAGCCGGTAAATACACGCTCATCAATCGGAAAATGAAAAATCACAACATGGAATTTCTACACCGTGAAACCGATTCGGCAAAGATTAAATTCAGTGTAGATTCTGTTTTCGTCGCGCACCGTGATGCCCTTGACTTTCTGGAAGACTGGACAGCAATTAAATATCCTTTTCAGAAAATTGGCTTTGTAAGCATTCCTGATTTTCAGTTTGGAGGAATGGAGCATCCGGGTGAGGTGCAATATAAAGCATCTTCATTGTTTTTAGATCAGGGTGCGACTAAAGATCAGTTTATTTCGCGTTCTAATCTTATTTCGCATGAAACGGCGCATATGTGGTTTGGCGATCTGGTTACCATGAAATGGTTTAATGATGTTTGGATGAAAGAGGTTTTTGCCAATTTTATGGCTGATAAGGTTACTGAAAAGTTAATGGGAAAAAACACCTTCGACCTTAAGTTTTTGCAGGATCACTATCCGGCAGCTTATGGGGTGGACAGGACTTTGGGGGCTAATCCCATTCGGCAGCAACTGGATAACTTACAGGAAGCCGGATCCATGTATGGAAATATCATTTACCATAAAGCCCCGATTATGATGCGCCAGTTGGAATTATTGATGGGTAAAGACGATTTTCAAAAGGGAATAAGGGAGTATTTGAAAAAATATAGTTATGGCAATGCTACCTGGAACGATCTGATTGCCATTTTAGGCAAACACAGTAAAAGTGATCTCTTGAGTTGGAATAAAGTTTGGGTAAACGAACCTGGCAGACCGGTTTTTAGTTATCATATTGAATACGAGAAAGATAAAATAAGCCATTTTAGCCTGAGCCAAAACAGTGAGATGGGACAGCCGAGGGTATGGCCGCAATCTTTTACGGTAAAGCTGGTTTACCCAACTGGTGATAAGATTCTTGTGGTAAATGCCAAAACTGCTAAAACAGATTTAGTGGATGCAAAAGGTTTACCTAAACCCCAATATATTTTATTTAATGCAAATGGTGCAGGATATGGCCTTTTCCCGATTGAGAAAGAGATGATGGCAAATCTCTTTCACATCAAAGATCCTTTAGAACGGGCCTCGGCTTATATCAACGCCTATGAAAATATGCTTTCGGGCAAAGACAATAAACCAAACGAACTGTTAGGCTTATTACTGCAGGGATTAGCGGTTGAGAAAAATGAAATGAACCTAAGGTTGATCACCGGATATCTTACGAATATTTATTGGACTTTTCTTAATGGTGAAGTACGGAATAGCATGTACGAAAGTATGGAGAGTACCATATGGAACGCAATGGAGCAACAGCAAATGCCGAACAATAAGAAGATTTTGTTCAATGCTTATCAAAATATTTATTTAAGTGCTGAGGCTGGAAAAAGAATGTATGATATCTGGCAGAAGCAAACAGCGCCAGATGGCGTTAAATTGTTAGAAGATGATTATAGCGCACTTGCTTTAACGCTGGCGCTTAAAACAGATACGGCAAACACCATCTTAAAAGAACAGTTGGTACGTACTAAGAACGAAGACAGAAAAAACAGGCTGATGTATTTAATGCCTGCATTATCTTTGGATGTTAATGAAAGAGATCTTTTTTTTAATGGCTTAAAAGATAGAAAAAACCGCCAGAAAGAAGCCTGGGTAACCACTGCTTTATCCTATTTGCATCATCCCATCAGGCAAAAAACATCTATTCGTTACCTGAAAGAAAGTTTGGATTTATTGGCGGAAATACAGAAAACAGGAGACATCTTTTTTCCGCAATCTTGGTTAGCAGCATCATTTTCTGCTTATAACAGTAAAGAAGCAAACCAATTGGTACAGGATTTTTTAAAATCTCATCCCGGTTACAATCCAAATCTAAAAGATAAGATTTTGCAAACAACCGATAACCTTCGGCGGGCACAACATATCGTGAAATAACCTTCAGGCTTTATGTAATTAAATTTGTTGTATACAGATTCGAAAAGAATTTATACATTTGTGGCGAGAGCGTTAATTTAGATTTGAAAAGGGTAAGCATTCATTTGTTTGCCCTTTTCTTTTTTAATGGTTATTTTAATCTCAATTCTGTCATTAAAGATCTTTTCATTATTTAATTAATTTGCTGAAATTAATATTTCCAAATCCTCTTTTGTAAAATAAAACTGTTTCATTAATCCTGAAATAATCACATTTGTTTCATGATTACTGAAATAAATGTGTTATTTCAATATTTGATATAAATCCATAATTAATATGAAAGACTATTTTAAGGAATACAGCACACGCTGCTATTTCTAACTTAATTAAAAGACTCGGTCTGGCTATTCAGATCTTCCAATAAACCATTCAATAAAATTTCTCTTTTATCTTCAATAGAAGTATCATCCTGAATAAAAACGGTAAGGTTTGTATTTTCTGCTGTTTGTGTTTGCATGAGTTAGGGATTTTACGTTTGTCAATTTAATTACCTACCTCATTTAACGCTAATTTTCGAAGATAGTTTGTAACTTTTTTAAATAATCTACAATAGTTAATCAACAATAAATCATTAATTAGCAAACATTGATTGGTTTATGTAGTTTATTATTACAACAAAACAAATTCCATCAATGAAACATTACGACGCAATAATTATTGGGGCGGGGCAGGCCGGTGTACCATTGGCTAAAAAACTAGCCGAAGCCGGTAAAAGAACAGCTCTTATTGAAAAAAGATTGGTTGGCGGTACCTGTATCAATGATGGCTGTACACCGACCAAAGCAATGATTGCCTCTGCAAAGGCTGTACACCAGGCTAAAAAAGCTTCAGCTTTAGGCGTTGATATTGGATCTGTTAAAATAGACTTTAAGAAGATTGTCCAACGAAAAAACGATATTGTAGAACAATTCAGGTCTTCATCAGAAAAAGGAATTGCCGAAACAAATGGACTCAAGCTTATTTTCGGAAGGGCAAAATTCAGTGCAGAAAAGGAATTAACCATTACCCTTAATGAAGGCGGAGAAGAAAAAGTAACTGCTGATTGGATTTTTATCAATACCGGTGCAAAAACAGCCATACCCGATATAGCAGGATTAGATCAAATTGACTATCTTACCTCAACGACAATCCTTGATTTGGAAACGGTTCCGGAGCATTTAGTGGTAATTGGTGGTAATTATATTGGATTGGAGTTTGGGCAAATGTTTAGCCGTTTTGGTAGTAAAGTTACCATTCTCGAAAAGTCAACGGGTATACTGGCAAAAGAAGATGAAGACATCTCTTCAGCACTGACAGAGATTTTAACCGATGAGAAGATCGAAATTATTACGGATGTAAAGGTTGAAAAAATCGATCAGGATAAAAAACAGCTTCATATAACAGTCCGTTCCGGTAAAACTAAAAAGGATATAATGGCAAGTCATGTGCTGGTTGCAGCGGGACGCGTACCTCAAACCGCTGATCTGGGACTCGAAAATTGTGGTGTTAAATTGGATGATAAAGGCCATGTAATGGTGAATGAAAAACTGGAAACCAATATTAAAGGAATTTACGCACTAGGAGACGTAAAAGGTGGGCCTGCCTTTACGCATATTGCCTATAACGATTACACCATTGTTTACCGTAATCTGATTGAAGGGACCAAATATTCTATTCGGGATCGCCCGGTACCGTATTGCATGTTCACCGACCCGCAATTGGGTAGAATCGGCATTTCGGAAAAGGAAGCAAAAGAAAAGAAATTAAATTACGAAGTAGCGGTGATTCCAATGTCGCAGGTGGCACGCGGGATAGAAACCAACGAGACACTGGGCTTGATGAAAGCGGTTGTAGATCCGGAGACGAAAAAGATTTTAGGAGCAGCTATTCTGGCTTCGGAAGGCGGTGAAATCATGTCTGTTTTGCAAATGGCCATGGAAGGAGATATCACTTATGACAGGATCAGGTACTGCGTTTTTGCTCATCCTACGTATACCGAATCGCTGAATAACCTATTTATGAAACTCGATAGATAATATGATTGAATTAAAAGAGATAAGCAAGAAATTTGGCAATACCCAGGCGGTAAAGCAAGTCTCTTTTAATGTAGCCAGCGGAGAAACCCTGGTATTGCTGGGTACCAGCGGCTGTGGTAAAACCACAACATTAAAAATGATCAATCGTTTAATTGAACCCGACACAGGACAGATTCTGATCAATGGTAAAAATGTAACCGACCAGGATTCAGACGTGTTGCGAAAAGGAATAGGTTACGTGATGCAGAATATTGGCCTTTTTCCACACTATACCATTGCCGAAAACATTGCGCTTGTACCAAAGCTACTGAAATGGGATAAGGCAAAAATTATAAGCCGCACACAGGAACTCATTGAAAAACTTCATCTTCCGGAAAGTACCTTAGCAATGTATCCGCATGAATTAAGTGGCGGACAGCAACAACGTGTAGGTCTGGCACGTGCGCTGATTGCCGATCCACCGGTATTGTTGATGGATGAGCCATTTGGAGCCTTAGATAATCTTACCCGAACCAGTATCCAAAAAGAATTTAAAGCTTTAGAAGAGTTGAGAAGGAAAACGATTGTGATGGTGACACATGATGTACTGGAAGCTTTTGAGCTTGCAGACCGGATTTGTTTGATGGATAAGGGTGAGGTGGTTCAGGTCGGTACACCTAAAGAATTATTATTCCAGCCGATAAATGATATCGCAAAGAATTTTCTTGCCGGACAAAGATTGGTGTTAGAATTTAAAGTGGTTAATATACAGGATATTTGGTGTTATCTACCTGAAGAAATAATTTACGAAGGAAAAAGTGAAACCGCTGGTTTAAGTATCTGGGATGCTATGGAATTATTACGGAAAAAGGATAGGGATGAGTTGTTTGTATCAGACGCGAGCAATACGATCAAGTCCGTTAATTTCGGGCAGTTAACAACGGCATTCAACCAATATCGAAACGCACAACAGCATGAATGAGCAACAGCAGACCTTATGGCAGTTTATGTCTGGGCAGTCTGATAAATTGTTCAGCCAAACCTTACAACATGTAGGGCTAACTTTTATTTCTTTAACCCTTGCTATTGCCGTCGGTTTACCATTAGGCATACTCATTGCGAGAAAGCGGAAACTTTCAGGAATGGTTTTGGGTGTTGCCGGTATATTACAAACCATTCCGAGTATTGCTCTTCTGGGGTTTATGATTCCTGTTTTGGGCATCGGTGCCAAACCAGCGATTGTGGCCCTGCTGATTTATGCTTTGCTACCGATTATCAGAAATACTTATACGGGCATTATCGGTATCGATTTACATGTTAAAGAGGCAGCCAGGGCCATGGGGATGAGTAAAAGCCAGGTTTTGTTAAAAGTGGAGTTACCCCTCGCCATGCCCGTTATTTTAGCAGGTATCCGCACCGCGACTGTAATTAATGTAGGAGTGGCTACATTGGCTTCATTTATTGCTGCAGGAGGCCTGGGTGAATTTATTTTTGGCGGCATCTCACTCAATAACACCAACATGATTTTGGGCGGAGCCATTCCGGCTGCCTTATTGGCGATTGTACTTGATGCTTTACTTTCGCTTGTTCAAAAAATGGATGTCAGAAAATTAAGGAAAGTTTTGTACATTTTTCCTGTGGTGATTTTGGCATTAGGCGCATTTTATGCGTTACCCTCAGCTTATGGATCAACTTTAACAGCTGGGTTTACACCCGAATTTATGGGCAGGCAGGATGGAGACCTCGGATTGAAATCAACTTATGGCTTAAAAATCCGTACCATTGTGATCAGCGATGCCGTGATGTATAAGGCCGCTTACGCGAAAGAACTTGATGTCATCAGCGGTTATTCTACTGACGGACGTTTAAAGGCATTTGACCTGAGGATCTTAAAAGACGACAAAAACATTTTTCCGCCTTATTTTGCTGCGCCCATTGTCAGGAATGAGGCGCTAAAACAATTTCCGGAACTGGAAAAAACTTTGAATCTGCTCTCCGGTAAAATTACCGATTCGGTCATGACCGATCTGAACTATAGAACTGATTATCTTCATCAACAGCCTGAGCAGGTGGCTAAAGACTTCCTGATCAGCAAGGGCTTATATAAAACAACTAAAAATGGAAATAGGGGCACTGTGCGGATCGGTTCGAAGATTTTCGGTGAGCAGTATATTCTTGCTGAAATATACAGCATGCTGATTAAAGGCTATACGGATTACAATGTTTCCACCAAAACCGGTCTGGGCGGAACGAAGATCTGTTTCGACGCACTTATGAATAATCAGATCGATTTTTATCCAGAATACACGGGTACAGGCCTTTTGGTGTTATTGCAGCCAGATCCACTAATTGCAAAGGAAATGGCCCATGATAAAGAGAAAACTTACCGTTATGTAAGTGCAGAATTTGAAAAAAGGTTTAAAATCAAATGGCTCAAGCCCATTGGTTTCAATAATTCTTACGCTTTAATGATGCGGAGAAAACAATCCACAGCGCTGAATGTTAATACCATCACAGACCTTAAAAACTACCTGGATAAAAATTAATGACACTAGTAGAAGAATACTTACAGATTAGGAAATATTCCGAACAGGTTTGTGAACCCTTACAAACTGAAGATTATGTAGTACAACCTGTTGTAGATGTGAGTCCACCCAAATGGCATTTAGGGCACACTACCTGGTTCTTCGAAACCTTTATGTTAAAACCGTTTTCGTCTAATTATCAGGTATATAGTGATGATTATAATTTTGTTTTCAACAGTTATTATGAAACCGTTGGCAATAGGGTAATCCGTACCGATCGTGGCAATTTAAGCCGCCCTGGTGTGAATGAAATTTATCAATACCGGGCGTATGTAGATGAAGCCATGGTAAATTTTTTAGCTAACCCGTTAAATGACGAGGTTAAAGAATTATTGGTTTTGGGTTTTAATCATGAGCAACAGCACCAGGAATTACTGTTAACCGATATTAAATATATTTTAGGCAATAATCCTTTATTCCCGGTTTATGTTAAAGATAAAAAAGAAGTTTCAGGGATCCAAAATGAGCAGGGCTGGATTGACATTCCGGCAGGGGTTTACGAAATTGGTTATGATGGAACAGGTTTCAGTTTCGACAATGAATTAAACAGGCATCAGGTTTATCTGCACGATTTTGCCATCAGTAAAACATTGGTAACCAACGCAGAATTTTTGGAATTTATCCATGCAGGTGGTTATGAAAATTTTAACTATTGGCATTCAGAAGGTTGGGATTGGGTGAAAAGTAACCACATCGCCTCACCCATGTACTGGCATCTGGTGGATGGCGAATGGTTTAATTATACTTTAGGCGGACTTTTGCCCGTTGATTTGAATGCGCCGGTTAGCCATATCAGCTATTATGAGTCTTATGCTTATGCCAGTTGGAAATGCTTGCGTTTGCCCACCGAGTTTGAATGGGAAGTGGCAGCGAAACATTTTAATTGGGGTGAAAGGTGGGAATGGACCGAAAGCGCTTACCTGGCTTATCCTGGTTTCAGCAAGGCGCCAGGTGCCATTGGTGAATATAATGGCAAGTTTATGGTCAATCAAAAAGTACTTCGTGGCGCTTCCATCGCTACACCTCAAAATCATTCACGCATTACGTATAGAAACTTTTTTCATCCCCATTTAAGATGGCAATATACAGGCATACGCCTGGTAAAATAAAAATGTTATGAGCACAACTACCATTGAAATACCAACCAGCAACAAAACGCAATTTCTTCATGAAACCCTGGCAGGGCTAAAATCTGAACCTAAATTTATGCTTTCCAAGTATTTTTATGATGCTACCGGAGACCGCATATTTCAGCAGATTATGGAAATGGAAGAGTATTATCTAACCAATGCCGAAATGGAGATTCTCCAAAATCAGTCTGCACAACTTTCTGAAGCTATATCTGCGCATGGAACAGCTTTCGATCTGATCGAATTGGGTGCAGGCGATGCCACTAAGTCTATCCATTTGTTAAAATCCCTGCTGGATGCTCAAATGGAATTCAGCTATTTCCCCATTGATATTTCGGAACATGTTATTTCGGATCTGGAAGAAAATCTGCCTAAAAAACTTCCTGCATTGGATATTACAGGCTTAAATGGCGATTATTTTGACATGCTGAAAAAGGCTGCTGAACTATCTGACCGTAGAAAAGTAGTGCTATTTATGGGGGCAAATATTGGTAATATGACTGTTGCTGATGCTGAGAGTTTCTGTCTTTCGCTTAAGCAATTGCTTTCTCCAAACGACCTCGTCATTATCGGCTTTGACCTTAAAAAAAATCCACAACAAATCCTTGCGGCCTATAATGATAAAGGTGGAATTACCAGGTCTTTCAATCTTAATCTGCTTCGTCGCATCAATAAAGAACTAGATGGTGATTTTAACGTCGATCAATTCGAGCATTACGCCAGTTACGATCCGGCATCAGGAGCCTGTAAAAGTTATCTGATCAGTTTACAAAATCAGATCGTGAACATAGGTCGGCAGGTGATTCATTTTTCGGAAAATGAATACATACATATGGAAATTTCACAAAAGTATTCCTTGGAAGACATTCATAAATTGGCAGTAAAAACGGGTTTTAAGCCGCTTCAAAGCTTTTTTGATCAGAAACATTATTTTGTGGATGCCATTTGGAGGGTAGATTAATGCCCGTCATCTAAAACCTCAAGCAGCCGGTTTAAATCTTCTTCCGTATTATAATAATGGAAAGAAATTCTGGTGCCGGCGCCCCTTGCAGAACAAATAATTTTAGCTGACAGCAATTTATCCACCATTTCCTGATCCAGCGGCATACTCATGATAGCAGACTGATACTTTCGGTCAAGCATCCAATCGGGAACTAAGCCTCTGGAATTTAATGCTAATCTTGCCTGATTACTGAGCGCTTGCGTGGTTTTTTCAATAGTGTCGAAACCCACTGCACATAGGTCATTTAAACTCTCATTTAAGGAGCCGAAGTTTAAGGTATCCAGGTGTCCAGGCTCAAAATACATTGATAAAGGATCTTTTTCATTTAAAAACGGCATTGAGGGTAGGCTAACTGCCTTATTTTTTATATAGATTACATTTTTCATCTGATCGGATAACATGACATAACCATTTCCATATCCGGCCAGAAGCCATTTGTATCCACTGCCAATCAACGCATCTAAACCCGATTTCTTAAAATTGAAGGCAGTAGTGCCTAAAAACTGAGTACCATCTCCGATCAATAACAGATCAGGATAGGCAGTTTTTATTTTTTTGATAAAGTCTTCATCCATTCTTAAACCGCTGATGTATTGTACCATGCTAAAAGCCAGAATGGTTGGTTTAAATTTTTCAATGGCATTTATGATATTCCCCTCTAATTTTTCATCAATGGTTACCTGATGATAATCAAAACCCATACTCATTATGGGATAACCTACCGAAGGATATTCGTCTGCTAATAGCAAGAAACGATGAGTTCGATCCAACCCGTTAAGTAGTGTATTGAAGCCTATTGAAAAATTTTGAACCAGATAGGTGTTTTCGGGCTTTGATCCAAAAAGTGTAGCGATGTTATTTTTGAGGTTAGCGATAACAGCAAGATTTTCCATTCTGAAAATGCTTCCATCAGCCATAAACGTTTCGTCGTGCTTTACCCGCCATTCTGCTAAGCTTTCCGATAAAATACCAGAATTGGCAGTGTTCAGATAAGTATACTTTTCTAAAATGGGGAATGATCGCTTCATGACCCAAATTAAAGGAATTATGCATTAAAAAGTAAATGCTGTTATCCAAAATCAATTTTTATACAAACCTATGAGAATGAGAATTGTTCTTTTTCTAAAGAAGTGCATTATGATGGAAAATGAAACCGCAATATTGATTACTGAATTAAAAAAACTTTTACAAGGGGGCGGAGCACATGTAGGGTTTAAGGATGCTGTAGCTGGTCTGCCTTTTAATCTTTTAGGTGAAAAGCCCGATCATTTGCCATACAGCATCTGGCAATTGGTAGAACATATTAGAATTGCCCAGTGGGATATGCTGGAATTTAGCAGAGACGGAAGCCATCAATCGCCAAAATGGCCTGATGGATATTGGCCAAAAGAACTTGCGCCAAAAGATGAATCAACCTGGAGTAACGCATTAAGGCAAATTGATGATGATCTGCAGGCATTTATAGCGCTTTTGGATTCGTCAGACCTATACAGCCATATACCACATGGTGATGGGCAGCGTATTTTGACTGAAGCTTTGCAGATTGCTGATCATAATGCTTATCATATTGCTGAAATCGTCATCATCAGGCGCCTGTTGGGAGCATGGAAAAATTAATATAGTGAATTGGTATTCTATATCAGTTGATATTAGCATGATAATCTGATAAAATAATCCGTCCGTTCTTCAAAATAATTAAACAATTAAGTTATGTTACAAAACTCAAAAGCATTCAGCTCCTTTTCTGTAGATGATGTACAGAAAGCAAAAGAATTTTATCAGGACGTATTGGGCCTTGAAGTTAAAGATAACCCAATGGGAGTGATTGAAGTGGTGGTTTCCGGTTCCTCAAATATCTTGCTTTATCCAAAACCGAATCATGTTCCGGCAACTTTTACAGTGCTCAACTTTCCGGTCGAAAATATAGATCAGGCTGTTGACGAATTGATTGCCAAAGGAGTTAAGTTTGAGATTTACCATCAGGAATCGATCAAAACCGATCAAAAAGGTATTTCTCGTGGAAACGGCGGACCGGCTATTGCCTGGTTCAGAGATCCGTCAGGTAACATTTTGTCTGTTTTGCAAAACACCTGAGTTAGCCAGACTTCCGAAGTCGGCAAAGCGTAAAACGATTGCATAAGCTTCGGAAGTCTTGTAGTTAGCCCATGATCCCAAAACATTGATGGGCAATTTCATATTCTTCGTTAGTTGGAATTACCAATATCTTTACCTTGGCGGTTGCAGCGCTAATCTCTTTTAATTCACCTTTATAAGTTGCATTAAGTTCCTGATCTAATTCAATGCCCAAATATTCGAGTTCCGAGCATACCGCTTCCCGCATCTGGCTGTCATTTTCACCAACACCTGCAGTAAATACGATAGCATCTATGCCATTTAAAACAGCTGCATAAGCCCCGATAAATTTCTTAATCCGGTAGGCATATAGTTTAATGGCTAAAATAGCAGCTTTTTTGCCTTCATTTACCATTTTTCTAATGTCGCGCATATCGCTTGAGCCGCCTACGCCCAGCAGGCCAGACTGTTTGTTGACCAGCGTACTCAATTGTGATAACGTATATCCGGAATGTTCCATTAAATGGAAAATAACAGATGGATCAATATCTCCGGACCGTGTACCCATCATTAACCCGCTTAAAGGGCCGAAACCCATGCTGGTGTCTATTGATTGGCCATTTTTGATAGCTGTGATGCTGCAACCATTACCTAAATGAATACTGATGATTTTACTTTCTTTTTGCCCCAGCCAAGTAACCGCCTGCTCACTTACATATTTATGGCTCGTGCCATGAAACCCATATACCCTAATGCCATCTTCTTTGTAATACGATTCCGGAATGGCGTAACGGTAAGCCTGTTCGGGTATAGTTTGGTGAAAAGCTGTATCGAATACCGCGATCTGTTTTGCGTTCACAAAAGTCTGTTCTGCTACTTCAATACATTTATAGTTCACAGGGTTGTGCAATGGCGCAAGGGAAAAAAGTTTTTTGATCTGATGTTTTACCTCTTCTGTAATTATCGTCGGGCCGGAAAAATGTTCACCGCCATGTACTACCCGGTGGCCCACAGCTGCAATATCATCAGGACTTGCAATTACGGCATAATCTCCCTCGGTTAATAAAGCTAAAACCTGCTTTAAGGCTTCGCCATGATCGGCAACAAAAACAGGCGCTTCAATGCTTTGTTTTTCGCCTTTGTTGTAAACGGTATGTTTGATAAAAGAACCCTCAATGCCAATACGTTCTGCCAGCCCACTGCAAACGGGCACTTTTTCAGGCATTTTAAAGAGCTGGTATTTTAAGGAACTACTTCCTGAATTGATGACTAAAATGTTCATATTTAAATGTCTTGACATTGAATTGCTGTAATCACAACAGTATTAAAAATATCGTCTACGGTACAACCGCGACTCAGATCGTTTATCGGTTTGTTTAAGCCCTGCAACATTGGGCCTATGGCCAATGCGCCGGTTTCGCGTTGCACGGCTTTATAGGTATTATTGCCTGTGTTTAAATCAGGGAAAATCAATACACTGGCTCTGCCTGCTACTTCAGATCCAGGGAGTTTTTGTTTACCCACAAGCGGGTCTACAGCAGCATCATATTGTATTGGCCCTTCAATTTTTAATTCAGGATGCCTCGCTTTAACTATAGCGGTGGCCTCTCTTACGCGTTCTACATCTTCACCTTCGCCTGATGTGCCTGAAGAATAAGATAACATGGCAATACGTGGCTCAATACCGAATTTGGCACTGCTTTCTGCTGATGAGATGGCTATCTCTGCCAGTTGTTGTGCAGAAGGGTTGGGATTAACCGCGCAATCACCGAATATGGCTACGCGTTCTGGCAGGCACATAAAGAAAATAGAAGAAACTACGGATACACCCGGCTTTGTTTTAACAAATTGTAAAGCGGGCCTGATGGTATGCTGAGTGGTATGAACGGCACCCGAAACCATCCCGTCAGCATCACCTTTATAAACCATCATGGTTCCGAAATAAGATACATCTGTCATCATATCTCTGGCCATTTCGAGGTTTACGTTTTTGTTTTTACGCAATTCATGTAAAGTATTTACATAATCGGCATAATGAACTGAATGGGCAGGATTATGTATCTTTAAGCTATTGATGTCGAGGTTTAATCCGAGCCTTTTGATGTTGTTGGTTATTTCGACAGGATCCCCTAAAAGGGTAATGTCTACAATATCCTGCGTGATGAGTTTTTCGACCGCTTTTAAAATCCGATCATCGTTACCTTCGGGTAAAACGATGTGTTTTTTATCGCGTTTGGCCCATTTAACGAGTTGATATTGAAACATATGTGGGGTGATACCCTGGTAGCTAAAAGTGATGATTTTATCATCCAATGCTTTGATATCTACATACTTTTCAAAAAGCTCTATGGCCAGCGTAATTTTTTTCTTGTTTTCAATAGTAATTTTTGAATGGATCCCCCCAATAGTGGTCGTGGTTTCAAAAGTTCCTTTTTGTACGGCTATAATGGGAATAATGGTCTGTAAACCTTCAATGAGTTTAATAATTGGTTCATCCGGCAAACTTCCTGCGGTTAGCACAATGCCGGCAATTTTTGGGTAATTGGCTGACAAATTCGCCTGAAGTGCCCCAATAATGATATCACCACGATCGCCAGGCGTCACAATAAGCAAATTGTCTTTAATATGTCGTAAAAAATTTGGTAACATCATGGCACCGGTCACAAAATTATCAACCTGATTATCCAGCAGTTCTGTGCCGAAAAGTACCTCGCCACCTAATGCAGTTGTAATTTCATTCATCGTCGGACTTTGCAGGCCAGTTTCGGTTGGAATTACTGCAATCAATAATTCAGCCGGTAATTGATTGCTTAAAGCTTGCTTAATACGGTCAGCCTCTTCCGGATTTACCATATTCGCCACGACGCCTAATACCTGCACATCGCGCAATAAAAAGTTACGGTAGATATTGATGGCTGATTTAAAAAGTTGACTTGCCGTTTTATTTTTACCAGACACGACTATTAACACAGGCGCACCTAAGTTTTTGGCCATTAACGCATTCGATTCAAACTCAAAAGCCATACCTTCACCTAAAAAGTCGCTTCCTTCAATTACGGTAAAATCGTAATTATCTTCAAGCTTTTTATATTTACTGATGATGGTATTGATAATTCCTCCACTGTCTTCTGCTTGGTGGAGCATTTCCTGGCGGGTAAAAGCAAAAGCATCTTCATAGTTTACCGGGAGTGAAAAATAATCTAACATGGCTTTTACATGCTCGTCCTTTTTATTAGGATCATCCTGGGCAATAATGGGTTTAAAATAACCCACTTTTTGGGTTTTAGCCAGCAACATGTTAATCATGCCGAAAGCAATTACTGATTTGCCTGTATAGGGTTCGGCTGAAGCAATGAATATATTTTTAGTCATAATAAAGGCGCAAATGCATATCAATAACGAATTATGCCCAATATAGTTGGAAATATTTATTTTAAAAACTAAAGTAAGTGAAGTTATTTATTGTTCCGTATGCGTTGGACTGCCGGGCGTCCGTTACAAGTTCCAAAAGCGGATTGAGATTAACAATTCTGTTGAGTGATTTACTTTAGTTTTACTACCCTAAACATTAGATTCAATCAGCAACTTTAGCATTTTCAGTCTGTGAATAAGCGGTTGATTTACTTTTGCATCGGGATTGAGCTTTAGCGGCATAAGATGGCTTTCCAAAAAATGATCATAATCGGTAATTACTGTGGCCTCATTCAGATAAATAGGAACCTGCTGCTTGCCTGCCTGGGCAAAAAAATCTTCTAACTGCTGTATTTCTTGGATGGTCATACTGCAAAGTTAACGAATAGTTTGGAGTCTAAAAGTCAGAAGTCCGGTGTCGGAGGTCCGGGGATAGGGTTTCAGATAATGGCTGCCCAACTTTGTGTGCTCGGTGCCTTTACTTTGTATTCTTTGTGGTTAATAAAAGTCCGAAGTCTGGTGTCGGAGGTCCGAAGATAGGGTTTCAGATAATAGTCGCCCAACTTTGTGTGCTCGGTGCCCCTACTGTGTGTCCTTTGTAGTTGATAAAAGTCTGAAGTCGAGTGTCGGAGGTCAGAAGAAAGGGTTTCAGATAATAGGCACCTAACTTTGTGTGCTTTGTGCCTTTACTTTGTGTCCTTTGTGGTTAGTGAAAGTCCGAAGTCTGGTGTCGGAGGTCCGACGATCAAGGTTTTTAAAGATATGCATCCAAATCTTTGTGCGCTCGGCGTATTACTTTGCGTACTTCGCGGTTTAACAAAATACAGATTCCGAATGCTCAAGCCTGTGTGCTTGGTCCCTTACGCGTTATAAGTTGAGGTTTAATAAAGCGTAAATGAGGCTTGTTGTACTAAAAATTTTAGTTTAACTTTGTGTTTCCCTAATTGATTTTTTATTGTAAATGCAGAGAATGGATAATGCAATCAGAAGAGATATTTCTGTTGATGAAGTGGTTCCGGGTATTCCATTAGTTAAAAAGGAGCATTACAGAAAGGAAACGGCCTGGCACCGGGATTGGAAGCTGGCTTTTCCTCCATCATTTAGGGAAGTTGCCTTTTATGATGCTGCCAATTCCGATCTTCACCGGGCAGATATATTTACTCCATCCGGTTATACCATCGAGTTTCAAAATTCGCCACTAACACTTGCAGAACTGAACAGCAGGGAGTCTTTTTATCCAAATCTGATATGGGTATTGAATGGTAAGAAATTTAAGGGCTTTAAAATATTGAAGCACCTTCCCGATGTTGATGATCCCAAGTTATCAGGATATGAATTTTGTCATTCCGATCACCTTTCAATGGTTCGGAAAGCGGAGGTTATGCAGGGTTTGGCCAATCCAAAAATTCTTAACTTTTACCATCCCGAACTGAAAGGAATTAAACTTACTTCCGATTTATATTCTTTTTGTTGGAAACAGCCTCATAGTGTATGGTATGCTGCTACTGCGAGGATCATTGTTGATTTAGGTGGACATTTTTTATATGAGCTCAAACAGCGAAAACAATTGAATGGAAATTATCCTTATTTGAAAATGATGAGCAGAAAATCATTTATTGATTGGCATACGCCACCAGAGCTTTAGAAATTTGTAGATGTAGTAGTGAAATTATTCTTTTCAAGGGTGTAAAGGACGTCGTTTCGAGCGAAACGCAGTGAAGTCGAGAAATCTTCTAAATTAGAATAGCCTAAAAATGGGCTTATTAACCTAAGTTCGATTAATATTTAAAAATTAATGAACTTTATTAGGACAAATCGCTAGCCGTTTCGTCGTGCTGAATTTATTTCAGCATCTTTTTCGTTAAAACGCCTTGCTATAATGACCCTGAAACAAGTTCAGGGTGACGAACGTTCATGCAAAGTACCAATGAACCCAAATTAAAGCACATTATTGATCGAACTCAAGCTAGTAATAATTTAAATAAAACTGGAAAGATGTAACGGAAATTAGAAATAAGCTGAAGAATAAAGTAGTAGTTATTAAGTAATTCACTACAGCCGGTTTAGAAGACTTTTTAAAGGAATCATCATGGAGAGAAGGTGCGACATACCGTTCCTTCTCCCATGATAACTTTTAAAGCATGTTATTTCATGCTATCGTTAATTTTATTGATCATTTGTAAGTGGCTTTGAACAATTGGTGCGGTCTTAGTTGCAAAAGCTTTAAGATCTGCGTCTTTACCATCTTTTGATTCATCTTCCATTAACTTTAAGGTAGACTTGTGTCCATCAACCATGGCGCTTACATAAGCCTTATCAAAATCAGTACCTGTCTTTTTGCTCAGGTCTTCCATTTTTTTCTTATGCTCATCATCTACAGTACTAGGAAGGGTAATGTTTTTTTGTTTTGCAATCGCCATTAACTCTGTATTTGCCATACCATGATCTTTAACCATCATTGTTGCAAATTCTTTAACTTGCGGATTACTGCTTTTTTCGAGGGCCATTTTTCCCAATTCTACTTCTGCCATTCCGCCAACAGCTGCCTCTGTTGTAAATTTGGCATCAGCTTCTTCTACTGCAATTCCTCCGGTAGCGGCAGCATTGGTAGTCGTGTCTTTTGCCATATTTAAACTATCAGCACTTTCTTTGGCATCTTTGTTCCCACCATTACAGGCCTGAAAGGCGAGGGCGGAAATAGCCATAACATAAATAAACTTTTTCATATACATTGTTTTTGTTGTATATGCATAACAAGATCCGGCAGGAAAGGGTTTTGAGCTTTTGAGAATAACTAAATCGTATAACAAGCAGCTGTTTAAAAAACTATCTTTCTTAAGTCGGGAAGTTTACGATGGAACAGCGAAGAAAGTAACTGTTTTAACTGAAAAGCGATGGAGTAATTTTAAACCATATACCAGAATTCCGTTGAAAGGGTAGAAGAGGTGGTAATGCAATATCTTTTTTAACCATCATGCTGAAATTTTTCAATATCTTTTTGATAGCTATCGAAACAAACCGTGAGCGAAGGAACCGAAAGTCAGGGAATATATTAAGCAGCACTTGTTATGCTGAGTTTGTTGAAGATAGCCTGTCTCGAAATAAAAGATTCAGTAATGGCGAGAACATTAAATTTGGCGACGTTTGTCATGCCAGCTTGATCTATCGATGGGCATCTTAATGCTTTGATATGGACTTATTTAGTTGCCTTTCTATCGCATTAAGATACCCGTTTTCACGGGAATGACGCCCTTTCGAAATATTATTCCGCGAAAAATCTAAAAAATCATTCTGAGAAAGGCTCGTTTTGATACTTCTTCAAGCTCAGCAGGCTGCTTAAACCGACGAATTATCTGGTGAAATTACCAATTACGATACAGTCACTGCTCTAAATGTTTTAAGATTTTATCTTTTTAGTTTTTGGTTCAGGTTTTTCAGGTAATTGGATCGATAAAATCAGATCAATACTCTCTGAATTGATCTCATAATCAGCTGCAATTTTTTCCCACCTTTTTAATTCTGCCTGTAAGGTTTCAATTTCCTTAGCTAATGATTCGATTTTATTTTGGATCGATTTTCTAACGTTCATATTTGCCATAACACAAAATTATCATTTGATGGCATATCTTCGAACTTCTTTTTGTCGCTTGTAACCATAAAAAACGCTAAGTGTTCTATTTCAGTGGGTTTTATTTTTATAAAATTATCAACAATGGTAAAGTATCTAAGAATTTGTTATGCCTACATTTATTTCAGCTGTCAATTAACACGGTAAATACTCAACCCCAGGCCTATTGATTGATAATTCGATGTGCTTGCTAAAGCAGTTTTGCGAATAGATAAAGATCCTTCATTGTTTGAGGATGACAATAAAAGGGAATAATTAAAAACTAAGAATCAATATTTATTACTGACTGATCAACTGAAAACGATTTAAAAATACTTGTCTAACGTTAACCCGTAGGTCAGGTTCAGGTTTTCGCTGCGGGTAATGTTGAGTCTGTTATAATTCAAAGCGGTGGTGAGGCTAATCCATTTCCGTAATTTCAAGCCGAGTGTAGTGGTAGAGCGGATAATATAATCCCCGTTTCTGTCAAACGAATTTTGCAGGAAATGATTTCCGTCAATCGTAATGAGTTCTTTTATAGCAAAATGATACTGCATTCTGAGCGAATTCCGATAAGTATGATAGCTATCGCCCACAATCAGGCTACTTTGGTCAAATAATACGCCGTCGCTCAGGTTAATGTATGCGTTTGGTTTGTCTAATATGCTGTAGGCGATGCCGCCGCCGGTAAGCAATTGATTTTTTAACTTTAACGAATAACTGGTGTTATAATTCACCAAACCCCAATAATAAAAATGCGGAAAGGTTTTATAGAGGTTGAAGTTTAACGTAGTAGAAAAATCATTGTTCGTTAAATTGCTGTTTTGTTTTCCATACAACCATGCCGAGGTGGAATTTAATACAAAACTCTTCTTTTTTAGTCCAAAATTAAGTGCATTATTCAATAAATAAGCGCGGTCGTTATTGGTTCGGTTAATAGAACCAGTTGATGTAAGCAGCATGTGGTAATTGGTGCTATCGGTATATTGAGCGTAAGAGTTAAGCATATACAGGAAAAAACACAGTGACAATACAATAAACTTCATATATGCTTAACATTTGTTACTATCGATATGTTTAGTAAGCTTTTAATTAGCATAGTGCCATCTTGATGTAGGAATATATTTTAGCTCCAGGTCATTTTATATTATTAATTTTTGTAACCAACAAAGATCATTTCAATGTTGGGCGCTTCTTCTGCAATTTCTTTTTTTCAACAGGTAAGCATCGATGGAAAGATAATGATAGAGTTTTTCCTGTTCAGATTTATTCTCAGTCAATAAAATCAAAGCATTTTCGCCTGTGTAAGGGTATCAATAAATTCCTTTTAATTTCATGATGACCTTTAGAAAGGCAATAGAAATCAAAATAAAATTTGTTCATTTTAGCTCAAGCCTGGATTTAATTACAGGGGAGAGGTTCTTAAAACTTTGCAGAAGATGTTCTTGTTTAATGGTTAAAGTGAAATTTAATCAGATAAGAAGCGATGAAAACACAGAAAACACCTGCTAAACAAAACAAACAGCCTGGTATCGAGGCAGAGATGGATCCGAGGCCGGAAGTGATTAAAGCAAATTATAAAGGATCGGGCAAACTAGCTGATAAGGTTGCATTGATTACCGGTGGAGATAGTGGAATCGGTCGTTCGGTAGCTGTTCATTTTGCAAGAGAAGGAGCCGATGTAGCCATTGTTTACCTGGATGAAGATATAGATGCAAAAGAAACCCGGAAAATGGTTGAAGCCGAAGGGAAAATCTGCCTGTTGATTAAAGGAGATGTCAAAAAACCTGCTTTTTGTAAAAAAGCTGTGGAAACAACAGTTAAAAAATTTGGAAAGATTAATATTTTAGTAAATAATGCTGGGATGCAGGTTCCGCAGAAAGATCCGAAAGGGATCGATGACAAGCAATTAGAAGATACTTTCCGGACCAATATATTTGGCTATTTCTATTTCGCCCACGAAGCATTGAACCATTTGAAGGCGGGCGATACCATTATCAATACGACCTCGGTGACCGCCTACCGTTCTTCTCCAAACCTGATCGATTATTCTTCAACGAAAGGAGCGATAACATCTTTTACCCGTTCACTGGCAACAAATTTAGCCAAAACCGGTATCCGTGTAAATGCTGTGGCACCTGGCCCGGTTTGGACACCGCTCATTGTGTCTACCTTTGATGAAGAAAAGATTAAGTCATTCGGGTCTGAAACCGCAATGGAAAGAGCAGGGCAGCCGTCGGAGCTTGGTCCGTCTTACGTATTCCTGGCTTCAGATGATTCCTCATTTATTACCGGACAGGTGATGCATGTTAATGGCGGAGAAGTGGTGAATGGATAATTATTTGAACATAAAGGTCATCATGTTAATGCTCTATGAAATAGGTGTTTAGGGTAGTGTAGTTAAATAAAAAATGCCAGGCTATTGCAAGTCTGGCATCTTTTGTAAAATAATAATGTGTTATAGCATTTCGCTATCTTCCTCATCATAGGCATTAGGATCGTTATCCAATTCTTCTATGTCAGATTCATTGTAGTCATCCTTTTCTTCCAGCTCTTCATCATCTTCGGGATTCTCAATTTCTTCATCTAATTGTGTCCCTTCACCATCCGCAAATGGTATCTCATCTTCTGTGTAGTCATTATCGCCATCTGGTTGGGGAGTAGCATGTCCTTCCGATGCATTTCCCTGCGAACGGTTAATCTGGAACTGCTCGATATTTTGAATTTCTTCTTTGGGTTGGTTGTTTTCTTGATTTTCCATAGTTTATGTTTTTTATAATAGAACAGGATAAAAATGGATTAAGTTTAGTAGAAATTTAAAATCTTAAACCATATTGTTGTAGGGTTTTAAATAATAAGGTTGTTCAAACTTTTTAATTACCGGTATGGTTCTATTAGTGCGTTATACCTTAACTGATCTATTATGAAAAAACGTTTTAAAACCCGGGAAATAGCCGTAGTGGGAATGATCATTTCAGCTACTTCATTTAATGCAACTGCAAATGCCGATTGGCATTACGCAACTTTAACTGCTTACAGTCGTCAGCAAGATACCATTACTACCGAGCAATTTTTGCAGCAGGCTGCAATTGCCGGAATGAAGGAAGTTTTAACCGGAAAGCTTGCTGCAGATAAAGCAACTGACAAAAAAATTAAGGCATTTGGACATATGATGGTTGATGACCATAACCAGGCCAATGAGGAATTGAGAGCATTAGCTAAACTTAAAAAAGTAACCTTGCCGATGAGCACTCCGGAAGGTGGTTTAAGACCTGATGGCAGAGTTGACTCTGCTCCTGAAAACTTGAAAGACACTTCCCGTACCAGGAACGCCGGAGGCGAAGCAGGTAACACAGGCTTAGCCCCAAAAACAGGTAACGCAGAAGCGGAAGTGACCCATGCGATCAGCCGGTTGAACAGCCTGAGTGGAGGCGCATTTGATAAAGCTTATGTAGAGATGATGGTTTCCGATCATCAACAAGCTGTTGCATTGTTTGAAAAAGCTGCTCAATCTTCTGATATTGATGTTAAAAAATATGCAGGAAAGTATTTACCCGTCCTTAAAAAACATTTAAAGCAGGTCAATGCCTTATCTGGTAAACAGGGTAAATAGGTTTTATTTTCTAAAAAAAATAAACAGCTATGCTAAAGGATAGCACTATCCTTTAGTATAGTAATAGCTTTTTGATACGGTGTATCTATAATTTTGCCAGACATTTAAAAGGCAAAAAAAATGAAAATATTACATCTAATATCCAGCCCCAGGGGCGAAGCATCTTTCAGTATTAAATTGGGAAATGCCATTGTAGAAAAGTTACAGGAAGCAAATCCCGGAAACACTTTAACCGTACACGATCTTACCAATACCCCGTTTCCACATTTGGAAGAGGTGCACATCAATTCTTTTTTTACACCTAAAGAAAATCATACTGCAGAATTAACAGCAGCTATAAAACATTCTGACGAGGCTATTGCCGAACTTGAAGATTCAGATGTGATTGTAATCGGTGTCCCAATGTATAATTTTGGTATTGCATCAACGCTAAAAGCATGGATCGATCATATTGCACGTGCTGGTAAAACATTCAGGTACTCCGAAAATGGTCCTGAAGGCTTGGTGAAAAACAAAAAAGTGTATTTGGCTATTTCTTCTGGTGGTGTTTATTCAGAAGGGCCGATGAAACCTTATGATTTTACAGAATCTTATCTTAGGGCGGTTCTAGGTTTTATGGGTATGACTGATGTAACTGTATATCGTGCAGAAGGCGTAAGCATTCCCGGTCTAAAGGATTTAGCTTTAGATAAAGCAATCGAAAGTATAGCCATTTAGATAGTGCATTAGTCATTAGTTCACTGATCATCGGTCTATCGTCACTACTTCCACCGCCATTAAATAGAAGTCTTTCATGCTAATGAAAACTTTAACTAAGGGCTTTATGCTTTAGGACTTAAAGACTAATTTGTGGACTAATGACTTTTTATTGAACTGAGCTGCCAGATACCTAATTACCTGCTGGCGAACGCGTTTAGGTCAGCAGGTTTGTTAATGAAACCTTCCGCATCGCATTATTAGCCAATATCAGCATTGGCAGACATGTTTTAATATTTCGTTTTAAAGCATTGAAGATTTCCAGCATGTTTCCTTCAGGAAATGCGGCGAGTTAGCAAGAGTCTTCAATTAATAAAACGCTATGAATTCTCTCTTATTTGATCAGTTCTTCCCGTTGCATAGACACAATTTTTATGTGCTTAATGTAGGTATATGTCAAGGATTCTAACTATCAGGTGTTTAAGTCGTTTTACGCAGTCTATGACTGACTAACCGCGATTTAATTCATGTCATGCGTTTCTATAATTATTACATTGGCTAAAAAAAAGATAAAAATAAATTTTGATACTAATTTTTTTAGTATAGATTTGCTTTTGGAGAGACAGGATAAAGAAAAAATCATCGCAGTTATTCGATGTAATAATGGATGATTTTAAACAAAAGGCTTCTTTCCTGGTTAGTTTGCTGATATATTTATTTTTTCTATGACCGTTACCGTTTTAGCCATACTCGAAACAGATTTTAAACCGGATCTTTCATTAGGTAGAATTATGAATGAAAGACTAAGGAATGCTGCTGCAGATCTGCAGGATATTCATTTACAACCTTTGCATGCCGTTGGGCAACGCAGTGATGATTTAGTGGTTTATATCAGTTATAATCCAAAATATAAAATCAGGTGGCGTGTAGTTAATGACGTGCCAGAAGACGTAGAAAACTTTGTAGCCCAAACCTGCGGCAATTTAGGTTACATTCACTGGAAAACTGCATCGATTAATATTTTTAAGGGAAGTGAATAGTTATAAAATACGTTATAGAAAAGATCGTCATCTCGACTGAAGTGCAGCGGAATAGAGAGAGCTATTTAGGCAGATTTAGCTTCGCTGAGCCTTCGGGTTCTCGACTGCGTTGCACTCCGCTAGAAATGACGACCGTTTAGATGTGGAGTAACTTTATTATATTAATGCTCAATAAGAAGAACTGACAACCTATTAAACTAAAAAACCTCCACCCAATAAATCATTGCCTTCATAAAATACAGCCGATTGACCAGGGGCAATTGCCGATACATGATGATCGAAAACGACACGCATTTTGTCTTTTTCCTGAACAATTGTACTCAACATGCCCGCATCTTTGTAACGGATTTTGGTAATCACATCACTCATTGGTTCTTCAATGCTTGCATATTTAATTAAATTAATATTGCGTACCATAGCTTCACCACGTTCAAGCTCATGAGCCCTACCTAAAACCACTGTATTGCTTTCTGGCAGGATCTGTGTTACAAACATAGGCTCTCCAAAGGCAACACCTAATCCCTTACGCTGACCAATAGTATAAAAAGGATAACCTTTATGTTGGCCAACAACCATTCCGTTACTCAAAATGAAATTTCCGCCAGCCACCCGATCTTCTAAATCGGCTACTTTATGCCTTAAGAAAGATCGATAATCGTTATCGGGTACAAAACAGATTTCATAACTTTCTGATTTTTTGGCCAGTTCTTCCTGTCCCATATCCAGCGCCATCTGCCTGATTTCAGACTTTGCAAAACTGCCCAATGGGAATTTAGTACGTGAAAGGTTCTCTTGAGACACACCCCAGAGTACATAAGATTGATCTTTATTTTCGTCTTTACCTTTCGAAATCACATAACGACCACTATCCTGCTGGCGGATATTGGCGTAATGCCCCGTTGCAATAAATTCACAATCCAGTTTATTAGCCCGTTTTAAAAGTGCTTCCCATTTAATATGCGTATTACATAAAACGCAAGGATTTGGGGTTCTTCCGGCAAGATATTCGTCCACAAAGTTATCAATCACATAATCGCCAAATTCATCCCTTATATCCAGAATATAATGTGGGAATCCATAATTTACGGCAAGCGTACGGGCATCATTAATACTATCTAATGAACAACAACCAGTTTCCTTGCTGCTACCGCCAGAGGTGGCATAATCCCAGGTCTTCATGGTTAATCCAATAACCTCATAACCCTGTTCATGCAACATCACAGCTGCTACCGAACTATCAACCCCGCCACTCATGGCCACCAGAATTCTACCGTGTTTACTCATCTTAAAAAATATAAGGATGCAAAAATAAGGTTTATTTAGCTGAAATTATTTAGAGGAAGTCAGTTACTTGTAAAAAGCGGCGACTAAACATTTCCTCGCCACGTGCTTTCCCTTTTATCACTTTTACATATAGCGTCTGTTCGTTCAACAATAAACCTGCGCAATTTACGGATATCATGTTTAACGCCAGGATAGGTTATTTCCCGGGCTTAGATTGTATTTTTTTATTTACTTAAACGTTTTAGTGTCTGCTTTATGCATATTTGGAGATAAATTTATACCTTAGAATTTTAATCAACAAGCTAATCTTAAAAAGATATGACTAAAAGCGTTATCCTGCCTTGTTTCTTGCTTTCATCAATGATGGCATCCGCACAGCAAAACCTGGTGCAGTATGTTAAACCCATTATAGGCACATCAAAAATGGGGCATACGTATCCCGGGGCAACTGTTCCCTTTGGAGCGGTGCAGTTAAGTCCTGAAACAGATACCCTATCCTATGAAGTAAACGGAAAATACAATGGCGATGTATACAAATATTGTGCAGGCTACAAGTACGAAGATAAAACCATCACGGGATTTAGTCATACCCATTTTAGCGGTACCGGTCACTCTGATCTGGGCGATTTTCTCATTATGCCTACACAAGGGAAGCTGCAGTTAAACCCGGGTGTGGCTTCAAATCCTAAAGGAGGTTACCGTTCTGCCTATTCACACAATAATGAGGTTGCTGAAGCGGGTTACTACAAAGTAAAACTCGATGATGATAACATTATGGCAGAACTCACTTCAACCACCAGGGTAGGGATGCACCAGTATACTTTTCCAAAATCAGATCAATCACATATTATTTTGGATCTGATGGCTGGTATTTATAATTATGATGAAAAAACGGTGTGGACCTATGTTCGTGTGGTAAACGATACCCTGGTTACCGGTTACCGTCAAACCAATGGATGGGCCAGAACACGAACCGTATATTTTGCAATGAGCTTTTCCAAACCTTTTAAAAGCTATGGACGTAAAAGCTATGATGCTAAACAGGCTTACAGGGGGTTCTGGGGCAAGTTCAACCAGGAACAAAATTTCCCTGAAATTGCAGGCAAAAAGTTAAAAATGTTTTTCGATTTCGATACCCGTGAAGGAGAGAAGATTAAAATTAAATTCGCTTTATCGCCGGTTAGCCAGGAAAATGCCCTGCAAAATATGCGGGCGGAAATTTCGGGCTGGGATTTTGAAAAAGTAAAAGCACAGGCACAAGCCGCCTGGAATAAGGAGTTAAACAAAATCCAGGTAAATACATCCAGCGACAATAAAACTAACTTCTATACTGCTTTATATCATGCTTATATCAACCCGACCACTTATACTGATATAAATGGAGAATATAAAGGTTTAGATCAGGGCGTGCACAAAGCGGAAGGGTTTACCAATTATACGACCTTTTCTCTTTGGGATACATACCGTGCTTTACATCCATTTTTCAATATCACCCAGCCTGCGCGAAGTAACGATATGGTAAAATCGATGTTGGCACATTACGATCAGAGCAGTTTGCATATGTTGCCGATCTGGTCACATTACGCCAATGATAACTGGTGTATGAGTGGTTACCACAGTGTTTCGGTAATTGCTGATGCCATTATTAAAGGTACTTACAGCGGAGATGCAAACAAAGCTTTAGATGCCTGTGTGGCCACAGCGAAACACCGCGATTATGAAGGGATTGGCTATTATATGGATAAAGGTTATATCCCTGCAGAAAAATCAGGCATTTCGGTTTCCAATAATCTGGAATATTCTTACGATGACTGGTCGATTGCACAATTGGCTAAGAAATTAAATAGAATGGATGTCTATAATGAGTTTATCAAACGATCTAACAACTGGAAAAATAATTATGATAGTGCAACGGGTTTTATGCGTCCGAAACTGGCCGATGGAACCTTTAAGAAAGAATTTGATCCGAAAGATACCGAAGGACAAGGTTTTATTGAAGGCAATAGCTGGAACTATAGCTTTTTTGTGCCACAGGATCCTGCTACATTGATTGAAATGATGGGTGGTAAAAAGAAATTTGCTACCCGTTTAGATACTTTGTTTACCATGCATCTGCCTGATGAGTTTTTCGCACACACAGAAGATATTACCCGCGAGGGTATTATTGGTGGCTATGTGCACGGAAACGAACCGGCACACCATATTGTATACCTTTATAACTGGGCCGATCAGCCATGGAAAACACAGGCACAGGTTCGTCACATCCTGAATATGCAATACAAACCTACTGCTGATGGTTTGGGTGGAAATGATGATTGCGGGCAGATGAGCGCCTGGTACATGTTTTCTTCGCTAGGCTTTTACCCGGTAGCACCAGGTTCCGATGTATATTCCTTAGGTAGTCCATTGGTAAACCAGGCGGTAATCAATCTGGAGAATGGTAAAACCTTTACGGTTGAGGCCATTAAACAAAGTGAGAAAAATGTATACGTAGAAAAAGTTTTATTGAACGGCAAAGAGATAACCGATCATAAGATTAAACATGCTGATATCACCAACGGTGGAAAGCTTACTTTTTACATGAGTTCAAAACCTAAAAAATAATTTTTTATCATCCGGTATAAAGACGGCCTGTGCAGCATAGGCTGTCTTTCATCTCCAGTGTCAAGATGAGCCTGTCGAAACGCTCTTGAAACTTCCCAAAGGGATGCTTCGACAGGCTCAGGATTGACGATCCTCGGTGAGGTTTGTTTCAATTAGGTGCTACTCTCAATCATTTCTGATCAAAGTTGGTAGCTGTGGCTAAATATTTCCAGTTGGCCATATCCCTTTGTACATCCGCAATTTTTGCATCGGCTATCTGATAGGCGTCGGGGCCTAAGAACAAATGAAGTGGTGGATTTTCGCTTTTCGAAGTTTCAATAATTACCTCAACTGCCTTGGCCGGATCCCCTGGCTGTTGGTTGTTGATGTCGTTTTGGTGTGCCGCCTGCGAATCACGTACCTCTTTATAGGCATCGATAGGAGAACCTGGCACTGCTAAAGAGCCTGTGGTAAGAAATTCAGTCCTGAAATAACCAGGTTCTACAACAGTTGCTTTTATCCCCATTGATTTTACTTCTGCAGCCAGCGATTCAGTAAATCCGACTACTGCAAATTTGGTGGCACAATAAATCCCAAAGCCCGGGAAGTTACCAGAAAAACCTCCTATGGAAGAAATATTAAAAATATGTCCTGATTGTTGTTTCCGCAACTGTGGCAGTACCTTTCTGATCACATTTAAAGAACCGAAAACATTCACATCGAAGTTTTGGCGCGATTCCTTATCGCTTAGTTCTTCCAATGCACCAAGCATACCGTAGCCTGCATTGTTTACCACAATATCTACACGGCCAAATTTGCTGATGGTTTGGCTAACTGCAGTTTCCACACTGCTTTCGTCGGTCAGGTTAACTGCCAAAGGTAAAAAGTTCTCGTGTTCACCTACGGCTTTTGTTAAATCGCTTAAATTTCTTGAAGTGGCGGCAACATTAAGGCCGTTGTTTAATAATGTTTTGACTAAGGTTAATCCCAGACCTTTGGACGCGCCTGTTACAAACCAAACTTTTTGATTTTCCATGATATTGTTTTTAGAATGAAATAAATTAATTGGGTTGTATTATGATTACATTGTCATCCTGAGCCTGTCGAAGGACCATCCGTAAGATTTTTAAGCCGTTTCGACAGGCTCAACGTGACAAATTCTAGAGAAATTGTGTTATCATACAGCCTCTTTTTGAATTGCTAATTCACCATTAACATTTGATTAATTGCCGAAATCTGTAGAAATTGTAATGGCTTTCCAGTCGTTAAACTCTTTTATTAATGCGTCAATTTTGCTGTTGGCTCTTTGAAAAGCATCTTTTCCCAGGAGTAAATGAACCGGTGGATTGGGCATACTGGCCAATGAGATCATGGCTGCTGCGGCCTTTTCAGGGTCGCCGATCTGCTGACCGTCCATTTTAAGGTATTTTTGGTGTATTGCCCGCACTTCTTCATATTCGGCAATTGGATTGGTTGCCAAAATCAATGAATCGGGGGTTAAAAAACTTGTTCTGAATGCACCAGGAGCAACCACGGTCACCTTTACTCCGAATTCTTTAAGGTCGTCTGCAGATACCTCAGACAACGCAATCACTGCCGCTTTTGCTGCTGAATATACCGCCCAGCCGGTTGCGCCGGCAATGCCCGCAATTGATGCGATATTGATGATGTGGCCAGCCCGTTGAGCTCTTAAATAAGGTGAAACGGCTCTGATAACATTTATTGTTCCGAAAACATTTACGTCAAAACTGTTTCGTGTTTCCGCATCAGTCAGTTCCTCTATGCTGCCCCCAATGCCATAACCAGCATTATTGATCACCACATCAACTCTTTCAAATTTTACAATCGTTGCTTTTATCGCCTCCTCTACACTTTTTTCGTCAGCCAGGTTAACGGCCAGCGGAAAAAATTTTTCCGTATTGTTATTTACTGCTTTTTTAAGTTCATTTATATTTCTTGAAGTGGCCGCAACGGATTGGCCAGCTTTCAATAGTTGATGAACTAAACTTAATCCCAGGCCCTTTGAGGCTCCGGTAATAAACCAAACTTTTTTCATGCCCATAGTTTTATCCCTTTTGTTAAGACAAAATTACGGTGCAAATGAATTTAAGCTGTTACGTTAATCAAACTGATTATTACGAAATTCAAACAATCCTATAAGAAGTTGGGGTATGGTTGGTTAATTTTTTAAAAAAATTGTTGAAATGGGTAGGTTCTTCAAATCCCAGGCAATAACCAATTTCTGAAATATTCCAGTCTGTATGTTTTAATAAAGCCTTAGCTTCTCTCAATAAACGCTCTGTAATGTAGTGGGTGGTGGTTTTACCCGTAGTTTCCTTTATCGCACGGTTTAAATGGTTTACATGTACCGAAAGTTGTGATGCATAGTCTTTTGCGGAGCGCATGGTAAACCTTTGGGTAGTGGTTTCAATGGGAAACTGTCGCTCTAATAACTCCGTAAAAACAGCAGTAATCCTGGAATTCGCATCTATATGCTTGAATAAATTTTCGGAAGGCTCGGTTTTCAAAGCGAAATGAGTAATTTCTGTAATGTAATTGCGAAGCAGATCATATTTGTAAACATAATCTGAATTGATTTCTTCAAACATTTTAGCAAAAATAGCTTCGATATACCTGTCTTGCTGTTCATTTAAAATATATGCTGGTTTTCCTCCATGAGTAAACATAGGTAGATCGCCAATGTTTCCACGAATCTTTTCGGTAAAAAAGGCTTCCGTAAAAATGCAAAAATAACCCGTTACCTCATTCTGCTTGCCACTGCCCAGTTCCCAGGTATAAGGTACGAGCGGATTAAAAAAGATTAAAGCCGTACCATTAATCTCAATACTCCTGTCCGCATAGTGGTAAACGTTATGGCCACGCGTCAGGCAGATTTTGTAATAATCCCTGCGGTTGTAACTCATTGGTTTGTGATCATTCCTTAAACAATCTTCCAGTTTGAAAACGTTAAAATGGCCTACGCCATTCTGGAGGTTATCAGGTAGGAACTTGAATTTGTTTTGGTAAAAATCTTCAATGGTTTCTGGCTTGTTCATAAGTCAAAGTTACAAAATTCAAACTTAAAGCAAATTAATGAACTGAAGGAAAGCTTCTGATAAAGTAAAAGGAGATTACTATGATAAAAGTAGTTGTAATTAATATACCGATTGGTATATATTTGCATCAGCAATTTAAAGAGTATGACCAAGGCAGAGAAGACAAGAAATTTTATCGTAGAGAAGACAGCACCCATTTTCAATATGAAGGGTTATGCAGGTACTTCTTTAAATGATATTACTGCCGCTACAGGTTTAACCAAAGGCAGTATTTATGGCAACTTTTCCAATAAAGATGAAGTAGCATTAGCTGCTTTCGATTATAACCTACACAATATTGTATCCAGAGTAGAAAAGGAAATAAACAGACAAAAAGAGGTAAAAGGTAAATTATTGGTTTATATTAATATTTACCAACATCTTCTTAGCGGTGTGGTAGCAGAAGGAGGGTGTCCGATTTTAAATACGGCCATTGATGCGGATGATACCCACCCTGAATTGAAGGCACGGGCGCTGAAAGCGGTGTCTGGTTGGAAGAACAGGATTATGGAGCTGGTTGAAGCAGGTATTGCTTCCAAAGAAATTAACACAGACCACAATCCGGAGCAGATTGCACTTACCATTATTGCCATGATAGAAGGGGGAATTATGATCTCCAGATTGACTGCGAAACCTGCATATTGGAATTTAATCATGGATTCATTAAAAAAATACGTCAATAGCCTCGGCTAAAAAATTTTGAATTAAAATATACCGATCGGTATTTGTCAGGTTTAAATAGCAATTGTTAATCTTAAAAATTTAAATAATATAAAAAATGAAAACTTCAAAAAATACCGTTTTATTGATCGGCGGAACAGCTGGTATAGGTTTAGAAATCGCAAAACAGTTAACCGCTTTGGATAACCACGTAATTATTACAGGTAGGAACCAGGAAAGGCTAAATGCAGCAGCTGCATCATTACCTAATGTAACCGCTGTGGTGTCTGACGTGAGTAAGGCTGATGATGTAGATCTTTTGGTAGAGAAAATTAAATCGGAATTTCCTCAATTAAACATAGTGATCAACAACGCAGGAAGGGCACTGCTCTATAATTTAGCCGATTCAAAACAGGATGCATTTGCAAATGCAGCGGATGAAATGCTGACCAATTACCTGTCTATCGTCAGGATTAATCAAAAGTTATTGCCTGTGTTAAAACAACAGGAAATATCAGCTATCGTAAACGTTTCATCTATAGTAGCTTATGTTCCAGGTATTACATTGCCTACTTACGCAGCTAGTAAGGCAGCATTACACTCATACAGCACATCGTTAAGATTGAGTCTGGAAGAAACTGCTGTTAAGGTTTTTGAATTAATGCCTCCATTGGTTGATACTGAATTTTCTAAAGAAATCGGTGGCCATAATGGGATTAAGCCATCAGTTGTGGCCGATGAGCTCCTGGCGGCTTTAGCCAATGATGAGTTTGAAATCAGGGTAGGTGATACCGCCAAGATTTACGAATTGTTCAGACAGTCGCCGGTTGATGCTTTAAACGTAATGAACGCCAATCGAAAAGCCCGGATAGATGCTGTTGAGCACTAAAATGATATAGTTGGAAAACAAAAGAACTTGTTGTTTCCATTTAGATGACAGATTTCCATGTTGGAATTGTTACTTTCGCGGCATTAAGTGTAAATCCTGGGTTTACATCAACTTTAATAAAACGATAGGTTGTGTTTAGCTCTTCCTGCTATATTAAATATCTCTTGGATAATTAACAGTTGATTTTATCCAAGGGAATTGACTAAAAAATATTAAAAATGAAAAGAGTAGTAGTAACTGGTTTAGGTGCCATAACCCCGCTTGGCAATACTGTTGAGGAATTTTGGCAAAAGATATTGGCCGGAAAAAGTGGAATTGGACCCATTACCAAATTTGATTCCGGTAAATTTAAAACGCAGTTTGCAGGTGAAGTAAAAGATTTTAATCCGGAAGAATACCTGGAGAAAAAGGAAATAAAAAAATACGACCTTTTTACGCAGTATGCTATTGCTTCGAGCGATCAGGCGATAAAAGATGCAGAATTGAATTTCACAACAATGAATGATGTGGAATTGGCAGAAGTCGGCGTTATCTGGGCAACTGGAAATGGTGGTATTGGTACTTTCGAAGCACAGTTGGAAGAGTTTCATGCCGGCGACGGAACGCCGAGATTTAACCCATATTTTATTCCAAAAATGATTGTTGATATTGCTGCCGGTGCCATTTCTATCCGTCATAAGTTGCGTGGGCCAAATTACTGTACGGTTTCGGCCTGTGCGTCGTCCAATACCGCAATCGTAAATGCTTTTGATACCATCCGTTTAGGCAAAGCTAACATCATGATAGCAGGCGGTTCAGAAGCAGCGCTAACAAAGTCATCTGTCGGCGGATTTAACGCCGCTCAGGCTTTATCAAAAAACAACGATGATCCTCAGGGTGCATCTAAACCTTTTGATAAAGATAGGGATGGTTTTGTGATGAGCGAAGGCGCAGGTGCTTTGGTTTTGGAAGAGTTGGAACATGCTTTAGCACGTGGCGCAAATATCTATGCCGAAATTGTTGGTGGTGGAATGGCTGCGGATGCCTATCACCTTACCGGAACACCTCCCGATGGGATTGGTGCGGCCTTAGGTATGACGAAAGCATTGAAAGATGCCGGAATAACTGCGGATAAAATTGATTATATTAATGCACACGCTACATCAACCGGATTAGGTGATTTAAGTGAGTTGCAGGGTATTCATACTGTTTTTAATGGTTTGCCCGTAATTATTGGGGCTACCAAATCGATGACCGGGCATTTACTGGGGGCGGCAGGTGCAATTGAAAGTGTAATCAGTATCCTTGCGATCAGAGATAATATCATTCCACCTACCATTAATACCAAAAATCTGGACGAAAATATTCCAAAGGGATTAAATATTGTTTTGGGTGAGCCGATTAAAAAGGAAATCAATTATGTATTAAACAATACTTTTGGTTTCGGTGGTCACACGGCGAGTACTATTTTTAAAAAGTATGAAGCTTAATTGTCTCAAAAAAAATCTGATACTGGTCTTAGCGTCTCGCTAAGACCTAATTTTTGCCAAAGAAATATAGGAGTACGGAAAATTAATTTTTAGGTTCTTCGATTACGCTAAGATCTGCAAGCACTTTAGTTAAAGCTAATGGTAGAAAACCATTAAACTAATGCAAATGAACAAGCTAATCTACTTGTCCATCAACAAATTTACCAGTTCTTTAAGTTCTTCCACTTCCAACTCCAGCTTTTCAATGCGATTTTCCAATGCAGTGGTATCGATTTGTGGTGCTGTAAATGTTTCTGTTTCGACGGTGATTTCAGCCTGTTCGCCTAAAAGATGGGTAAAACGTGCCTCTTTCTGACCTGCTTTCTTTGTCAATTGTTTTACAAAGGCAGGTTCATCATTCGATAGTTTTTGGAGTTGTTCTAAAACCTCTTCTATACTTTCAAATTCATATAACCTTCCTGAATTACTGTTAATTTCTCCAGGCGTTAAAGGGCCGCGTAGTAGCAAAAGGCAGATTATTGCTAACTCTGAAGGCAGTAGCGGATAAACTATTGCTAAATTATGTTTGTATTTAGTTGCCCGGCTTGATCCGCCTGTAGCTGTAGCGATTAAACCTTTAATTTTAAGTTGGTTTAATGTTAAGGTTACGGTTTCCTCATCGTAATTTACTACCGGATTTCTTGAACTTTTTTGGTTGCACGCTGCAGTTAAACTATTCAATGTCATTGGGTAATAATCAGGTGTGGTGCGGCTTTTTTCTATTAAGGCGCCTAAAACTCGCTGTTCTTCTGCTGATAAATCGGGTAGGGGTTTTACATTATCCATATTATAAAAGTATCAATTGGCGGAACATTTTGAAAATTATTTTGTAAGAAGCTGTTTGCTGTGCATTTAATGGTAAAAAATGTTGATGTAGAGGAGTAAAATCACCTATTGAAATAAGATTTCAGTAAGCTAATCCAAAAGCAGTTTTTATCAGATATTGAAGATATCAGAAGCGAAGTTTCGGTAGTTCCTGATCCCAGGCGGGTAATTATATCCGGTGATAATCACCCCGCCAGTTTTTTATGCTTTTTTTGATCTCATTTGGAGACAATTTATTGTTCACAGCTTGATCAACCAAAGTTAAAAATTCTTCATCTCCTGCAAAACGTAAAGCGAGGATCTGGCTGATGCTTAGTTTATTTGGAAGTGCACTGCCGGCCAGAATATAATAACGTAGATTCTCTTCAGCCCTTGCTGCTCTGTCCTGGGCTTTAAGTGCAAACATCCTGGCCATTACCGCTATAATTGCAATGAGGAAAAATGCAAGCACCAACAAGCCCGTAATGATGGTAGGGATGGCAATACAGGAATATATGGAAAAACACAGTCCTATAACTGTTAGCGGTACCGCGAAGAAATGGAACGGCGGATAAAATCTTTTATGGTTTTCGTAGTTTTGAGACATATTTAATGATTAAATTCTATTACTTCTTTTTGTTTTTTTGAAATTTAAGCCCATTTTTAAAGTGCCTCACAACTGCTGCACTTTGAATATTTTCACACCGGTTTACTTACCGGTCACCTGCATTTAATATAACAGCCTTTCACAGTACGCTATATTTTCGTAATTACAAATGATGTTCTTCTGTTAATCTTTCTCCCTGCTTCAGTTTTATTATCTGCAATGGGTTTACTGGCTCCAAAACCCTTAAAAGTAAGCCGTTTTGAATCTATACTGTTTTTAACCAGGTATTCGTAAACAGCATTAGCCCGATTAAAAGATAATTTTTCATTCAACTGATCATCACCGACGTTATCTGTATGGCCTTGAATCTCAATCTGTACGTGTTCATTTTGATGCAAAAAGGCGATCAGCAGGTCGAGTTCGCGGATAGAAGCAGGTAAAAGATTAAATTTATTGGTGTCGAAGAAGATATTTTTTAAGGTTACGTTTCCGCCTTGTTTTATTTTTTCAATGTAGACTTCAATTTGGTAAGGTTTATTAATATCGCCACTTTTAAGTTCGAAGTTTTCTGAGTAAAATAGGTAACCTTCGGCATTTACATTAAACAGATAGTTACTCCCTATGGGCATTACTGCTAAAAATTGACCGGTTTCGGGATCGGTGTAATCATCAAAAACAGTTTTATTGGTTTTCAGATCTATTACCTGCACATTGCTTTCGATTGTTTTTTTGGTATCACGGTCTCTTACAATTCCTTTTACGTAAGAAACTTTTAAAGGTCTGGCCGTTTCTGGAATGCCGAAGCTATAAATGTCCTGCATGCCGTAACCAACTTTTAAATTTGAAGAGAACAACCCCAAATTTCCATCAGCACTTACTATTAAGCCGCTTTCATCTTCAAAAGAATTGATCGGATAGCCAATATTGATTGGCCTTTGCCATTGGCCATCATTACCCAGTCTGCTAAAATAAATATCTTTATTCCCAAACCCTGGCCAACCATTTGATGAAAAATATAGTGTTTTACCATCTACATGCAGAAAAGGAGTATTTTCATCAAAAGGGGTGTTGATCTCAGGTCCCAGATTAATGGCTGGTCCCCATTTTGCATCATCGGTAATGGTGCTTTTCCAGATATCATACCCCCCGAACCCGCCAGGTCTGTTGCTGATAAAATACAATGTACGTCCATCAGGACTTATAGCCGGCTGCGATTCCCAGAATTCCGAATTAACCGGCTGACCAACATTATAGGGTTCACCCCAATCTTTTCCTTCACGGTGAGAAACATAAATATCACATCTGCCTAAGCCATCAGGTCGGTTACATCCGGTAAAAAACAAATACTTTCCATCAGGAGAAATGGTTTGTGCACCTTCATTATATTTTTCTGTATTTATCTTGTTGGATAATGGTGTAGCAAGGCCCCAAGCATTATTTTTAAACTGCGCGGTCCAAAAGTCTTCATTACCATTTACCTGGCGGGTAAAAACCAATGTTTCACCATCAGCAGTTATCGCAGGAAAGTATTCAGCATCAGGCGTATTCACGCCTTCACCTAAATTTATGGGGTTATACTTTACAGGCTTCTTTATTGCCAAATCGGCAAAATCGCAATCCAGGAGGTATTTCTTTGCTCTTCTCGCTTTTTCAGATGAAGAATCCAGTACCAAAAACTCAGTAAAATGTTGTTTTGCTTTTATATAATCCTGCGTAGCAAATACAGTTTCTGCGAGTCCATAAATTACGTCGGGAGCAACCGTTTTATTAATTAATATCGCCTTTTCGTAAGCCATTCTGGCTTCCTGGTATTTTTTTTGAGCTTTATAAACACCAGCAAGTAATATATAGGCATTCTGAAATAGCGGGTCTGATTCTACCGCATTATTTAATAGTTGCTCAGCAGAGGAGTAATCAAATTTATCAATAAACGGACCTGCTTTTTCAAAATAGACCTGCGCTTTTTTATTTGGAGAACTTTGTCCAAAACAATAAAAGCTTAGTATGCTAAAGGAGAGGATTAAACAAAATTTCATTACATTAACATTGGTATCAAAGCTAATGTAAACTAATTTAAGGAATATTTAAAAATTTGTGTGTTTGTAAAGAGATCTCCCATTTAGGGTTAGCCATTACATACTCAATAATCAACGGTGTAATTTCTTTTGATTTGGACCATTCAGGTTGAAGATATAGTTTGCAATTTGGAGATACCATTGCCGCATATTCCTCAGCCCACTTAAAATCACTTTTATTAAAAACAATTACTTTTAACTCGTTAGCGAAAGGCGTGATATCTGGCCTTGGTGCTTTAAACTTTTTAGGCGATAGGCAGATCCAATCCCAGTTGCCTGAAAGGGGATAGGCACCTGATGTTTCAATAAACGTGAGTATTCCTCTTTCTTTAAGTTTATTGGTCAGGTAATCAAGGTTATAAATTAAAGGTTCACCACCGGTAATTACAACTGCCTTACCAGGAAATTGACTCGCATTTTCCACAATAACATCCGAAGCAGTAAGCGGATGCATTTCGGCATCCCAGCTTTCTTTAACATCGCACCAGTGGCAACCCACATCGCAACCGCCCAAGCGGATAAAATAGGCTGCTTTACCTGTGTTAAATCCTTCCCCCTGTATGGTGTAAAATTCTTCCATCAAAGGAAGTAATGTGCCGTCTTCTGGTATTGCCTGTTTCATTTTTGAGGATGCAAATATCCAAAAAAAATATGGGGAAGCAGTTTCTATTTCTAAATTTAGCAGAAAGATGAAATAATACTGATATTTGTTTCCCTTATTTAGCTGTATGAAGTGGTTTAAAGCCTTGAACAACAATCAAATTCCAAATCCTGATGACATTAAAACCATTTCTGTTAATGGCAAACAGATTTGTGTACTTCATCATGAGGATAAAATTATCGCTACGCAATCACATTGTCCGCATGCGGGTGGCCATTTTAGTGGTGGCTGGTGTAAAAACGGAAACCTGGTTTGCCCGATTCATCGTTACGAATACAGTTTGAAAACAGGAAGGGGAGCAGAGGGGCAGGGCGATTATATCAATATCTATCCAACAGCATTACGTGAAGATGGCCTGTATATTGGCTTTGAAGAAAGTTGGTGGAGTAAATTGTGGGGATAGTCAGGTTCATTAGTTCATTTGTCATTGGTATACAGGGAAATTAGGTCTTCTTAGCAGATGTAAAAATAAATTTTGTGCCTTCTTACTTTTATGGGGAAAGAAAACTCGTCCTTTCGACTGAAGCGCAGTCCCGAACGTTCGGGAGAGAAATCTATCATCTATAAAGATCCTTCATTACATTCAGGATGACAATTCTGGTAACGAACTTGATGATTAATGTTAATTAAGCAAATATCTTTTAAAAAACGCCTGACAGCTTAATACCTCAATGTCAGAGAAATAAAAATCCTCCACATCATCTGTAATGATGCATTTACAATCAACAGATTGTGCAGCATAGTATTCCAGACCATCTTCAAAGTCATGTATTTTCTTATTCGATAATGTATCCAATACACCTTTTGATGAATTGCCGGCGATCTTCAGATATTGGCAAAGCAAATCGATTTTTTGTTTGGCCAACTGTGTTTTATGTTTTTTCTCAGCAAAATAAAAAGCAATCGACAGACACATCGGGGAAGTATAAATTTCAAATTTTGGATGTGTTGCCAGGCTTAAAATCCTCGAAGAGTAAGTGAAAACAGGATATTCCTTATTTAGTACAGAAACCAACACATTTGCATCCAAAAATACCCTCATCAATTATTTCTGAGCATTAAAAAATTCATCTTTGGATTGCTTAGCCGTTTTTTTTGAAGGTTTTTTATATGTTACCTCACCTTCAGCCACCATGCTTACCCAATCAGCAACCGGGAAATCTTCTAAAGATTTATATTTTTTAGCGGTAACCTGAGTTAACAGGTGTTCTACTAAACGCGATAAACTAATGTTATTGTCTGCTGCATACTTTTTCGCTTTGGCAACAACATCCTGATTAAAGCTTAAGGTGAGTTTTGCATCCATTATCTTATCGTTATAAAAACAAATTTACATATTTACGTATAAATTTAAGATTTTATACGTAAAAAAAACTAGCTAACGCATTGAAGAACAACATCAATTTGCTGATCTAATCTTAAAGCGCCCTACGCTTTCCTATATTTTCAGTCGTGGTGTTTACTTAACCTTCCGCCTTCCTGCCTTCTACCTTTTATGTCTTTAAATAAAAAAAAGCAATCCAAAAAGGAATTACTTTCTATATTTTTCAGTTGTGGGGTTTACCTTTAACCTTCCGCCTTTCTACCTTTAATGTCTTTAAATAAAAAAAGCAATCCAAAAAAGAATTGCTTTCTATATTTTTTAGTCGTGGGGTTTACCTTTAACCTTCCGCCTTCCCGCCTTCTACCCTTTATGTCTTTAAATAAAAAAAGCAATCCAAAACGGAATTGCTTTCTATATTTTTCAGTTGTGGGGTTTACCTTTAACCTTCCGCCTTTCTACCTTTTATGTCTTTAAATAAAAAAGCAATCCAAAAAAGAATTGCTTTCTATATTTTTTAGTCGTGGGGTTTACCTTTAACCTTCCGCCTTCCCGCCTTCTACCCTTTATGTCTTTAAATAAAAAAAGCAATCCAAAAACGAATTGCTTTCTATATTTTTCAGTTGGGAGGTCTACCTTTAACCTTCCACCGTACCACCCTCTACCTTTAAACGTATATTTCTTTCCTTGCAGAAGCCAGTGTATTCTTCAATAAACCAACTATCGTCATTAAACCCACACCACCCGGTACCGGAGTAATGTACGATGATATTGGTGCAACATTTTCAAAATCTACATCTCCATACAATTTAAAACCCGATTTGGTTTCGGTAGAATTTTCACGGTTAATGCCTACATCAATGATAATGGCACCAGGTTTAACCATATCAGCGGTAACAAAGTTCTTTTTACCAATTGCCGCTATTACAATATCTCCCTGCAAAACCTGCTCTTTTAAATCTTTTGTACGTGAGTGGGTGAGTGTTACCGTACAGTTGCCCGGATTGGCATTACGAGCCATTAAAATACTCATCGGACTGCCCACAATATTACTTCGGCCTACTACCACGCAATGTTTTCCTGTAGTATCGATATTGTATTCCTGCAACATTAACAAGATGCCGTAAGGAGTTGCGGGAATAAAGCAAGGCAGGTTACGCATCATCCTTCCCAGGTTTACCGGATGGAAACCATCTACGTCCTTGCGATAATCAATCTTTTCGGTCACTTTTTCGGGATCAATGTGTTTAGGTAACGGCAATTGTACAATTAAACCATCTACATCAGCGTCCTGATTAATTTCCTCTATTTTCTCCAGTAATTCGGCTTCGGTAACCGAGTTATCATAACGGTGTAGTGAAGACTTAAAACCAACTTTTTCGCAGTTTTTCATCTTACTGGCCACATAAGTTTCACTGCCACCATCATTACCAACCAAAATGGCTACAAGGTGTGGTTTGCGACCGGTTTTATTCAAAAACTCAGCTGCCTCTTCAGCAATCTGAACTTTAACTTTTTCTGATACGTATTTACCGTCTAATAATTTCATATTTATGAGATGTGAGATACGAGATGTTAGATTTGAGATTAACGGTTTTGTCTCAAATCTCAAATCTAACATCTCAAATCTATATTAATCTAATTTCAAAACCGCCATAAATGCAGATTGTGGAATCTCTACGTTACCCACCTGGCGCATGCGTTTTTTACCTTTTTTCTGTTTCTCCAACAACTTACGTTTACGGGAAATATCACCACCATAACATTTTGCCGTTACATCTTTACGTAGGGCACTCAATGTTTCGCGGGCAATAACTTTAGCTCCGATCGAAGCCTGAATTTTTATTTCAAATTGCTGACGCGGAATCAGTTCTTTTAACTTCTCGCAAATTTTCTTCCCGAAATCGTAGGCATTACTGCGGTGAATCAATGAAGATAAGGCATCAACAGGTTCTTCATTAATAAGCATATCTAAACGAACCAAATCCGATTTACGGTAACCAACCTGATGGTAATCGAAAGAGGCATAACCTTTAGAAATGGTTTTTAATTTATCATAAAAATCAAATACAATTTCGCCCATTGGCATTTCAAAAACCAGTTCAACCCGATCAGAAGTCAGATAGGATTGATTGACAATAATCCCCCTTTTTTGAATACAAAGTGACATTACCGGACCAACAAATTCTGCTTTGGTAATAATATTGGCTTTGATAAAAGGCTCTTCAACCGAATCCAGTTTACTTGGATCTGGTAAATCAGACGGATTGTTTACCGTAATTTCGACACCTTTGGTGGTGTGTGCAACATACGATACGTTGGGTACCGTCGTGATTACGGTCATGTCGAATTCGCGTTCCAAACGCTCCTGAATAATTTCCATGTGCAACATGCCCAGGAAACCGCAACGGAAACCGAAGCCTAAAGCAGCAGAACTTTCAGGTTCAAAAACGATAGAGGCATCATTTAACTGCAACTTGTGCATGGCTTCGCGTAATTCTTCGAAATCCTCTGTATCAACCGGGTAAATACCGGCAAATACCATTGGCTTAACCTCTTCAAAACCTTGAATTGCACTGTCTGCCGGCCTGCCAACGGTTGTGATGGTATCACCAACCTTTACCTCGCGTGCTTCCTTAATTCCTGAAATAATATAGCCTACATCACCGGTTTTAACCACGTTGCGCGGAGCCATATCCAGTTTTAAAATACCAACTTCGTCAGCCAGGTATTCCTTGCCGGTATTGATGAATTTTACTTTGTCTCCCTTTTTAATTTCGCCATTTACCACTTTGAAATAAGCAATAATGCCCCTGAATGAATTAAAAACTGAGTCGAAAATCAATGCCTGTAATGGCGCTTCGGTGTCGCCAACCGGAGCCGGAACACGATCAACAATCGCCTGTAAAATATCGGGTATTCCCATTCCTGTTTTACCTGAAGCGGGAATAATATCGTCACGGTCACAGCCGATTAAATCAATAATCTGGTCTTTAACTTCCTCTGGCATGGCGCCTGGCAGGTCCATTTTATTCAGGATCGGGATAATCTCCAGGTCGTGCTCTAAAGCCAGGTATAAATTCGAAATGGTTTGTGCCTGAATACCTTGCGAAGCATCTACAATGAGTAAAGCACCCTCGCAGGCCGCTATTGATCGCGAAACCTCGTACGAAAAATCTACGTGTCCAGGAGTGTCAATTAAGTTAAAAACATATTCTTCACCACCAACTTTATAGTTCATTTGTATGGCATGACTTTTAATGGTAATGCCCCGCTCGCGCTCCAAATCCATATTATCGAGCAATTGCGCCTGCGCTTCACGCTGCGAAATCGTCGCTGTATATTCTAATAACCTATCAGCCAGGGTACTTTTACCATGGTCAATATGTGCAATAATGCAAAAATTACGTATATGCTTCATCTTTGCGCAAAGATATGTTTTTTAATGGAAATTGTAAGTTGTTACTGAAAGTGATATTCCTGAATTTTTATACGGTTTAAAGCGGAGATGTTTTTGTTCGATCCGAAAAACAAAGGCAGCTGCTTTTCGCATCAGTCAGTCCTGCCTTTCGCTATATCTTTTTGGTGAAATGAGATCAAAGTTATCAAAATTACCTTGCCAAAAAGGATGTCGCTGTAGTCAGGTTTATTAACCTGCAGACAGTGGTTTTTAGGTCGGTTTCCCTGTGAAAACAATATCTGATCTCCGAATATTCTTTCACTGTCTACACAACCGTTTTCTTCCACTTTCCTTTTTTAAACAAAATAAATGCCGCTACCGCAATACCTGCTTCGGCTGCAGGGATGGCAATGAAAACGCCTGTCGGACCCATTTCTAAATACTTTGCTAAAAAATATGCCAATGGAATCTGGAAGAGCCAAAAGGCGAATACATTAATTTTGGTAGGCGTCCAGGTATCTCCGGCACCGTTAAATGCGCTATTAAATACCATTGCGGCTCCATAAATCACAAAGCCGATACTTAGAATTTTTAAAGCCTCACCTGCAACGGCAATCACATTTTCATCTGCAGTAAAAAATGCTGCGAACAAATGTCCACAGGTTAAGAACAATACAGTTACCACGCCCATAAAAATCACGATGTATTTTAAGGTCTGGAATACCGATTTTTCTGCGCGGTCTAGGTGGCCCGCACCTAAATTCTGCCCAACCAAAGTAGCAGCCGCATTACTTAAACCCCATGCTGGTAGCATAAAAAACATCATCAGGCGCAGTGCAGTTTGATAACCTGCCGAGCCGGTATCTCCACCTGTGGTAGCAACCAGTTCGGCCAGAAATACCCAGCTGCAGCTGGCAATAACGAATTGAAAAATAGCTGGAGCAGCAATTTTTATAATGGCTTTAACCTGTTCCAAATCAGGAATAAAGTGGCTAAGGTGGATTTTTAAAGCATTTTTACCATTAAACAGATGATATACCTGATAGGTAACGCCTAAACCACGACCAATGGTAGTGGTAATGGCTGCACCTGTTAAACCCAATGCCGGTATAGGGCCTAAACCATTGATCAAAACAGGGCAGAGGACAATGTTAGCAATGTTGGCGATCCATAAACTGCGCATAGCAATTGCCGCATTACCTGCTCCACGGAAAATCCCGTTAATTAAGAATAGCAGAACGATAATGATGCTTCCGCCCATCATAATACGAACGAATGCAACACCTTGCCCGGCTGTTTCTGTTGAAGCTCCCATAAGCAACAGGATATCTTTGGCGTAAATTAAACCAAGGATACTGATGATAATGTTGACAAAAACGGCTATCAAAATGGTCTGAATACCAGCTTTTGATGCTGCTTCCGGATTCTTCTCGCCGATTCTCCGTGCAACTACGGCAGTTGCAGCCATACTTAAACCAATGGCTAATGAATAGATAATGGTTAAAACCGATTCTGTTAATCCCACTGTTTGGATAGCATGACTGCTGTTTTCCAGGTGGCCAACAAAATAAAGATCCACCAAAGCAAAAACCGATTCCATAGCCATTTCCAACATCATTGGAATGGCCAGTAAAATAATGGCGCGTTTAATGCTGATTGAAGTTAAGTCAACCTCATGACCTTTTAAAGACTGAACGAGAATATCGAAAAAAGCCGATAGTTTGCCCGGTGTCTTTGTAGACTGTGACATATAATTATAATAATGAATAGTGTATAAACCAATGATACGCCATTAAGCGTACATATCTAAACTAAAATGGGAGGGAATCCTTGGTTGCTTAGAACCTCAAACGGATTGCAGATACTATCATGGTTCTGGTCGTTTTGATTTGGCAAAGATAAGTAAAAATTTTTATTGTCAAATTTTGAGTACTTATTTTCAGATTTTTGCACCAGAAACACAGAACTCGCGAATTTCATCCTTTCGACTGAAGCGCAGTCCACAATAAAGATTTTCCGGCTTAGCTCGAAAGGACGGCTTAATAAAGTTATATGCTATATGCTACAATCATTTCTTCGCTAACTTTGGTTCCTCTGCCTGTATTTAAATCGATAAGTACATAATCAAAAATCCCATCCGAAGCTACCTTTCCGGTTTTTTTGTTGATGATTTCGAATTGAACCGAGCAGCCTTTATCGTGCATCATTAAAATCCCTGTCCGGATCAACATTAAATCATTCATTAATAAGGGGCGCTTGAAATTGATATCCACATGGCTGACCACCCAGCCCAAACCTTGCTGGGTAAAATGCTCCCAGGGCATGTTGTAAAACTTTTCCATCTGCTCATAACGGGCAGCCAGTACATAATCGAGGTATTTGCTATTATGTACATGGTTAAACATGTCTATATCATCCGGACGGACACGTAATTCGCTTTCAAATATGCTGTATTGATTCTTTTCCAAAGGTTGAAGTTTTGTGCAAATTAAGGGATTTAATATTTGCAATGTCAAGTATTACTTGCTTTTTGTATATTTCAGAAGAATGGGAAAGCTTAAGTTATATAATATTAATATTCCATGCGAACCATCATCGAGGAGCGTGAGGCTATTTATTTAAGCCAATACCCCTGAACAGCGTTTTTTTTGCAGTCTTGTTTGGTATAAAGTGATAATAATGGCAAAAATACCGGTTACGATAGCGCACAGACCAACAATTATATCAAGTGAAATTTTATTATTATTTTGGGTTTTAGGTTTATGCATCGCTAAGCTGTTTTTAAAATTCGATCTAAAATAAAAAAAAAGGATTTTAGAAAGATAAATATTTCTGGCACAACATGCTTGCTTATCATTAAAAATAGCATTATCTTTGCGCCACAATTAATTAATTTATTGCTTTAATATTATTCAAGAATGTATTTAAGTTCAGAAAAGAAAGCCGAAATCTTTAAACAACACGGCGAAGTAGAAACAAATACTGGTTCTGCAGAAGGTCAGGTAGCGTTATTTACATACCGTATTGCGCACCTAACAGAACACTTAAAGAAAAATCGCAAAGATTTCTCTACACAGTTGTCACTTCAAAAATTGGTAGGTAAACGCCGCGGTATTTTGGCTTACCTATACAAAAAAGATATTGAGCGCTATCGTGCTATCATCAAAGCTTTATCGCTTCGTGATATCATTAAACAAAAATAAGCGAATTTTATCAACGAAAGCCATTCTTTAAGGAATGGCTTTTTTTCGTTCTTACGTTATTTGAAAATGATCATAAATAGATTACTTAAAATTATTGCAATAATTTTATTTTTACCAGCGATTTTATTTTTTGTATTATATCTATCCATACCATTTACAGGTATTCACATTAACGATGGAGCAGGTACATTTTTTGGACTTTGCGCAATCGCCGGGGCTATTTTACTAAGAAATAATAAATAAATTCGAATATATAAACCCGATCTGTTCGAAAGAGGAAAAACAGATCACAATAATTTTTAAATGAATGTAATAAAAAAATCGTTCGATTTGGGCGATGGTAGAATTGTAGAAATTGAAACAGGTAAACTGGCTAAACAGGCAGATGGTTCGGTTGTAGTAAAAATGGGCGATACCATGTTACTGGCAACAGTTGTATCTACTGTTGGTGCTAAACCAGGTACTGATTTTTTACCGTTATCGGTTGATTATCAGGAAAAATATGCGGCAACCGGCCGTATTCCAGGTGGCTTTTTACGTCGTGAGGCAAGATTATCTGATTATGAGGTGTTAATTTCCCGTTTGGTAGACAGGGCCTTACGTCCACAGTTCCCTTCAGATTATCATGCCGATACACAGGTAATGATTTCTTTAATCTCTGCTGATAAAAATATCATGCCAGATTGTTTGGCGGGTTTAGCCGCATCGGCTGCATTATCCGTTTCTGATATTCCTTTCAACGGTCCAATTTCTGAAGTACGTGTGGCTAAAATTGATGGTAAACTGGTAATCAATCCATTTGCCAGCGATTTAGAGCGTGCAACACTTGAATTTATGGTGGCAGGTTCTGCCAACGACATCTGTATGGTGGAAGGTGAATGCGACGAAATTCAGGAGGATGAAATGGTGGAAGCTTTAAAATTTGCACACGATGCGATTAAAGTTCAATGCGCTATTCAGGTTGAATTAACCGAAGCAACCGGTAAAACCGTTAAACGTGAATACAATCATGAAGACCATGATGCTGATTTAAAAGCAAAGGTTTACGCTGATACTTATGATAAAGTTTATGCCGTGGCTAAAGCTGGCGGTAATAAGGATGTGCGTAAAGAAGGTTTCACAGCGATCATCAACGAGTTCTTTGAGGCCATGCCTGAAGATACTGCCGATTTGACCAAAGCATTGGCTAAACATTATTACCATGATGTTCAGTATGATGCGATCAGAAACCTGTTGTTGGATGAAGGCATCCGTTTAGATGGCCGTAAGACTACCGAAATCCGTCCGATCTGGAGTGAAGTGGGTTATTTGCCTGCTGCACACGGTTCAGCTGTATTTACGCGGGGAGAAACCCAATCGTTAACTTCGGTTACTTTGGGTGGTAAAGATGATGAGCAAATGATTGATGGTGCTTTCTTTAATGGCTACCAGAAGTTCTTGTTACACTATAATTTCCCGGGTTTCTCTACTGGCGAAGTCAGACCAAACAGAGGCGCTGGCCGTCGCGAGATTGGTCACGGTAACCTCGCTCAGCGTTCGTTGAAAAAGGTATTACCTCAAGGCGAGGCAAATCCTTACACCATCCGTGTCGTATCTGATATTTTAGAATCTAATGGTTCATCATCAATGGCAACTGTTTGTGCAGGTACATTGGCACTGATGGATGCAGGTATTAAAATAAAAGCACCGGTTTCTGGTATCGCGATGGGTTTGATTACCGATGAAAAAACGGGTAAATATGCTATCCTTTCTGATATTTTAGGTGATGAAGATCACTTAGGTGATATGGATTTTAAAGTAACCGGTACCGAAAATGGTATTGTTGCCTGCCAGATGGATTTAAAAATCAATGGTTTATCTTACGAAGTATTAACCAAAGCGTTATTACAGGCTAAAGAAGGTCGTTTACACATCTTAAACGAGATGAAGAAAACCATCAGTCAGCCTAATGAGGATTACAAACCGCATGCACCTCGTATTGTTTCTTTAACTATTGATAAAGAATTCATTGGTGCAATTATTGGCCCTGGAGGTAAAATTATCCAGGAAATGCAACGCGAAACCGGAGCTACCATCTCAATTGAAGAAGTTGACGGTAAAGGTATCGTTGAAGTATTTGCCGATAACAAAGCGGCAATTGATGCAGCAGTTACCCGTATCCGTAATATTGTTGCCAAACCGGAAATAGGTGAAATTTACCAGGGTAAAGTAAAATCAATTATGCCGTTTGGTGCATTTGTTGAAGTAATGCCAGGTAAAGATGGTTTATTACACATCTCCGAAATTTCATGGGAGCGGTTAGAAACTATGGACGGTGTATTGAAAGAAGGTGATAAAATCGAAGTTAAATTGTTAGACATCGATAAACAAGGTAAAATGAAACTTTCACGTAAAGTTTTATTGCCAAGACCAGAAAAACCAGCTGCGCCAAAAGCTTAATTGGTAATCGGCTTGCTGAACTTGTTTCAGCAGCTCAAATACAAGCCCTTTCAGGTTACTGAAAGGGTTTTTTGTTGATGGCTATTTTGTTTAACAATGATTTTGTAACTTGCATTACAGATGAAAAAAGATATTCACATCGTTGAAGAGCCTATTGCTGATTATAAAAAGGCTGAAGAAGATTTACTGAAAAAAGGCTTATCAAGTACTTATACAGAGCGTTTTCACACCATGGCAAGATTGATGAAGCTAAATATGATATTAAAATCTGCAAAAATTACTCATAAAAAAATCGAATAATAAATGGATGTTTTTGATGATGAGATTTTAAAATTGTGGCGTTCATTGCTGAATAATAATGTTCGTTTTATTATGATTGGTGGTGTTGCAACAAATTTGCATGGCTTCCATAGAACAACAGACGTATAGATATTTGGATTAAAGATAATCTTGAGAACAGACAGAATTTACGAGCTGCATTTTAAGAGTATGGTTTGGGAGATTTCAAAAATTTAGAAACTTTAGTTTTTATTCCAGGTTGGATGGATTTTTATTTGGATAATAGTTTACGGATGGATATCATGACTACTGTGAAAGGTTTGGAGGAATTTGGTTTTGATAAGTGTTTAGAATATGTATCTATAGCAACAATTTATGAATTGGAAATTCCTTTTCTGCGTATTAATCAATTAATTAATTCGAAGAAAGCTGCAAATCGCCCAAAAGACCATATTGATATAATTGAATTAGAAAATATTAAAAAATTAAGAAACGATTAAATGAAATACATCATAGCCCCATCCATACTTTCTGCAGATTTTGGCAATTTGCAGCGCGACATTGAAATGATTAATCAAAGTGATGCCGATTGGTTTCATGTTGATGTAATGGACGGTGTTTTCGTTCCGAATATCTCTTTTGGTTTTCCGGTAATGGCGGCTGTAAAAAAACATGCCATTAAACCATTGGATGTACATTTAATGATTGTAGAGCCGGATAAATACATTGAGGAATTTGCCAAGGCAGGTGCGGATAGAATTACGGTTCATTATGAGGCCTGCACGCATTTACATAGAACCATACAGTTAATTAGGTCTTCAGGTTGTAAAGCAGGTGTAGCTTTAAATCCGCATACACCGGTTACACTACTTCAGGATGTAATTGAAGATCTTGATCTGGTGTTAATTATGTCGGTTAATCCCGGATTTGGCGGACAGGCCTTCATTCACAATACCTATAAAAAGATAAAGGACTTAAAAACTTTAATCCAGGGTGTAAATGAAAACTTGATTATAGAGGTTGATGGTGGCGTGGGCTTACAGAATATTGCTGCACTGGTATCGGCAGGAGCCAATGCTTTTGTAGCTGGAAATGCAATTTTTGCCACAGATGATCCGACAGAAACGATTGCTGAAATGAAACAACAGTTAATTACTAGCATAAACATTTAATTGCTAAATTGTTCAAATGATAAGAGGTTTAGTTATCTTGATACTTAATACTTTTATCTCGATACTATTATCTCGATACTTGATACTATTATCTTGATACTTCATACTTCTATCTCGATACGCTTACGGCTTGATACTAAAAATGCTCAAATTTCGGCTTATTCTATTCCTTTTAGTTACCGGTTGCAGTTTTGTTGTAGCCCAACCTTTGGTTAGGGTATCAGGAATAGTTTATAGTGACGAAAAGTTGCCCCTGGCACAAGTTACTGTAACGGTGGTGGGGCAAGCACAATCTACCGTTACAGATGAATTTGGCGTTTATACGATTTATTCAAAATCGAAAACATTTAGTATCAAATATTCGCTTTTAGGCTACCAGCCTCAAATAATTGAGTTTAGTGAGCGCTCCGGTGCGCGAATTATCAGGCAGGTTAGCTTAATTGCCAATATTAATGAATTGGAGCAGGTCAATATTGCCAATAAACAGAACCAGTTAAGCAATACCACTACAATTAATATAGGCGATGTCTCTTCCATTCCATTGGTTTCCGGAAATTTTGAAACCATGCTTAAAACCCTGCCCGGTGTATCTACAAATAATGAATTAAGTGCTCAGTACAGTGTTCGCGGAGGTAATTTTGATGAAAATCTGATTTATATTAATGATGTGGAAATCAACCGACCTGTATTGATCCGTAACGGGCAGCAGGAAGGGTTAAGCTTTATCAATGCTGATCTGGTGAGTAAAGCGAGATTTTCAGCAGGTGGTTTCGAAGCAAAATATGGAGACAAACTTTCCTCTGTTCTGGATATCCGGTATGAAAAGCCAGATAGTAATCAAACCATATTGAGTACAAGTTTATTAAATACGTCATTAAGTACTAAGCGGGTATTTAAACGCAGTTTTCTATTGGCGGGTTTGCGGTACAAGAATAACACCAGTGTTTTAATTAAGCAGGATGAAAAGGGAAGCTATAATCCTGATTATGCCGATGCGCAGGTGCTTTATCAATACGATTTTTCCCCTGAATTCAGCATCAGCTTTTTAAGCAATTTCAATATTGGTCAGTTTAAGTTATTGCCTACCAATCGCGAAACACAGTTTGGTACGCTAAGTACCACGCTGAAATTGGATGTTGATTATACCGGGCAGGAAATAGACGATTACCAAACTTTTGGAAATGCCATTACAGCTGCTTATTCGCCCAAACCCAATTTAGTGGTTAAATTTATAAACAGTTATTTTAATACCATTGAACGCGAGCGTTTCGATATTAACGGAAGCTATGTTTTTGCCGAGGTAGATAAGAATTTTTATGGTGAAAACTTTGGACAGGTTAGCAAAAGCAGAGGTATAGGCAGTTACTATAATTATGGCCGAAACAGTTTAAATACTCAGGTTTTTGCTTCTGAAATAAAAGTTGACCAGAATTTTAACAGTCATGTTTTTTCATGGGGGCTGAAATTTGACCAGTCCAGGTATGGCGATCAGTTAAATGAGTATAACTATACGGATTCTGCAGGATATATTTTGCCTAATTATTCGAAAGATATTACTGTACAGACTGTCATTAACGTTAAAAACAATATTGATATAAAAAATTACAGCACTTATATTCAGGACAGTTATTCCCTTTCCAGTTTAGCGGAATTACAATTGGGCGCCAGGGCTACTTATAACTCTTTAAGCAAACAATTGCTGATCAGTCCGAGAATGTTAATTGCGTACCGTCCAAATTCCAACAACAAAATATTACGATTTACTGCAGGTATTTATCATCAGCCCCCGTCGTACCGGACCATCCGCGATTTTTCGGGTATATTAAATATAAATCAAAAGGCGCAGCGTTCTTATAATACATCAATAGGTTATGATTATGCTTTTGACGGTTTTGGAACCCGGTTGAAATTTACTTCAGAGTTTTATTTTAAATATTCTGACCGGCTAATTCCATATAAAATAGATAACTTAAGGATTAAATACCTGTCAAATGAAGTTTCGCATGGTTATGCTTACGGTGCTGATTTTAGCGTTGGAGGCGAATTTGTTAAAGACCTGGTTTCTTATTTCAGAATGTCGGTAATGCATGCAAACGAAGATATTATCGGGGATAGTTATGTTCAGAATGGAAACACGATTTATCCAGGTTATCTAAAACGGCCAACAGATCAACGCGTCAATTTCTCCATATTTTTTCAGGATAGGCTCTTGAACAGTCCAACCTATAAAGTTCACCTCAATGCGGTTTATGGTTCACGTTTACCAATAGGCCCGTCGCAAACACCAAGGTATTTGGATAAATTTTATGTTCCTGCCTACAAGCGGGTAGACATCGGTTTTTCTAAAGACTTTTTAGATGATGCAGCATTGCATAAACCCAAATTTCTGGATAGAAATTTTAATGCCGTAATTCTGTTTTTCGAGGTTTTTAACATGCTGAATATTAACAATACAGTATCGTATCTTTGGTTAAAAGATGTAGATAATGTTCAATATGCAATTCCAAATTATTTAACAGGCAGGCAGTTTAACCTGAAGCTGATTGTAAAATTAAAAAATTAGCCGGGGAAATTATAAGCTCAATTCTATAAGCCGGAGATACATTTTTTCTGTCAAACCTCTCTAAATATGCAAAATTTAAATAAATCGGTTTAATTGTAAAAACTGCAATAAACCTATCGTTTTGAAGGCTTTTTTTAACAAAATTTAATTTTTTAGGTAACGATTTTATAAGCATAACTGCTTTAAAAATTTTACATTTACGCCCATAAAACATTATATAATAAGATGAAGCATAATTTTGGCGCAGGCCCTTGTATTTTACCTCAAGAAGTGTTTAAACAAGCCGCTCAGGCTGTTTTAGATTTTAACGATGGATTATCGATTTTAGAGATTTCGCACAGAACAACCGAATTTGAGGCAGTTGTTGCAGAAGCTGATAAGTTGGTAAAAGAATTATTAAATGTGCCATCGGGTTATTCCGTTTTATTTTTACAGGGTGGTGCAAGTTTACAGTTTGCCATGGTACCGATGAACTTATTGGGCGATGGACAAACAGCAAGTTATTTAGATACTGGTGTTTGGGCAACCAAAGCATTGAAAGAAGCTAAATTTATCGGTAATGTAAATGTAGTGGCATCATCTAAGGATGCAAATTATACCTTTATTCCAAAGGATTTTGAAATCCCTGCTGATAGTGCTTACTTCCACTATACCTCAAACAATACCATTTATGGAACTGAGCTTTTTGAAGTACCTCAAACAAACATTCCAGTGGTTTGCGATATGTCTTCTGATATCATGAGCCGCGTAATCGATGTTTCTAAATTTGATTTAATTTATGCAGGTGCTCAAAAAAATGTAGGTCCGGCAGGCTTAACCATTGCTATAGTAAAAAATGAGGTTTTAGGTAAAATCGACCGTAAAATTCCTTCGATGTTGAATTATCAATCACATATTGATAATGCCTCGATGTACAATACGCCTCCGGTTTTTTCTATTTACGTTGCTTTATTAAACTTACGCTGGTTAAAATCCAAAGGTGGTGTAGCTGAAATTGAGAAAGAAAATAAACAAAAAGCGGAAGCACTTTACAGGGAGATCGACCGCAATTCCTTATTTAAAGGAACTTGTGCTGTTGAAGACCGCTCTAGAATGAATGTTTGTTTCGTAATGGAAAATCCGGAGCTGGAAAAACCATTTTTAAAGTATGCCGAGGAGCAAGGAATTGTGGGTATTAAAGGCCACAGAAGTGTGGGTGGTTTCCGTGCATCAATGTATAATGCCCTACCAATTACAAGCGTACACGCTTTAATTGATGCCATGCAATCATTTGAAGAAAAACAAGCAAAAGCAAATTAGTTTAAATTTTAACCGCAGAAGATTACCATGATTATTCAATCGGTGTAATCGTTTTAATCTGTGCCATCATATATAAAATGATTAAAATATTAGCAAACGACGGAATTGATCCGATCGGAAAAGAATTATTAGAAAAGGCAGGTTTTCAGGTTGATACGGAAACCATTGCGCAAGATCAATTAGCTGAAGCTTTAAAAAACTATGATGCCATTACGGTGCGCAGTGCGACAAAAGTTAGAAAAGAACTGATTGATGCCGTACCCAATATTAAATTAATTGGCAGAGGTGGCGTTGGTATGGATAATATTGATGTAGAATATGCACGCAGTAAAGGTGTTGCAGTAGTAAATACACCAGCTGCTTCTTCTTTGTCAGTTGCTGAATTAGTATTCTCACACTTATTTACCGGTATCAGATTTTTACAGGATGCCAACCGTAAAATGCCTGTTGAAGGCGCAACACAGTTTAACAACCTTAAAAAAGCTTACGCTAAAGGAACGGAGTTAAGCGGTAAAACCATAGGTATTATCGGTTTTGGCCGTATTGGCCGTGCCACTGCAAAAGTAGCTTTAGGCCTGGGGATGAATGTTCTGGCTTATGATTTATATCCTTCAGAATCAGAAATCACATTAGAATTTCAAGGTGGAAAGTCAGTAAGTATCCCGATTAAGACGGTTTCTTTAGAGGAAGTAATCACCGGAAGTGATTTCCTGAGTTTGCACACGCCATTTGCTGACAAGCCTATTTTAGGTGCTGAAGAATTTGCTAAAATGAAAAAAGGCGTTGGTATTGTAAACTGTTCCCGAGGTGGAACAATTGATGAGCCGGCTTTAATTGAAGCGCTTAATGCTGGTCAGGTTTCTTTTGCTGGTTTAGACGTTTTTGATAACGAACCTACGCCGTTAGCTGAAATTCTAACCCATCCAAAAATTTCGTTAACACCGCACATCGGTGCCTCTACAAACGAAGCCCAGGAACGTATTGGTACAGAACTGGCTACTTTGATTATTGAACATTTTAAGAAATAAAGCTTGTTGCCGTCACCCTGAACTTGGTTCAGGGGCTTTTCAGAACAGATGCTGAAATGAATCCGGTAGCTATCTGATCAGCATGACGAACTTATAAAAAGACCAATCTCGGATTGGTCTTTTTTAATCTAACGCTTTCGTTAATACCCAATAACGATAACCAATAATAGCCTTTTCCCATTTGCTTAACTTATTTGAATCTTTTTTATAAAAACCTGGCAAAATGGCATTGTTGATTTTGACAAGGGCTTTAAACAGTGCTTTTTTCATACCTTTTATATCGCTGTAGTTTCTTGTTGAAGAAATAAAAGCCGCCTGCCATTACCAAAATCAGGAATGCAATGATGTAGGTTGATAGACTACCTTTATTATTTTTCGCTAAATCTTCTTTAAGCTGTGCATTCTGATCCTGCAATTTTTTAATGGTATGCATGTAAGCCTCGATCCGCTCTTGAGAATGATCTGCGACGGCCACTTTTTGCTGATTCTGCAGGTCTTTATAATCCATTAATATTTTTAACTCCTTAAAAATATTATTATCGGTCAATACCACTTGTCGAAGAATTTCATTTGAATTTTTAATATCTTTCTTCGTTTGCCAGCCAAAAATACCTGATCGTCGTGTTAAACTTTCATCATATTGACCAAATTTTGTACTTCGCTCTTGAAGCAAAGCATTTACTTTAACCCGTTGCGCTGCATAAGCTGCAGAATCCTGTTGGGCGAAAGCTTCCAGACTAAACAAGATAACCGAGAGCAGGTAAACATATTTCTTCATTTGCTATAAACGCGAAAAGGATAGAAGTTGTTTTGATTGGTACAATGGTTCACCAGCCATTTGTTCAATGGTGATACAAAGCGCCAAAAATATTTGTCATCTCGATTGGAATGAAACGAATGCCTGCCCGTAAAAGCGGTTAAAAATCTATTTAAAAATAATTCCTGCAGTAAATTAAGCTTCGCTGAGCACTTACTTGGCTCTCGTCACTCGCTTTGCTCAACTCGAAATGACTATAATTTAATGTCTATTGATCTGAGTTGTTTCTTTTATATTTTCGCTTTGGTCTTTCAGCTTGCTAAGAATGAAACTCAACCCTCACAATATCGCCTAAATGTAAGCCTAACAAGCCACTTGCTTTGCCCTTATTGATGGCGATCTCCAAATGGTTACTAATTCCGAACAGGCAAAGTTTTTCGCCTTCCTGCACTTCGTTATAATGCCAGCTTAACTGCGTGATCGTTTCACTTTTTCTAAAATATAAAGTGAAGTCCCTGTTTTTCTGTATTTTGGTAAAAAGATCTTTGGTGATGTTGGTAATCACATTGCAAAAAGTATCAATATAAACTACACTCCCACGTATCATATTCTGTTCAATAACAGGATGTAAAAGCATCTTTTGCTCAATCTCAGCTACAGGTAAACCAATGTCTTTCAGTTTGCCACCTTTGGCCAGATGCGTTGCTGCCTTAACAAAAATATCCACCAGGGGGAAGTGCAGGTATTTCAAATCCTGCATAATGTTCAGCTCCACCACATCCTCCGGAGCCTCATCGAAAAGAAGTGAGAAGATTCCATTATCAGCACCTACAAAAAAGTGATCACTGTGTTTTACGGCAATGTACTTGGTGTTTTCGCTATATACTGAGTCTATACCGATCAGGTGTACGGTATTCTTTGGGAAGTAGGGATAAGCATTTTTTAAAACGAAGGCCGCGTATGATATATTGAATGAGGGTACTTCGTGGGTAATATCAACTAAATTAACATTAGGCATCAGACTCAACAGACTACCTTTAAGGGCGCTCTGGTAAAAGTCTTTTGAACCTAAATCTGTTGTTAAAGTAATTATCCCCATTAAAAATTCATTATTATTGCTTATTCTTGTGTACAGGCCTAAGCGTCTGCAAATATTCAAATTTTAATTAATATACCCCGATAACTTTTTAAAATACTACAATTTGAACGAATTAAAATTAACCCTGGATAGCGTAAATCCTGCTCACTTTTGGGGGGCGAACAATGAGAATTACGAAATGATTAAAGGTGCTTTCGCGAAGTTAAAATTGGTTGCGAGAGGTAGTGATGTTAAGGTTCTCGGTGATGAACAGGAACTTAAGGCTTTCGAAGAGAAGTTTAATCAACTGGTTGCGCACCTCGAAAAATACAGCTCGCTAAGCAATAATGATGTAGAAAACATACTTGGAGCAAAGGCTTCGGGCGTTGCAAAAAAAGATACAGAACAACCTTTAGGTGGGGGCGGGGAAGTAATTGTTTTCGGTACGAACGGTCTGTTGGTAAAAGCCAGAACGGCAAATCAACGTAAAATGGTAAACAGTATCGCTAAAAACGATATTTTATTTGCCATTGGTCCGGCGGGTACCGGAAAAACCTATACTGCAGTAGCTTTAGCTGTAAGGGCATTGAAAAATAAAGAAATTAAACGGATTATTCTCACCAGGCCTGCGGTGGAAGCAGGGGAGAATCTTGGTTTTTTACCAGGTGATTTAAAAGAGAAAATCGATCCTTATCTACGTCCCCTTTACGATGCATTGGATGATATGATTCCGGCAGAAAAACTGAAATTTTACATTGAAAACCGTACGATAGAAATTGCTCCGCTGGCATTTATGCGGGGGCGTACCCTTGATAATTGCTTTGTGATACTTGACGAGGCGCAGAACGCAACCGATATGCAGTTAAAGATGTTTTTAACCCGTATGGGACCAACAGCTAAATTTATCGTTACCGGCGATGTTACCCAGGTAGACTTACCTAAGAAGCAGATGTCGGGTTTGTTTAATGGCTTAAGAATTTTAGAAGATATTAAAGGAATAGATATAATTTATTTAAGCGGGGAAGACGTAGTAAGGCATAAACTGGTTAAAGATATTTTGAAAGCTTACGGTGATATCCAATAGTTAGGTCCGGAAGTCAGAGGTCTGGAAATTGGGGTCCGAAGTTTAAATCTTTCATTAGAAATACTTCGGACTTTTTTATTGTTACAACTTTTGTCGTCCTATTCCGGTCTTCGGAGTTTCCTACTTTTTTCCTATTTTTACGGCCTCATGAAAGCACTTAAAGAAACCCATTTTAATTTCCCAAATCAGAGCAATTTTTACAAAGGTAAGGTTCGCGATGTGTATACCATAGCTGATCAGTTTATGGTAATGGTAGTATCAGACCGGATCTCGGCATTTGATGTGGTATTGCCAGAAGCTATTCCATTTAAAGGACAGGTTTTAAATCAGATCGCAGCCAAGTTTTTGGCCGCTACACAGGATATTGTACCAAATTGGGTTTTGTCAGTGCCAGATCCAATGGTTACCATTGGCCGTATCTGTGAGCCGTTTAAGGTAGAAATGGTCATCAGAGGTTATCTAGCTGGTCATGCCTGGCGTGAATACAGTGCCGGAAAACGGTCTGTTTGTGGTGTTTCTTTACCTGATGGATTAAAAGAAAATGATAAATTGCCTCAGCCCATTATTACCCCGACCACCAAAGCTGCTGTTGGCCACGATGAAGATATTTCGAAGGAAGATATATTGGCAAAAGGAATTGTTTCTGTAGCAGATTATGAGCAGTTAGAACAATACACCTATGCGCTTTACCAACGTGGAACTGAAATCGCGGCAAAAAGCGGACTGATTTTGGTTGATACGAAGTACGAATTTGGCAAGGCCGATGGTGTAATCTATCTGATTGACGAAATTCATACACCTGATTCATCACGTTATTTCTATGCAGAAGGATATCAGGAACGTCAGGATCGGAATGAGCCACAAAAACAGCTTTCAAAAGAATTCGTACGTAAGTGGTTAATTGAAAACGGATTTCAAGGTAAGGATGGTCAGGTAGTTCCGGAAATGACGAATGAAATTGTGCATTCTATTTCGGAGCGTTATATCGAACTGTATGAAAAAATTGTAGGAGAGCACTTTATAAAAGCTGATGCTGATGCAATCTCAAGCCGAATTGAAACCAACGTTTTAAAGGCTTTGGAAACACTTTAAATCCGAAAGAAATTTATACATTAGTAAAATAAAGAGAAGAGAGCGATGAAATTTTCAGTAGATAAACACGATAAATATGTAACCTTAAAGTTAGAGGAAAATAAGTTTACAAATGATAATGCCCCGGGTTTGAAAGCAGAATTCTACTTGCTTAATGCAGAGGGATTTAAAAATATAGTTGTCGATTTAAGTGCTGTTACCGAATGTAATGATGCACAGGATCTAAGCTGTTTACTTGCCGGCGACAGGCTTTGTAAATCGGCAGGCGGATTATTTATTGTAACTGGAATTAACGATGAGCTGGCGTCGATTGTCGAATTATCAAACATATTTCAATCTGTAATGTTTGTTAATACAATAGACGAGGCTACTGATTTTATCTTTATGGAGGAGTTGGAGAAAGAGTTTAGAGGAGATAGATAACAAAATATTTAAATAACATTCTGGCCTCGTAGTTTCTAAAATCTACGGGGCTTTTTATATATTATCATGATGAAATTTGAAGTTACAATTTTAGGAAGCAGTTCCGCCACACCTGTATTTAACAGGAATCCCTCCGCACAGCTTTTAAATTGTAATGAAAAATATTACCTGATAGATTGTGGTGAAGGCACACAACAACAACTGGCTAAATATAATCTTAAAGCGGCGCGTATAGATTACATTTTCATCAGTCACTTGCATGGTGATCATTACTTTGGTTTAATCGGACTGTTATCCAGTTTACATTTAAACGGCCGGATAAAACCGATAAAGATATTTGGTCCTAAGCCTTTATTAGAGATTTTGGAAATCCAGTTCAAATACTCCGATACCGTACTTAGGTACCCGATTGAATTTTTTCCAATTGAAGCTGATCAATCTATTCAGATATTCGAAAACAGTGATCTGACAGTTAAAACGATTGTTTTAAACCACCGCATTCCAACTACCGGTTTTATATTTCAGCAAAAGAAGCGTCAGCGTAAGTTGATAAAAGAGAAGACTGATCAGGTGCCGATGGCTTATTATACGGCCTTAAAAAAAGGAATGGATGTTGAGCTGCCAAATGGCGATATCTTACGTAGTGAAGATTATACGACAGAAGCGGATGCACCACGTTGCTATGCTTACTGTTCAGACACCTTATTTGATGAAAGTTATTTTGCTACCATAAAAGATTGCAATACCTTGTATCATGAGGCTACTTTTATGCACGATTTATTGGAAAGGGCTAAAGAAACGCATCACACAACTGCTTTACAGGCAGGAGAGGTTGCTAAAATTACAGGAGCCAAGAAATTACTCATCGGGCATTTTTCTTCACGTTATAAAACTTTGCAAATGCTTTTTGAAGAAGCGCAATCTGTTTTTGAAAATACAGAGCTAGCTGTTGAGGGCAGGACTTTTCAGCTGTAAGCATTTTTCAACCACAGCGTACAAAAAGGGGAGGCACGCTGTAGTTATTCTCAATGTGCTCTGTGGTAAAAAACAGGAAACTATATATTAACCTCTATTTCAAGTTTTTAAGATCCTTCGGTGCGTTCAGTATGACAGATGAACATTCCGCTTCACTTGTACGCTGTGCTTATTCTTGGTGTACGCTGTGGTAAAAAAGAGTAAACTATAATATATTTCAACTACAAAAAAGCCTCGCAATTTACACTGCAAGGCTTCCTGAATTATAAAATTAAATTACTTGTCTTTTTTATTACCACCACCAAATACAGAGAAGTGAACATAACGTTTAGGATTAGCTTTTAAATCGATCATCAGTTCATCCAGATTTTTTGAAGCATTATTTAAATTCTGATACATTTTATCGTCATTCAATAACAAGCCTAAACTGCCTTTTCCACTTTTAATTCCCGATATTACGCTTTGTAAATCAGCAATTGCATTATTTGCATTATCTAAAGTCTGTTTAAAGTTAGCTGCTGCAAACTTATCAGTAACGGTATTGATATTCGTTAAGATATCACTTATTTTTTGATTGTTGTTATTTAAGTTGGCCGTAATACCTTCAACGTTTTTGAAGATGGCTTCAATACGGGCGCTTTCCGAACCAACCAAACCATCAACTTTTTTAGAAGTTGTTTCTAAAGATGCTAATGTACCCGCTATGCTATTAAAGCTTCTATCAACATTTTTTTGGAAGTTAGGATTTAGGATAGAATTCACACTACTTAAAATAGAGTCCATCTTACCAATAATTAACTCCGCTTTCTTTTGAACCGGTTGAACCTGTTCCATCAGGCCTTTTTCAACATTGGCATTTAAAGTGTATCCGTCTTCGGCCATTTTTTTCGAATCACCTAACGACATTACAATAGCTTTGCTTCCCAACAAATCTGTACCTTCTAAACGGGCAATACTATTTTCAGGAATTTCATATTTGCTATTGATGCTTAAGGTGGCAATAATGCTACCATCTCCCTGTAGTTCCAGTTTAGCTACCCGGCCAATCTGATAACCATTAATAAGTACAGGTTTTGATACCGTTAAACCATCAACCCTTGTGTATTTTGCAAATAATGTAGTTTCATTTGAGAAAATTGAATTTCCTTTTAAAAAGTTATATCCAATGATCAATAAAGCAATGGCAAATGCAGCTAAAATACCTACTTTGGTTTCGTTCTTAATCTTCATGAGTGTTTTATTTAATGGTTACAAGTGTTGAAGTATCGCTTCTTCACTTGCAAGAGCGTAAATGTTTTATTGTACCAAACCCTATAAATACACAAAGGCGGCACTATTTGTTTGGTATCTGTTTTATATTTTTCCAAAGTTAAGATAACTATCACTTATAATGCCAGTTATTTAACCTCAATATTTTTTTTGTATGTTTTTATGGCTTCTAAAATAGAACTGGCAATCTCATTCTGCCCGTTTTGTGAGTTAATATATTTTTCTTCCTCGGTATTTGAAATAAAGCCTACTTCTGTTAAAACGGCAGGCATACCACAGCGTTGCAATACTAAAACTCCCTGTTCTTTAACCCCACGGCTCATTCGTTCATCCCTTTTGATGTAACTGTTCTGTATTAATTTGGCAAATTTAATGCTTTTGTCTCTAAAGGTATTTTTTAAAAGCGAAAAAAGAATAAAACTGCTGGGGTTACTGGGATCATAACCATCGTACTTACTTTTGTAATTCTTCTCCAATTTAATATCGGCATTTTCCCTGATGGCTGCATCTTGTTCCTTTAACCGGTGAGAGCCCGCCACAAGTGTTTCTACCCCTTTGATATGTTTGTTGCCTGGCGGCATCGAATTACAGTGGATGGATATAAAAAGATCTGCATTGGCTTCATTAGCTATTTCTGCACGTTTGTATAAATCAACATCTACATCGGTTTTGCGTGTAAAAATGACTTTAATTTCAGGCATTTCGTCGTTTAATAACGCACCTAATTTTAATGCTACTTTCAGGGCTATATCTTTTTCTTTCGAAAAACTACCTGATGCACCGGGTTTTCTTCCGCCATGACCGGGGTCAATAACAATTGTTTTGATCTTATAGCCCTGAGCGGGTGCTTTTTGACCAGCCAGTAACGAAAATAAGATGATTGTGATCAGCAGTTTAAACTTCATGCAGGCACGTTATTAAAATGATGTTTCGGCTATACGTTTATAATTTTTAATTGCTTTAACAATTCCACTTACAATTTCATTTTGTCCCTCAGGAGAATTCATGTAATCTTCTTCTTCAGGGTTACTCACAAAACCTATCTCAGTTAATACTGCTGGCATTGCTGCACGTGCCAATACCGCAAGGCTTTTTTCCTGTACCCCTCTGTTGATGCGTCCGGCATTTACATATTCCTGTTGGAGCAATGATGCAAACTTTAAACTTCTTTCTCTGTTGGTTTGTTTCATTAAGGATAACATGATGTCACTTTCAGGGGTATTCGCAATAAATCCCTCATAGTTTTTCTGGTAATTCTCTTCCAGAAACATCGATGCATTTTCCCGTTTTATCACTTCATCCTGCTCCCCTAAACGGCCCGTTCCGGACACAAAAGTTTCAGTTCCCCTGGTTGAAGTACTTTTAGAGGTAACCGTACGGTAAACCGGTACTTTTCTGCCTCTTACTTTTTTATAATAATCTACCACTCTGGATACCCTAACCGGCATATCATTTAAGTGAATGGAAATAAATAAATCTGCTTTTGCATTATTTGCGATGTTGATCCGCTCATAAAGCGGAATAAACACATCAGTCTCACGGGTATAAATCACTTTTATATCTTTTAAGCTATCCTGAAGAGCACGACCAAGGTTTAACGCGGTTTTAAGCGCCACATCTTTTTCCTTTGAATACACCCCGTGAGTTGCACCGTCTTTACCACCGTGACCGGCATCTATCACAATTGTTTTAATTTTATAACCCTGTGCAAGCACTTGATTATCAGTTAAATTTGATAGCGTCAGATAAATAATAATGGTTAAAATGGATTTAAGATACATCAATGGTATATTTTTCACTAATTTTGAACGTTTTTGATTAAACATTTGTGCAAAAATAACATTCAAATACGAATTTGAAACCCCTCAAGAGCTCTATTTTTCTAATATCTGTCATTTTATTAACACATGTTGTTAGTAAAGCTAACGCATTTTCTCGTTTTTCATTGCAACAGATCGTTCAGCAAGACACTGTCAAAAAAGATTCAGTTAAAAAGACAGGTAAAAATAATAGTAGTATCGACCAGAAGGTTGAATACAAAGCCGAAGATTCCGTTAAAATGAGTGCTGACAAAAGCATTGTCTATTTGTATGGAAACGCAAGGGTGGTATATGGTGATTTTGAGCTGGATGCGGCTTATATCAAATATGATAAAAAGCAAAATTCTATTTATGCCCGTGGTGTTAAAGATCCAAAAACCGGTAGGTATACCGGAAAACCCATCTTTAAATCGGGTGCTGAAGGTACTGCGATTGCCGATTCTATTTTTTACAATTCAGAAACAACCCGGGCCAAAGTGTACGGCGTTTTTTCTGAACAGGAGGGCGGCTTTTTCTCCGGTGGGCAAAGTAAAAAGCAGATAGATGATGAACTACACGTTAAAAACGTGATGTACAGTACCTGTAACCTTCCTCATCCGCATTTTGGGTTGATGATTTCTAAAGGGGTAGTAACAGAAAAACAGATCATTACCGGTCCGGTTTACATGATTATCGAAGATGTTCCCACCTTTTTGGGGTTGCCATTTGCATTTTTTCCTAAACCGAATAAACGAACGTCGGGCGTTATCCTGCCTACACCGGGTGAAGACGCAACGAGGGGCTTTTTCTTGCAAAACGGGGGGTACTATCTCGGATTAAATGATTATTGGGATGCTAAACTTCTCGGTTCTATTTATACCAATGGTTCTTATGAAACAAGTTTGCTCAGTAACTACACCAAAAGATACAAGTTTAATGGTAATATTAATCTGGCTTACGCTAGCTTTAAAGATGGTTTGGAAGGGACTGATGCATTTAACAATCCGACCAAAAACTTCAGTATTAACTGGAGCCACAGTCAAAATGCCAATGCTAACCCAGGTACAACGTTCAGCGCAAGTGTAAGGCTCGTTTCAACAGGAAGAAAGGGATATTATAGAAATACAGCAGCTGGGACTACTTATGATATTAATACCATCGCCACTAATTCAACAAGTAGTAGCATCAGTTATGCAAAGGCCTATTCAAACGGTATGAATTTCTCTTTGGCTGCATCAAGTGATCAGACCTTAAGTACCAGGGCAATATCGCTCAGACTGCCGGAAATGACCTTTAACGTGCCTACTTTTAATCCGTTTAGTTCTAAAAGCGCTGTTGGCGAACAAAAATGGTATCAAAAAATTACAGTGGGTTATAGTTTACAAGGAACAAACCGTATCGACACTTTTGATAGTTTGCTGTTTCAAAATGATGGTTTAAAACGGCTGAGAAGTGGTTTCGCACACAGTATACCTTTAAATATGTCGTTTACGGCCCTGAAATACCTTAATTTTAGTTTGGGCGGCACCTATAACGAGGTATGGAATTTTCAGAGTGTGAACAGAAGATATACGAGTTTTGCCGATAATACTTTTTCTTTTAGGGAAGATACCGTTAGTGGTTTTAAAAGAGCCGGTAGTTATAGCTTATCAACAAGTATGTCGACGAAAATATATGGCAGAAGGGATTTTAATCCTGCAGGTAAGATTCAGGCATTGCGTCATGTAATGACGCCAAACGTATCTTTTTCTTATTCACCAGATTTTACAAAAGCAGGTGCCGGACCTTTCCGACCGGCAATAGATCAGAATGGAAATCAGATTTATACCAGTGGACAGCCTTTAAAATATTCTATTTTTGATGGCATGGCGCAGCAAGGCTCGTTTGGCGGTCCTAATGCATCTATCGGTTTTGGCCTGGATAATACGGTAGAATTAAAGGTGAGGAATAAGAATGATACAACCGGAACAGGTTCTAAAAAAATTCCGATCATTCAAGGTTTGAGTTTTAGTGGCTCGTATAATTTCCTGGCTACATCTTATAAGTTGTCTACAATTGGTTTTAGCGGACGGTCTCAGTTCACTGATAAATTAGGGATAAACTATAACGGAACGTTAGATCCATATTCGCTAGCGGCCGATACCATACCAGGTTCTACACGCCGGATCAGACAAGATCGTTATTTCTGGCAAAGTGGTAAATTTTTGCCGCGCCTGGCCAATTTTGGTTTTTCATTCGACTACAGTTTAAATCCGGAGGCTTTGAAACGTAAAAATGAGGCTAATGACAAGTTAGGGGCGGCGGCCAACAAGAAGGGGCTAACAGATATACAGTCTGAGCAGTTAGCCGCGATCAGCCGCGATCCGAATGCATTCGTTGATTTTAACATTCCCTGGAATTTTTCATTCTCCTACAGTTTTCAATATTCAAATGATGGAAACATTAATACCGTTTCGAATACATTAAACTTTAATGGCGATGTTAATTTAACACCAAAATGGAAGATTACCTTTAATTCAGGATACGATTTTAAGAACAATGGTTTAACGCCTATGAATTTGGCTATTTACCGCGATTTACATTGCTGGGATATGAGTGTAAACTGGGTTCCGTATGGTGCTTATAAAAGTTATTCCGTAACCATAAAGGTTAAGGCATCTATATTACAGGACTTAAAATTGAGCAAAAGACAGGGTTTTTACAACACATACCGATAAATTTATGCTAGCCGAAATTATTACCATTGGAGATGAGATACTCATTGGCCAGATCGTTGATACCAATTCTGCATGGATGGCTAAACAGTTAAATTTAATTGGGGTTGCCGTTAAGCAGATTACCTCGGTTTCTGATGACGAACAGCATATTTTAGAAGCACTCGAACTTGCTGAGAAACGCGCAGATTTGATATTAATTACCGGTGGCCTGGGACCAACCAAAGATGACATTACTAAAAAAACTTTGGCAAAGTATTTTAATATGGGCTTCCGCAATGACCCCGCTGCATTGGAAATGGTCCGTCAGATTTTCGAAAAATATAAGCGCCCGTTATTGGATATCAATATACAGCAAGCCGATGTCCCCGATGGTTGTGACGTTATTGTTAATAAAAATGGTACTGCGCCCTGTATGTGGTTTGAACAAAACAATACGATTTTTGTATCAATGCCAGGCGTACCTTATGAGATGATGTATCTCATGGATGAGGAGATTCTTCCAAGGATTACAAAGCGATTTAAGCTGCCGTTTATTGTACACAAAACTATTCTTACGGCAAATATCGGAGAATCATTTCTGGCCAAAGAGATTGAAGAAATAGAGGATAACCTGCCGACACATATCAAACTCGCATATCTGCCAAAATTGGGACAAGTTCGCTTACGCTTATCGGCCAAAGGCCATAACGAAGCAGAATTGAATAAAGAAGTTGAGAATTACGCCGGGCAGATCATTTCTAAAGTGAATAAGTTTGTGGTAACGGATGAAGATATTCCCATGGAAAAAGCGATTCTGGATCTGATGAAAAGTAAAGGGGTCACTTTATCAACAGCCGAAAGTTGTACTGGCGGATATATTGCACATTTAATTACGCAGCATCCCGGATCTTCATCAGTTTATTGGGGCGGGGCAGTTGCATATGCCTACGAACTTAAGGAATCCATTCTGGGTGTAAAAGAAAGCACTTTAAACAATTTCGGTGCAGTAAGCGAAGAAACCGTAACTGAAATGGCGGAAGGAGCAATTAAACATTTCAAAACGGATTATGCACTTGCAGTAAGTGGTATTGCGGGTCCGGACGGTGGGACAGAAGAAAAACCGGTTGGTACGGTTTGGATTGCAGTTTCTTCAAAACACAAAACGGTAGCTAAGGTGTTTAATTTCAGTAACAAACGGATTCAAAACATCGAACGTTCTGCCGCTTCGGCTTTAGCGATGTTATTAAATCTCCTTAAAGAAACAGTTTAGAAAGAATAAAAACTGTATTTTTGTAACGTTACCAATATATAATACTGTAATTTAATATGGCTCAATACGAACTACTGTTACCAAAAATGGGTGAAAGTGTTGCAGAAGCAACGGTGATTAAATGGGTAAAACAACCTGGTGATGTTATTGAATTAGACGATACCGTTTTAGAAATCGCTACTGATAAGGTAGATTCTGAGGTTCCGTCGCCGGTTGCCGGTAAATTGGTAAAACAATTATTTGCTGAAGATGAAGTTGCCCAGGTAGGGGATGTAATTGCCATTATCGAAACGGAAGGTGGCGACGCTCCTGAAGTTGAAGCGCCTGTTGCAGAAGAGCCAGTAGCAGAAGAAAAGATCGCTGCTATCCCTGGAATTGAACAGTTGCCAGATGAAGTTCATGCGGTAAACACAACCGACTATAGTTCATCCGATCGCTTTTATTCTCCTTTGGTTAAGAGCATTGCAGCCCAGGAGAATATTCCATTGGCTGAATTAGATGCCATAAAAGGTTCTGGTGTTGACGGACGTTTAAATAAAGATGACTTATTGGATTATATTGCCCGGAAAAATAGTGGCACCACAAAAACGGCTACAGTGGTATTAACTCCACCTGCTCCACCGGTTAACGAAGTTGTACTTCAAAAAAATGATCAGTCCCCACAAACTCCATCTGTAAATAAACCTTCTACCACAAGTGTTAATGGTGCAGATGAAGTTATCGAGATGGATAGGATGCGCAAGCTCATTTCCGATCATATGGTAATGAGTAAAGCAACATCGCCGCATGTTACTTCTTTTGTAGAGGCAGATGTAACCAACATGGTATTGTGGCGCAATAAAGTCAAAAACAGTTTCGAGAAACGTGAAAATGAAAAAATAACGTTTACCCCAATATTTGTGGAGGCGGTTGCCAAAGCTATTAAAGATTTCCCGATGATCAATGTTTCGGTGAATGGAAACCAGATCATCAAAAAAGGGAATATCAATATTGGTATGGCCGCGGCTTTACCAAGTGGCAACTTAATTGTTCCGGTAATTAAAAACGCTGATCAGCTAAACCTGGTAGGCTTAACCAAGGCTGTTAACGATCTGGCTGCAAGAGCAAGAAATTCAAAGTTAAAACCTGACGAAACACAAGGCGGAACATTTACCTTAACCAATGTAGGTAGTTTTGGGAATGTGATGGGGACGCCGATTATTAACCAACCCCAAGTCGCTATTTTGGCGGTAGGTGCGATTAAAAAGAAACCTGCCGTATTGGAAACCGAGCATGGCGACGTAATTGCGATCAGGCACATGATGTTCTTGTCACTATCATATGATCACAGGGTTGTAGATGGTTCGTTGGGCGGAATGTTTGTGCGTAGGGTGGCAGATTATTTAGAAAGCTGGGATTTAAACAGGGAAATTTAATCATTTCGCAGTTTTCAATTAACGGCTTTCAATTGGTGTAATTCACAAAATTAGAACAACCTAGTAGTTAAACAATCAATAATGTTAGCTTCAAATTTAAAATTAATAGTTTCAGATAATGTGTTGCATGCCAAATGGTTAAATACGTTATCTTATATGGAAAATGCAGGTGCGAAGAAGATCTCCGCTTCAGAACATAAAGAAAATGTAAACCTCATTATTCTTAAACATGCTGCAGAAGAACACCGTCATGCTTACTATTTAAAAAAGCAGATTTCGAAGCTTGATGAGGCTCTTTGTAAAACTTATACCAACGCCGAGCTGTTATCGCCAAATCATACTAAATACTATTTACATGCCCTGGATATTGCAGTTTGTCGCTATTTAAAAGCTGTATTTAATCTTTCAGGTTATGATTTAAAATTCGCTGCTTATTTATTTGTTACTTATGCCATTGAAGTACGTGCCGATGAATTGTATCCAATCTATCAGGCAGCTCTTGATGAAGCAAAAAGCAGGGTAAATGTGAAATCGATTATTCTGGAGGAAGAGGGACATCTGGAGGAAATGATGAGCCAATTGGTTAATTTTTCTGATGATTGGGAAAACCATGCAGCTGAGGTCATAAAAATTGAAAAAGCTCTGTTTGAAGATTGGGTTACTGCTTTAGCCGCGGAACTGCCTGTGAGCGCTTAAACTCACATATTCGTCATTGCGAGAAGGCTTTTTCAGCCGACGAAGCAATCTTATTGATTGAAAGTTTTTTAATGAACCACTATATAAAGATTGCTTCGTCGTTTCTCCTCGCAATGACGAATTTTCGTTAAAAACCAATCCAGTTAACCCTTGTTTTTTTAGTAAATATAATTATCATGTCTAAGTTTTCAGATTTAATTAACGGTGATAAACCAGTGCTGGTTGATTTTTTTGCGGAGTGGTGCGGTCCATGCAAAATGATGAAACCGATCCTGGAACAATTAAAATCACAGGTAGGCGACTCGGTATCTATTATTAAAGTAGATATCGACAAAAATCAGCCAGCGGCTTCATCGTTCAATGTTCAGAGCGTTCCTACCTTGATTTTGTTCAAAAGCGGCAAGCAGGTATGGAGGCAAAGCGGTGTACTGCAGGCTTCACAACTGAAACAGGTGATTGATGCCCATACTTAAACCTCCAATACACTTTTTGGCGTGACTGCAAATATACGCTCGCTTGTTTTAGGATAGATATTATAGAGTCCGGTAAATAAACTGAATGCAGGTAAAACGGCGTATTCCTTTCCAAAATAAAAACAAGGGAATTTTAACCTTTGCTTTGCTTTCCCGACTATGGTAACCCCTGGATGTATGTGTCCGCTAATGGGGTATAATTCATCTTCGGTACATTGTAGGGCATCATGAATAAAACAAAACGGCCCCAAACAAAAACTGGGTTCATGTATTTCGATGCCCATTTCCGCATAATTCGCGTTCGAAAGCCTGTCGTGATTTCCTTTTACCAATAAAAAATTAAGTTCCTGGTATTGCTTTCTCCAAATAGAAAACTCTTCAATGTCTGTATTTAAACCATGGTGAAACATATCACCATTGATCAGCAATGTTTCAGGCTGATATTGCTTAATTAACCAGCTTAAACGTTGTAGATCTGTCTGGGCAATGGTTGCCGGCACTTGCAAACCGGCCTGACGAAAATGGGCAGATTTGCCCAAATGTAAATCGCTTATTGCCAAAAGCTGATGTTTGGGTAAGAACAAAGCCCTTTCTTTATCTAAAATCAACTCTTCACCCTGGCTTATAATGGTCATTTATTTACGCTATTGTCATCCTGAGCCTGTCGAAGGATCTTTTAATTTAGACAGGTTACAAGAAAATGTTTTTATCTAATTCTCTCTGCTTCGGCTTTCATTCTGGTAATCCGCTGTTCTAATTCTTCCGAACTCATGTTTTCACGCAAACTGTCCACCTTGATGGGGAAAGACAGCGGTGTAAAACTTTTTGGATTAGTGATGATAATCGCTCCATTCTGAATTCTTTCTAAAGCGGCTGCCAATCTCGGTTCCTCCAGTTGTTGGTAAAAAACCTCATCGTATGCCTGTCGCAAAAGTAAATTATGTTTATCGTAATCGCTAAAAACATTGAAAAACAGACCAGCAGATGACTGGAGGTGTTTATTGGCGACATATTTGCCAGGATAGCCCTGAAAAACGAGTCCGGAGATGCAGGCAATATCTCTAAACTTTCGTCTCGCCATTTCAGTTGAGTTGATACTTTGTGTAATATCTTCAGTTAAATTCTTAGGTGAAAAAACTTCGTAGGCAATCGATTCGTCCATAGGGATTTCTGTCTCACTTAAAAGTTCAAAACCATAATCGTTCATGGCAATAGAAAAACTGATAGGCAACAGTTTACTCAGGCGATAAGCCACCAGGGCCGCCAAAACTTCATGTACCAATCGCCCCTCAAAAGGGTAGGCAAAGAGGTGAAAACCTTCTTTATTGTTAATAAGCTCTATCAGTAACTCGTCGTTTTTGGGAACATGGGAACGTTTTTCCTGTAATAAGAATAGTGGATAGACCGTGTCTAGTTCCTCATCCTGATGGGTTTTGTCCAAGGCTTCATTATATTTTTTTCTTAAAACTGATCCTAAATTGGAAGATAGCGGTAAGCGACCACCATTCCAGCTAGGAGAGATTGCATTTTTCTGTTTACTCACCCGCACAACAACGGTCATATCTTTCACCTGAACAAACTCCAGAACCCTTCCGGCTAGGCGGAAATTATCTCCGGCTTTTAACCGGGTTACAAAATATTCTTCTACCATGCCGATATAACCGCCAGAAATGAATTTCACTTTCAACATCGCGTCACTTACAATGGTTCCGATATGTAACCTGTGCCGCATGGCCAGTTGTCTGCTCTTTACTTTCCAAAGTCCGTCTTCATCTTTAATTACTTTTTTGAATTCGGTATAGGCACTTAAACTATCTCCTCCTGAGGTAATAAACTGCATTACCCAGGCCCATTCTTCAGGTAATATAAGTTTAAAGGCATGGGTATTCTTAATCTCTTCGTAAATAATTTTATCATCAAATCCATCGCCTATGGCCAGCGTAACCAAATATTGGATCAAGGTATCAAATACCATAATAAAGGGTTCACGGCTCTCTATATTGTTTGTTTTAGCAGCTTCTTTAATTGCTGCCGCCTCAACCAGTTCTAAAGCGTGGGTTGGTAAAAAATATATTTTGGAAATTTCATGAGGGGAGTGGCCGGAACGTCCTGCTCTTTGCAAAAACCTGGCAACACCTTTTGGCGATCCTACCTGAACCACTGTATCCACGGGCTTAAAATCTACGCCCAGATCTAACGATGATGTAGCAATAACAGCTTTGAGCTGTCCGGTATGTAGTGCATCCTCAATCCAGTTGCGGAGTTCAAAATCTATCGATCCATGATGTATGGCAATGCGTCCCGCAAGTTCGGGTTCAATGTTCAGTAAATGCTGGTACCACATTTCCGATTGTCCGCGGGTATTGATGAAAATTAAGGTCGTTTTACTTTTCTCTATAATGGGTAAGAGCTTATAAGCGAGCTTTAAACCCAAGTGCCCCGCCCAGGGCAATGTATCGATATCATCGGGCAGGATGGATTTGATCTGGATTTTCTTTTCCAGATCGGCCTTAACAATCACTCTTTTGGCTGCCAAATCCGGCGTCAATACATCTAAAGCCTCCTCAATATTTCCGATGGTTGCTGAAATTCCCCAAATCCTCAAGAATTGGTTTTTTTCCAGCTTTTGCAAACCTTTAATGCGGGAAACGGCTAACTCAACCAGTACGCCCCGTTTGCTGCCCAAAAGTTCGTGCCATTCATCCGCTACAATGCATTTAAGATTTCGGAACAGTGTTGATGAACCTTTTTGTGCCAGCAACAGGTGCAGGCTTTCCGGGGTTATCAAAAGAATTTCGGGCATCGATTTTTTCTGTTGTACTTTTTCTGCCTGCGAAGTATCGCCATTTCGTACACCAACGTGCCAATCCAATTCCAGTTCCAGCAAAGTTTCGCGCATTGCCCTCGCAATATCTTTGGCTAAAGAACGGAGTGGGGTAATCCAGATCAATTGCAAACGGTCTTTTGCTTTTTTATTATGGGTTGCTGAAGCATTTAAAGCTTCAATTACTACAGCCAAAAAAAGTGAAAATGTTTTTCCGAAACCTGTGGGCGCATTTACCAAACCGCTATAGCCATTAAGATAATACTGCCAGGCATCTTCCTGAAATTGAAAAGGCCTGCGTTTATTTGCCTTTAACCAGGCTTTTATCTTTTTATAACCTTTGGTTTTGGTTTGGTCCATGCTTTGTCTTTCCCTATGATTTTAATATTGATATGTTTTTAGTTTTTTTGAAAAGCAATAACAGTGGTTCTTCTGTAACAACAGTCCCGCCATATGCTTTACCTTTTTTGTGATTCTTTATTATAACATTAATTATATTAAGCAAAAAAGGGTGCCGCTTCTGTCGGGTTTAACATTGTCAGGCCAGTCGTCCAAATTAAATCTTTCTCATCTGTTTATATTCCACAGACCGGTATCTTCCGACTCCTCGGTCTGTGTCCTCACAGACCGAAATCTTTCAAGTTATAATGTAATGGTCTGTGAGTACACAGACCATGGTGGCAGCGGCGCTATAAGGTAGATTGCAATAGTTGCCTTAAGTCCTCCAAAGTATTAATCTCATCAGCTTTTTTATCTTTCCGCCACCGCAATATACGTGGAAAACGTAAAGCTAAACCTGCCTTATGTCGTTTGCTTTCTGCAATTCCCTCAAACGCAATTTCAAAAACCAGTTCGGGTTTTACGGTACGTACCGGACCAAATTTTTCAATTGCATTACGGTTTACAAAAGCATTTACTTCTTTAATTTCTTTATCTGTTAAGCCGGAGTAAGCTTTGGCAATCGTCACCAAATTTTCGCCGTCACGAACGGCAAAGGTATAATCAGTAAAAAAATTAGCCCTTCTTCCACTTCCTTTTTGCGCATAAATCATTACTGCATCAACGGTATAGGGGTTAATTTTCCATTTCCACCAATCGCCCCGTTTTCTTCCGCTATGATAGTGAGAATTTAATTTTTTAAGCATAATGCCTTCACTGTTAATGGAACGCGAGGTTTGTCTTAAATCTGCCAGCTCCTCCCACGAGCTGCAATTGATCACAGGAGATATCATCACCGGACTTTCGTCTAAACCACCGATCAGCTTTTCTAATGTATTACGCCTTATGCTTAAAGGTTCTTCCCTGAAATCCTTAGCTCCATATTCTAAAATATCATAAACAAAAAATCCGATGGGTGCATCGTCCAGTTGTTTTTTACTAATCGTTTTCCGGTTTAAACGCTGTTGTAATGTGCTAAATGATAAAACCTGTTTATCTTGTACTGCCAGTATTTCGCCGTCTAAAACTACACCATCAGGCAGAACATCGATCATAAAATGCAATTCGGGAAACTGTTCTGTAACCAGCTCTTCTCCTCGGCTCCAGATAAAGAGTTCTCCATTCCGCTTTACAATCTGCCCGCGGATACCATCCCATTTCCATTCGGCCTGCCATTCAGCAATATCGCCTAGTTTTTCAGGCTCTTGCTCCAGTGCATATGCCAGGCAAAAGGGGTAAGGCCAGGAATTATCTGTATTTACATGGATGCCATTAATCAGCTCATGAAAAGTAATTTCATAAGGGTTCCACTGTCCCATAATGCTGTGCATAATCTGGGCGCTATCTAAGCTGCTTTGTTTGGCCAAAGCATTCACTAGCATTTTATTGGACACACCAATCCTGAAATTACCTGAAATCAGTTTGTTAAAGATAAAACGTTCCTGTGTTTCGAGTTTATTCCAGGCACTTAAAATGAAATCTTTTTTGGTTTCATCATCTTTACCTTCTAAATCGTGCAAATCTTCAACCCATTTATGTAATTGAAAGTCAGAGGTATTCTCAGCAGGGGGCAATAGTAAAGCAATGGTTTCGCTTAAATCGCCAACATTAGCGTAGCTTTCAGCAAATAACCATTCTGGTGTTTGGGTAATGTCTATCGCCCAGTATTTCAACAAGGCTGATTTAATTGGTCTTTTGGGTTTTTTACCGGTAAATAAGGCAATTACCCATACCTTATCTTGATCATCGGCATAGTTAAAATAATCAACCAGGGCCGAGATTTTATCGTTGGTTTTATTGCTCAGTTCGAGCTGCTGGATCAGTTTTGCAAAGCGTTTCATGGTTGTTTATTTTCGTTCTGCCCGGCTAAATCAACTTTGTTTTCTTCATCATCTTCCTGGCCAAACCTGGTTAAAACTTCTGCGGCTTCTATTCCCTCATCATTTAAAAAGCGGCTAAAAGCGGCTGTAAAACCATGAGTAACATATACTTTTTCGGCACCTGTTGCAGTAATGGCTTCCATTAAGCCTGGCCAATCTGCATGATCGCTCAGCGCAAAGCCGGCATCAGCACTTTGCCAGCGGCGGTGTGCCCGTACCTGCATCCAGCCAGAACATATACCGGTAACCGGGTGGGATAAATTTTTGATCCAGCGGCTATCGCGCATGGCGGGCGGTACAATTACAATTCCTTTCTGTAACTCGTCTTTTGTGGTTTCAGGAGTAATCCTAATGGTTTTGGGAAGCTTTACACCAGCTTCTATAATCACTTCATTAAGGTTGGCAATGCTGTTATGTACATAAATAGGGGTATTGCCGGCCAGGTTTTTAATTAAACGCTGCGCTTTGCCCAAACTATAGGCAATTAATACACTTGTTTTCTGTTGATTGATGTTATCATTAACCCAGTTCTTTATTCTGTTGAAAACAATTTCCTGTTTTTGCCATTTGTAAACTGGCAGACCAAAAGTGCTTTCTGAAACAAAAGAATGACATTTTACAGCCTCGAATGGTGTGGTGATGCCATCATCTTCAATTTTATAATCACCAGAGATGACGCAAATTTCACCTTTGTATTCCAATCGCACCTGTGCAGAGCCAATAATATGTCCGGCCGGAAAAAAAGAAATATTTACGCCATTACGGGTAATGCTTTCTCCATACTCCAGTGTTTCTACGTTTAAATCTTCACTGATCCTGCGTTTGATGATGGGTTTGGTTAACGTATGGCAGAGGTAGTATTTATTTCCGAAACGAACATGATCGCTATGGCCATGTGTAGTTACTGCATAATCTACAGGCCACCAGGGGTCTACGTAAAAATCACCCTGCTTACAGTAGATTCCTCTTTTGGTAAATTCTATTAATGCCATAGCTACTTAACAATAAAACCAATGATTAGTTTTGGATGATTATCGGCTAAATACCCGATAATTTGAAATATCGGCTAAATACCCGATAATTTGAAATATCGGCTAAATACCCGATATTATTTTAAAATATGAATAATAAGTTCGATATTGTAATATGATTTGTATTATAACAGGTGATATTATAGGCTCAAGAAAAATTAAAGACAGCTGGTTATCGGACCTGAAAACGGCCTTAAAAGTAGTTTCTGATCATAGTGGTAAGTGGGAAATTTATCGGGGAGATAGCTTTCAGTTAGAAGTAGGACCAGAAAATGCCATCAAAACCGCGGCCTATTTAAAAGCCTGCATCAAGGTAAATAAACCTGCAGATGTACGAATGGGAATCGGAATTGGAGCAATAAAAACTAAACGTAAAAAAATTTCAGAATCCAGTGGAGATGCTTTTGTGTATTCAGGAACGGCTTTTGACAGTTTAAAACAGGCTAAGGTTAATTTAGCAGTTAAAACAGATTCTGCTGATTTTGACGAGGAAATTAATGTTTTAATCAAGTTATCGTTGATTGCTATGGATAGTTGGGGTGTTGTAGCTGCCGAAATGGTAAAAATGGCCCTGGAAAATAACGATTTATTGCAGAGCGAACTGGCCGCTATTTCAGGCCGGACGCAATCATCGGTTAGTGAAGCATTAAAACGCGCACATTACAGCGAAATCATGGAAATGGACAGGATTTACCGTAAAAAATTGAACAAAATGATTTTAAAATAATGGACATCTATTTAATCAAACTTATTCTTGCCCATTTAATCGGGGATTTCTTTTTGCAGCCTAATGCCTGGGTAAAAGATAAGGAAAGAAAAAAATTAAAGTCAGGCAAGCTCTATTTGCATGTAATGATCCATGTGGCTTTGATATTTATTGTTTTTTTGAGCTTTAATGTTTGGAAAACGGCATTAACAATAGGTGTAATCCATTTGATTATTGATGCGCTAAAATCCATCTTTCAAACCCATAAAAATGCACGGATACTGTTTTTTGTTGATCAGGTTTTGCATTTCAGCTCGATTGTAGCTGTATGGCATCTTTTCTATAGGGGAAGTTTGAATATTGGTTTTTTAAACGATCTGCACACCTGGGTACTTATTTCAGGCGCTTTATTTTTAACCCTCCCAACATCAATTATCATGAAAGTGATTATTGCTAAATGGATTCCTAATAACCAGCCTGACAGCCCCAAATCGTTGGAGAACGCGGGCAAATACATCGGGATATTGGAAAGGACTTTGATTTTTCTGTTTATTCTTACCAACCATTTTGAGGCCGTTGGTTTTTTACTTGCAGCGAAATCCATATTCCGGTTCGGTGATTTAAAAGAAAAACAAGATCTCAAATTAACCGAATATGTACTGATTGGAACTTTATTAAGCTTTGGCATCGCCATTGTAACGGCCATGCTGATTCAAATGTTTATTGCATAAAAAAAAGCAGCCCGAAAGCTGCTTCTAAATTTCTATCTTGCTCCCGGAGGGCAATTTTCTTTTAAAAACTTAGTGTAGGTTAAAGATAAGTGTTTGCTGGTACCTTCACCTTCAGAAATGCTGTGGGTACGGTTTGGATAACTCATCAGTTGAAAAACCTTTCCGTTTTTAATTAACTCATTAATCAGCATTTCGGCATTTTGATAATGCACATTATCGTCGCCCGTGCCATGGATATACAACAAATTGCCTTTTAGGTTTTTAGCATGTGTAATTGGCGAACCTTTAATGTATGCCTCTTTGCTCGGAAAAGGTGTACCCATATAACGTTCCTGATAAACATTATCATAGGTTAACTGATTACCAACCGCCGCAATAGCAATACCTGTTTTATAAATTTCAGGATATTGGAACATCAGGTTTAATGTAGAAGAGCCGCCTCCGCTCCATCCCCAAACCGCTACACGGTCTTTATCCATATACGCATGGGTAGCCAATAATTTTTTAGCGGCCATCGCCTGATCGCGGATATTAATTACACCAATGTTTTTATAGATGCTTTTACGCCAGGCGCTTCCTTTCGGAACAGGTGCACCTCTATTATCCATTGAAATATAGATATAACCATCTTTAGCCATATCGCCGTCATATAAATGATTTGTGCCGGCACCGTCAACATCCAGCGCTGTTGCACCTGCAGGCTCACCATATACATAAAATAAAACGGGATACTTTTTATCTGGATTAAAATTATCCGGCTTTTTCATCCACCCATCCATTTCAATTCCATCTTCGGTCGTTACTTTAAAAAACTCAACCTTGTTTTTCGATACCGATTGTTTCGCCAGTTGCGAAGTAATGCTTCCATCCATTGTAAATGGATTTCCGGTAGTAAAGTTCATCCATTCTGTAATGAATCTAACAACCGAACTGTTATAAGAATGGCGGGCAAAAGCCGCATTAGGTGAAATGTCGTAATTGTGGGTGCCCGGTAAAACAGATGGTGTAACCTGCTCCAGCTTACCTTTTCCATCCAATTTGGTTTTAAAGAGATATTTTTGGGTTGCATTTGTTGGCGAGGCCAGAAAATAAACCTGGTTATTTTTTACATCAATCAGTTTTACATCAATTACATCATAATTACCTTTTGTAACCAATGTTTCTTTCTTCCCATCCAAACTAATCCTGTACAGGTGGTTCCAGCCATCTTTATCCGATACAATGGTAAACTCTTTGTTATCGTTTAACCATTTCCATTCATCCTGTGCATCAATCCAGGCTTTGGCTTTCTCGGTATAAACAGCTTTTGCCGATCCTGTAGCTGCATTACAGATAAATACGATACTTTCATTCTGCTCACGGTTCAGCTGCTGTAAAATAATATTATTACTGTTGGGTACCCACTGCATGCGTGGAATATAGTGCTGAATATGATCACCAGGAACATCTAGCCAGTTGGTTTTGGCTGTCGTAATATCAACTACGCCAACTTTGCAGGCAGATGGGTTTTGACCCACCTTTGGATATTCTACAGGAATGGTAAATGGATAAATAGAATCGGTATTATTGATCATTAAGAAATTTTTGATCTTGGTTGCATCCAGCTGCCAATATGCGATAGATTTACCATCCGGACTCCATCTAAAGCCATCCCGGCAATCAAATTCTTCTTCATAAACCCAATCGAAAGTACCATTAATCATGCGTTCTGTACCATCAGTTGTTAAAGCTTTGGCCCCAGTACCATCAACGTCTTCTACATATAGGTTATGTTTGCTTACATAAGCTACTTTGCTGCCATCAGGCGATAATTTAGCAAACATTAATGATGAGGCTGGTTTGTCTTTTCCAATCTGGGTAATCTTATTCGCAGTTAAATCAGCCAGCCAATAATCACCACGGGTATCGTAACGCCAAACTTTTTTACTGTTGGTGTAGATTAATGCTTTTGTACCATCGTCAGACAGTTGAAAACTCCTTACCGGAATGGCATTAGCTTTTCCGGCAGGTGTTAACAGTGCCCTGGATATGACTGTTTTTCTATCACCTTTAGGGAGGGCAACCGAAATAATTTCTCCATTTGCAATCTGATAGTAGGAATTACCGTCTTTTGCCCAGTTGATATTTTGAGCTTTTGCATCAATAAGCGAACAAAATGCTATACAAGCAACTGATAATCTGAATAATAATTTTTTAATCATATATAATTTTTGGACATAAAAAAAGCTTTTTAACTTTCGGGCTAATTTAAATAAAAAGCCTGCAGTTAAAAAGCTGTAAATTACCTTGAATTGGTTAATTATTCACCACCACCTTGCATGGCTTTCAAATCTTCCATAGTTACTACTTCATAACCGGCAGGCACTTCAGTATTAATGGCACCAACTTTGGCTTCAGAAAGAGATTTTAAAACCAGGTCAGAATTTACACCGTTAATTAATGCAGAATATTTTACAGGAAGTGCACCCAAGCCTTTAAATAGGCCTCCACTTGTAATTGCAGCAATATCAACATCTTTTGTTGCCCATAATTCATGCGCTCCGCCTTTGTCATCTTTGTAGGTATACTTTTCTGCATTAAATCCGGCAATGGTCTGTTTTTCGCCAGTTGCTTTATAATCAGAATATTTTGGCATTAAAGCTTCCTGTGCTTCTGTTTCTGCTTTGCTCACCTTTACTGCAAACTGTTTTTGAGCTACCGGAACATCAATCAATAATAATCCGGTTTTATCCGCTGTATTCGAAATGATATTTACCAGGGCGGGGCCATTTTCAATTTCGATTTTCGTTAAGTTGCCATTAAATTTAGTTTTAACTTCAGTTGTGGTACCATTTGCCGTTACAGCAAATACTAAAGTACCTTCAGCAACTTTCTTTTGTGCATGGGCAATTATAGCTGTACTCACTAAGATTAAAGCTACAATGCTGGTTTTGATTGATTTGAACATGTTTTTATTGTTGTTAAGTTATTTACCAATTAATTTTCTCTTTATTTAAAAATGACGAGATCCCTTTTTTAAAATCCTCACTTTCTCTTACCCTCGCATTAATCTGTACTGCGGTTTCCAAACTCTTTTCTAAATGCAGATTAACCGTTTGGGTAATCAGCTGTTTGGTTATCATCAGCGAATTGCCCGAACTTCCTGTACACAAACTTAATGCAAATTCTCGTGTTTTTTGATGGATATCGGATGAATTTGTTACAAAATTGATCAAATTATATTTTAATGCCTGCTCCGCAGAGAAAGTTTTGCCGGTTAGTAAAATTTCTTTGGCGATGGATTCGCTTACCTTCTGTTTTAAAAAACAGGAAACTATAGCCGGAACAAAGCCGATTTTTACTTCGGTATAGCCAAAATTACTTTCAGGGGTTGCAAAAATAATATCGCAAACGGTTGCCAAACCACAGCCACCGGCAATAGCATGTCCCTCTACCTGAGCAATCACAACCTTTGGCAGATAATAAATCGTTGTGAAGAGTTTTTTTAACTGATTGGAATCGGCTACGTTTTCTTCAAATGTATTGTATTGTAATTTTTGAAGATAGGCCAGGTCTGCACCTGCGCTGAACGCATCGCCATTTGCATTCAATATGACCACTTTCACCAGATCATCTTCTGATGCCCTTATAAATGCTGCAGTTAACTCGGCAACAAGTTGTGGGTTTAGCGCATTTCTCTTTTCGGGCCTGTTGATTGTTATTGTTGCTATCCTTTCAGCAACCTGATATAAAACCAGATTTTCCATGTTATTGGCTTAGTTGCACCAAATATGCTTTATTTTTCTTTAAAACATATACATCCATATTATTATTCTCGAATTCTTTTTTAAAGATCCGAATTTTATAATCTTTATTGGTCGCATCTATTATTGCCGTTTTATATTTAATATCTCGGTGTATTTTTGCTAAATTAAATTTGGTATTTCCACTTACCCAGATGCTGGAAAAGCTGGCATTTCCATTGATCTCTTTATCATTCAGATCTTCACCAACCAAGAGCATTTTATATTGAAAAAAGGCAATCTGATTGTTGTTTGATACGAAGCGCTTTAAAACAGTATCTTTTTTTAAACTTATAAAATGTATTTTATCTACTTGCAGCTGAGATAATGCAGGTTCAACCGAAAAGGTATAGTTTTTATCTTCACGATTTAAATCCGAAACCAAAACCGCTTCCTTTCCATCAATAAAGGCGGCTGCATAATTTTTTCTCAACGAAAAGAAAATAATTTTCCGCTGCTGAAAAACCATCAGGTCATCGCGCAAAATCAAAAGTTGATAACAGACAAATAATAATAAAGAGCCAAATAAAAATCGCTTGTTAAGTTTTGTCAATGCATAAATGAACATGCCCAGCGAGAAACTCAATAACATAAATTCTGGCAGATCAATCCATATGGATGGAAAGCTGGCGTATGGCAAATTGGCGATCCAGTTTAGCACTGCATTTGTAAAATTTATAATCCATTCGAATACCGGAGCCAGAAATCCGAACGATGGGATTAATACAGCAATCCCTAAATACATCATTAATATTAACGGAATGGTTATGAAAAGATTAGCAAATAAAAAATAAAGGGGGAATTGATGAAAATAATAGATACTCAATGGAAATGTGACTATTTGCGCAGCAAGAGACATAGATGTCAAACTCCATAGTTTATCCAACCAACAACTATCAGTGTAGATAAGCTTGTATATTTTTGGCTGAAGATAAATCAGGCCAAATACGGCGAGATAGGAAAGTTGAAAGCCCACATCCCAGATTAAAAATGGATTGTAAACGAGTTGACAAAATGCCGAAAAGGCCAATACATTATAACTATTGGTTTTCTTCGATAAAACTTTGGCCGCGATTAAAATACTGATCATGATCGCTGAACGGACGACAGAGGGTGATAAACCGGTCATCAAGGCATATCCCCAGATCAAGGTGCAGATGAACATCAGTTTCACTATTCTTAACGTCCGGTTGTTATTCAAAAAGAAAAACATAAAATCCAAAATGACATAGATGATGGCTACATGCGCCCCTGAAACGGATAAAGCATGAATGGTTCCTGTTTTGGAGTAAGCCGACAAAGTTTCTTTACTTAAATCAGCACGGTATCCTAAAATAAGGGTAGAGGCCACGGCAAAAGCCTCATCACTTTCAATCAAACTTCTATATTTTTCAACTTGCCTTTCCCTTAAGCTTAATGCTATGTTTTTTATCGGATTGCCAACGTTGTTTTTGGTGCTAATTATGTGATCCTGATCTATAAATGCCTGATGATATATATGCTGACTGGCCAGCCAAGCTCTAAAGTCAAATTCTGCAGGGTTGTATGGAGGTTCTATTTGGGTGTATCTAACTGAGATCATCATTTCATCGCCGTATTTTATCCTGAGGGGTTTCAGGCTATCTAATTTGACGTTCAGCAACAATTGGCCTGATGCATTGATCTGCTTATTTTTCAGATACCCGGATAGTATTTCAACCTTTAAGCGTACAATATCATGATTCTGTTGAGGTTCGCTATTTACCCAAACTTTAAAATGATTGCACCCGTTGTTTGCAAAGTAGTTTTGTTTTAACCTTTCATTTTTGAGCAGGCAAAATAAGCCACCAAGGCTGAAGAAAAAAATGTAAATTAAAAAACCAACGGTGCCTTTATAACGGTATACATTGTATTTTTTATAAACAACATTTAAGAATAAGAGCCCTGTTAAAATAGTGAATGCAATGATGATCAAGCATTTAACAGATGTTAATGCCGGGAAATAATAAAAAATACAGATACCCAGAATAAAAGGCAAGAGGATTCTGGCAAAAATATATTCCGTTTTAAACATCGGTTAAAATTGATAGCGTACCTGAAGTTTAACCTCCGATTTTTGATTACCCTTAATCTCGTCCAGATAGGTACCTACCGTTTTTACGTCCTGATAAATAAACAGCCCATATCGAAACCACACATTAAGCTTTTTGATCACATTATATCTTAGGTTCAGATAGGTTCTAAACCCTTTTCCATTATACATTCCAAAGGCAAAACTGTATAGCACATCATCTTCGTAAGCGTAAATTCTACTATTATAACCCGGCGTATTAAAATATGCAAACCGTACATTTCCACTTAACCTGCCAAACATTGGGGAATAGTCTACATCCTGATAAATGAGGTATCCAAATTCCCTTTTGGCACTTCCTTTCTTATATTGAGAAATCTCCAGGCGGTTTTGAAATTGCCAGTTCTTATTCAGTTGCCAGTTCGTTTCTGTACGGTAGCCATCTCTTTTTGCGTCGTCTAAAAACTTTACCGGTACATTCAGATCGGTGTTCTGTTGCTTTTTTTCTGATTTGTACCGGACCAGAATTTTAAAAGCTTTGCTGGGCATATAAATGGCTTGCGCTAAAACTTCATAGCCTTTCGAAGGTTCATCCACACGGTATTTTAACCAGGGAAACCGGAATAAATCTCCATAAAAAGAGAATGCCCAACGTTTATTTGGGTTGATATTTAATCCTGCATATAAGCCCCTTTCATTTACCGCCTCACTGGATTCGGATACTGCCTGATTAAAGAAACTATGGTAATCTTTGGCATAATTGCGATAGGTTAAAGCCGCAGAAACTGTCGATGATAAACTCACCAATACACCATTAATATAAGCAAAGCCACCACCTAAACCTTTAGCGCCCTCCCCATATAGATACATGTTTTTATAGGTATAATTATAAAATAAACCCAGATTGGTTAAAGATTTTCCTGTAAAACTATACCGGTCATAAGCTGCAGTCTGTGTGATAAAACGACTCTTAAAATGGGTATGATAGGCAATTGCACCAATGGCAAGGTCGTTTTTAGCATATTGAATGGTGGTGCCAAATACGGTCTGTGCCAAAACACCTTTATTTTTAAGCTCTGTAGGTGTTCTGTGCAAACCGGTCTGATTGATCGTTGACTGAACTAAATTTCCATCGGCATCTAACTTTTGACTCGCATCCAGCTTGCGGAAAGAAATAAATGGGGTTATATCTACATTTTTAAATAAGTTAAGGGTTGCAGCCACACCTCTAAAAAAGGAATATTCGTTGGTAGAATTGTAAGGTCTTAAACCCAAATCTTTTTTAGCTACGCTGGTAACATCAGGTCCTTTGCCAAAAGAAAAACCCGACCATAAGGTTAGGCCCTGTCCAAACTGCTGCGTATAATCGCCAATCACCAATTTTTTTAATTTGCCCAATTTGAATAGCGCGATGTTACCTGAATAAAAATCGAAAGGTTTGCCAATAAATTTTTCTCCCGCATCTTTATCTAAGGTGAAGGCTGCTGATAGAATTGAGCTGTATTGATACCGATATCGCATCTGAAATTTTTCTGGTGAACCTAAATACCGGTTTCCAGGTAAATCGGTGTAGCCTTTTTGTTTTTGCAGGGTTCGCGCCAGTCGCATCATGATGTCATTCTCACCTGCATGAATAAGGTTTTTAAAACCGAGTTGCTGATAATCAGTCATGTCGGTTAAGGTTATAAATGGGAGCAGGGTTTGAACCGTTTTAACATCAAAGCCAGGGATACTTTGTAATTCCAGCACATCGGCAAGTGGGCCGTTTTCCTTGATATGGGTAAAGAAATTTGCAATCTGCAGCGGAGATAAAAATACCAGCGTATTTAGCTCATCAACCGATGTTCTGTTCAGGTTAATTGGGTGTTTACGATACCTTTCCAATACATCAACCAACTCGGTCATATCGTAATCATCGGGAAGGTTTTCGGCCACGCTTTCCAAAATATCACGTATATCTTCCTCCTGTGTATTGGTTTGCGCATTTGCCATAAAGCCGATCATTATTAAAGCAGCAGTTAAAAACCTAAAAGCACAATTACTTAAAATTAACAGTCGATGATAAAGGGCAGTAAACCAATGCCTTATCAAATGTAGGATGAGAATAAGCGTGTTCCTTAAAAGACTTGTCTGCGGAAGCAGATTACTTTTCAATACAGGGGAACCGATACCAAAATGCTTTTTTGGAAATAATGAATAGGATGAAAAGGCGGGCAATACTACACACAAAATTTTCATAAGCAGGGTTTAAGCTGGTTAATAAAAAATTAGGGTGATTTTGTATTGGTAGTTCTAATATAAGGAAATCATTAAAAACTACAAAAATGTATTTTTAAATAGTTGATTTAATGTGGGAATATATACTATTTGGGTAACTTAACAGGATAATTAAAGTTCTTGTGCCAGATTGACCAGAAAACTTTTCAGTTTTTCCAATGAGTCAATAATTTTTTGATTCTCTTTCACACCCGTTTTATTATTCTTCAGATATTCTTTAGCACCTTTTAAGGTAAAACCTTTTTCATCAACGAGGTTGAAAATAATTTTTAGATTTTCAATGTCTTCAGGCGTAAAAAGGCGGTTGCCTTTTTTGTTTTTTTTGGGCTGGAGGATGTCGAATTCCTTTTCGTAAAAACGGATCTGCGATGCGTTGACATTAAACATTTCAGTCACCTCGCCCATGGTATAATACATTTTATTAATGTCTCTTTCTTTATAAGGCATATTTTATTGTTGATTATGAGCGTTTTATATCATTTAATTAAAGTATTCAAATGTAGCTTGATTTTTCCTTATTAACGCAATAAAATTTTAATTTTGTTCCCTCCAATAATATTGAAATGACAGCAAAAGAGATTAGACAGGCATTCCTTAGTTTTTTTGAATCGAAACAACATCACGTTGTTCCTTCGGCACCGATAGTGGTTAAAAACGATCCCACTTTAATGTTTACCAACGCCGGTATGAACCAGTTTAAAGATCTTTTTTTAGGGGAAGCCGCTATAAAATATTCTCGGGTTGCAGATACACAACGCTGTTTACGTGTTTCGGGTAAACATAACGATCTGGAAGAAGTTGGTATTGATACCTATCACCATACCATGTTCGAAATGTTGGGCAACTGGAGCTTTGGCGATTATTTCAAAAAGGAGGCGATTGCCTGGAGTTGGGAATTGTTGACGGAGGTTTATAAAATCCCGAAGGATAAATTATATGTTACTTATTTCGAAGGCGATGAAAAAGAAGGGCTGGAGAAAGACCAGGAAGCCTACGATTTATGGAAACAATATGTAGACGAAAGCCATATTTTACCTGGAAACAAAAAAGATAACTTTTGGGAAATGGGCGATACAGGGCCATGCGGACCATGTTCAGAAATCCATGTAGATTGCCGTACGGATGAAGAAAGAGCTTTGGTTGATGGGGCTACGCTGGTCAATGCAGATCACCCTCAGGTAATCGAAATCTGGAACAATGTATTTATGCAGTTTAACCGTTTAAAAAACGGTTCATTGCAGAGCTTGCCAGCCAAACATGTTGACACCGGAATGGGCTTTGAACGTTTGGTGCGCGTTTTACAGGAAAAAACCTCCAACTATGATACCGATGTTTTCCAACCGATAATTCAGTTTATCGCTGAAAAATCGGGTATTAAATATGGTGCCGACGAGAAAACCGATATTGCCATGCGCGTCATGGCCGATCACATCCGTGCCATTTCCTTTGTGGTTGCAGATGGTCAGTTGCCTTCTAATAATAAAGCCGGTTATGTCATCCGCAGGATTCTACGCAGGGCTGTACGTTATGCCTATACCTTTTTAAACTTTAAAGAACCATTTTTAAATCAATTGGTTCCTTTATTGGCTGATCAATTTAAAGGGGTTTTTGATGAACTGATTTCGCAGCAGGATTTTGTACAAAAAGTGGTGCTGGAAGAAGAGGTTTCTTTCTTGAGGACTTTATCTACAGGTATTCAGCGTTTCGAAAAATACCAGGCTGCAAATAATGTGGTTGAAGGTGCTTTTGCATTCGAATTATCAGATACCTTTGGTTTCCCTATTGATTTAACGGAATTAATGGCTCGCGAAAAAGGTTGGAGTGTTGATCTTGTAGGCTACGAACAGGCCCTTAAAAAACAAAAAGACGATAGCCGTGCCGCAACTGCCATTGATACAGGTGATTGGAATATCGTAAATGCTGATGATCAAAGTGAGTTTGTGGGATATGATGATTTGGAAATTGAAACCGAGATATTAAAATACCGTAAAGTAAAAGCTAAAGGGAAAGAACAGTATCAGATTGTATTGCGCCAAACGCCATTTTATGCCGAAAGTGGTGGTCAGGTAGGCGATACCGGGCGTTTAGAAGACCATAGCCGCCAGTTCTGGGTAGACATCACAGATACAAAAAAAGAAAACGGTCTGACTGTTCATTTTACCGATATATTGCCCGATAACCTGGAAGGAAAATTCTGGGCAGTTGTAGATGAAGATAAACGTATCTTAACTGAAGATAACCACTCGGCTACACACTTGTTACACGCCGCTTTAAAACAGGTTTTGGGAAAACATGTTAACCAGAAAGGCTCGTTGGTGAATGCAGATTATCTGCGCTTCGATTTTTCTCACTTTGCTAAAGTGACTGATGAGGAATTAGCACAGATTGAAGTAATTGTAAATCAGAAAATCAGGCAAAACATTAAGTTAAAGGAACAACGGAATGTTCCTTATCAAGATGCTATTGAAAGTGGTGTTACGGCATTATTTGGCGAAAAGTATGGCGATTTTGTCCGCATGATCACTTTTGACGATCATTTTTCCAAAGAGCTTTGTGGCGGTACGCACGTAAAAGCGACCGGACAGATCGGCTCCTTTAAAATTGTTTCAGAAAGCGCTGTTGCAGCTGGCGTTCGCCGGATCGAAGCCATAACCGCTGATAAAGCTGAACAGTATTTCCTCGATCAAAGAAAAGAATTGGGTCATTTAAAAGCTTTACTAAACGGGAGCAAAGATTTATCTGCAGCTGTACAGGCATTACTTGATGAAAATGCAAAACTGAAAAAGGAAATTGAAAAATCGACGATAGAACGTGTAAATACGTTGAAACACGATATTGTACATCATGTAAGAGGAATAAATGGCGTTAACCTGATTGCTAAACACATTGATCTGCAAAGCGCTGAGGCCGTTAAAAACCTGGCTTTCTCGTTAAGAGATATGGTTGATAACCTTTTCCTGGTTTTCACAACAGAAATTGATGGCAAACCAGGAATAACAGTGATGCTTGCTGATCAGTTGGTGAAACAAGGATTAAATGCTTCAAATATCGTTCGCGAACTGGGTAGAGAAATACAGGGCGGTGGCGGTGGACAGCCGTTTTATGCTACAGCAGGAGGTAAAAATCCGTCAGGTTTAAAGGTCGTTCTGGAAAAAGCAGAAAGTTTTATTCCACATCAATAGAATGAAAAAAAGCTGCGCTGATTCATGTCAGCTTGCTTTCTCAATAAAAAAGAGGCTTAAAGCCTCTTTTTTATTTTAATGTCTGCCATGACCATGCTTCTCTCGGTAACCTCTGGATAATAAACTTGTATTTATCCTTTTATCATGGTGTCTATGGTCAACGTGATGTGGTTTATAATGATGCTTTGGTGCGCGGTTTCTGATCCTGTCAACACCGCCGCCATAAGATGAGCGGTAATAGTTATTTCGGCTTACATAAGTTACCCTATGCCTGTGGTAATCACGGTATGGACTGTTTCCGCGCATTACAATTTTTCGTCCGTGATGCAGATCATAACCCCTATACCTGGCAGGTAAATACCTTGATCTGATCCAACGGTTGCCATTCAAATAAACAAACTGCCTTTGAGGGACATAATAGTAAGATTGAACTTCTGGAAGATAATAATAATTAACGTTTTGGTAACCAGCAGGAATCCATGTTGGTTGAGGACCAATGTTCACATTAATATTTACCTGAGCGTTAGATTGATTAGAAGTTAACGCCACGATACCTAAAATCGCGGAGATGATGAATAACTTTTTCATAATAATCCAATTTATTTGTGTGTGGTTCAAACAATTCAAACGCTGTGCCAAAACTTCTATTGTAACAGATATATAAAAAAGGAACTTCAATTTGGTTTTTTTGTTAAACAGCTCGGTGTTTACCGAATGTAAATCATCATGCCCAATTGAGTGAATAAAGCGATGTTTATTGTAAAAGATATTGCTTCTTTCTATTTATTCCGTTCAATACACGTCTGATGGAAATGGTAATGAGTGGTACCAAGCCCTTAAGATCCGGCCTGCGCTGGAATGGCAGTTAATTTTATTTACGGTCTGCACCTCAACCGTAGCAGTGAGGTTTTTGAGGTCAGTCAATAGACTTTTTCATTCGGTTGGACGTTAGTTTAGGTGGCAATTTTGACGCAACCAACGTTTCCTAAAACAGCTTTCCCGTTTGTCCAGGAAAATTTTTCTTTAAATGTTTGTATGCAGCCTCGGTAACTTCTCGTCCACGTGATGTACGCATGATATAGCCTTCCTGAATTAAAAATGGTTCATAAACCTCTTCAATAGTACCTTCATCTTCTCCAACGGCAGTGGCAATGGTCTTTAAGCCCACCGGACCGCCTTTAAATTTATCAATAATTGTAACCAGAATCTTATTATCCATTTCATCCAGACCATGTTCATCTACGTTCAATGCGTCTAATGCATAACGGGCGATTTCGGTTTCGATAGTTCCATTTCCTTTAATCTGTGCAAAATCTCTGGTTCTGCGTAATAAGGCATTGGCTATACGGGGCGTACCGCGGCTGCGTCGGGCAATTTCATAGGCACCTTCATCGCTGATGGGCGTTTTTAATATTTCGGAGGAGCGGAGTACAATTGTCGTGAGTAATTTAGCGTCATAGTAAGCCAAACGGGCATTAATTCCGAAACGGGCTCTCAGGGGTGCTGTTAACAAGCCGGAGCGTGTGGTTGCACCTACTAATGTAAAAGGATTAAGTGATATCTGCACTGAACGGGCATTAGGACCAGTTTCGAGCATGATATCGATTTTGAAATCTTCCATGGCTGAGTATAGATACTCTTCAACCAAAGGGGATAAACGGTGGATTTCGTCAATAAAAAGAATATCACCTTCATCCAGGCCGGTTAATAAGCCAGCCAAATCGCCGGGTTTATCCAATACAGGGCCTGATGTTACTTTGATACCGGTTGCCATTTCGTTGGCGATGATATGAGAAAGTGTGGTTTTACCTAATCCCGGAGGACCATGCAGAAGCACGTGGTCTAAAGCTTCGCCACGGAGTTTAGCTGCCTGAACAAAAATTTTCAGGTTTTCCATCACTTTCTCTTGTCCTGTAAAATCTTCAAATGCCTGAGGCCTTAAAACCCTTTCAATATCGCGATCGGTAGGGGTTAAGTGGCTTGCTTCAGGGTCCAGATGCTCATTCATGCAGCAAATATAAAATTAAATGCTAAAAAAATTAGGATTTTTTAAATTTATCAGAAACAATGAGGTCTTTTGACCCTGAAATGTATTGATAAAAGCCTTCACCAGTTTTAGCACCTTTTTTGCCCGCTGCCACCATGTTTACCAGTAGTGGGCAAGGTGCATATTTCGGGTTTCCGAAACCATCGTTTAATACTTTTAATATCGCCAGGCAAACATCCAGGCCAATAAAATCGGCTAACTGCAAGGGGCCCATCGGGTGTGCCATTCCGAGTTTCATTACGGTATCAATTTCCTGGACACCCGCTACACCTTCGTATAGCGTATAGATGGCCTCGTTAATCATGGGCATTAAAATTCGGTTGGCCACAAAACCCGGATAATCGTTTACCTCCACAGGAACCTTTTCCAGACGCTGAGACAGCTGCATAATGGTGCTGGTTGTTTCATCGCTTGTGGCATAACCTCTTATTACTTCTACTAACTTCATCACCGGCACGGGATTCATAAAGTGCATTCCGATTACCTGCTCACCTCTGCCGGTTACAGCAGCAATTTGAGTAATTGATATAGAAGAAGTATTGGAAGCCAGAATGGCATGTGCAGGCGCATATTCATCTAACTTCCTAAAGATCTTCAGCTTTAAGTCGATGTTTTCTGTAGCAGCTTCAACAATTAAATCGCAATTTTGAACCCCATCTTTTATTGAGGTATAAGTAGTGATATTATCCAATGAAGCTGATTTCTGCTCGTTTGTTAAGGTTCCTTTGGCAACCTGTCTGTCAAGGTTCCTGGTGATGGTCTGCATGGCCTTATCCAACGCAGACTGGCTGATGTCAACCAGGTTGACCTTGTAATTAAATTGTGCAAAGGTATGGGCAATGCCATTTCCCATAGTTCCAGATCCGATAACTGCTATTTGTTTCATTCTTTAATGATTAAACGGAAATTATTAATAAACGATTTGGTAAAAAAGATTTGTTGCAAAACCAATCTATATTAATTTTATAAAAAAGGTTATGGTGCCAACCTGGTTTTTGTCCAGCTTCCTTTTACCAGTTCAAAGTTTATCCTATCGTGCAACCGACTTCTTCGGCCTTGCCAAAACTCTATTCTGGTTGGTTTTACAATATAACCGCCCCAATGTGCCGGTTTAACAATACCCTTTTCGGCACTTTTAGCTTTCAGTTCTTCAACTTTTTCTTCCAGAAATGCCCTGTTTGGAATAATCTGGCTTTGCGGCGAAACTACCGCGCCAATCTGACTGGCAACCGGTCTGGTATTAAAATAGGCTTCCGAGGTTTCTTTATCCAGTTTTTCTACGGTACCTCCAATTCTCACCTGTCTTTCCAATTCGGGCCAGAAAAATACTAAAGCAGCATAAGGATTACGTTTTAGCTCTTTTCCTTTGGCACTTAGGTAATTGGTAAAAAACCGAAAGCCGTCTTTATCAACACCTTTAAGTAAAACAATGCGGGCATCGGGCCTGCCAGCTTTATCTGCAGTGGCCAAAGTCATTACATTAGGTTCGTATATCTGAGCATCAACCGCGTGTTGAAACCAGTTTTGAAACTGAACAATCGGATCTGGATCAACGTCAGATTCATCTAGTGAAGCGCTTTTGTAATCTTGGCGCAGGTTTTGTAGAAATTCATTTGTAACTTGCATTTAACAAAAATAGGCATCTTTTACGGTGTAACAAATGATTATCATCATGCTGAACAATATAAAACCAAAAACCGGTCGCTTGCTCATATCAGAACCCTTTATGGCCGATCCCAATTTTAAAAGATCTGTTGTGTTATTGACGGAACATGGTGCGGATGGGACTGTAGGTTATATTCTTAATCAGGTAGGCAATCTGGTATTGAATGATGTAATTCCCGATTTATGGGATGCCAAAAATTATATTTATTTCGGTGGTCCTGTTGCGGCAGATACCTTACATTTTATCCACAGGTGTTATGACAGGTTACAAAGTGGCGAACCAATCGGAAACGGTATATACTGGGGTGGAAATTTTGAAACACTTAAGATCCTGATTAATACCAATGCGATACAGCAGGACGAAGTGAAATTTTTTATGGGATATTCGGGCTGGGATGGTGGTCAGCTTGATCGTGAACTACAGCAAAATGCCTGGATGGTAAGTGATAACTTTAACCCTGATCTGATTTTTAGTAATGATGACGAAAAACTTTGGCGCGATGTGATTGTGAACCTGGGACCAAAGTATGCTCATATCAGTAATTTTCCGGTAGATCCGAGTTTGAACTAGTTTGGAGTTGGGTGTTTGGAGTTTTGAGTTAACGCTATTGCTCCAAACTCCCAACTTGTGACTCTAAACTAAATGCTATCAGCGCTTTCCTCAACCTTTTTTCTCAACTCATCTTTATAAGCCTGCATTTTAACCGTTAAAGATTCATCAGCGGTAGCTAAAATCTGAGATGCCAGCAGGCCCGCATTTTTAGCTGCATTTAAAGCTACTGTGGCTACCGGAATACCGTTAGGCATTTGTAAGATAGATAAAATACTATCCCAACCATCAATAGAGTTTGATGATTTTACCGGGACACCGATTACGGGTAAGGTAGTGATCGAAGCTACCATTCCAGGTAAATGGGCAGCCCCACCAGCGCCTGCAATAATAACCTTTAAGCCACGACCCTGAGCCTCTTTAGCATAATTGAACATACGTTCTGGTGTTCTATGTGCAGAAACTACCGTAATTTCGTAACTGATTCCAAATTCTTTTAGTACATCAGCAGCATCCTGCATCACCGGCAGGTCTGATTTGCTTCCCATAATAATCCCTACTAATGCTGAATTTGAATTTCCTTGACTCATATCTGTTTTTATTTCTTCTAAATTTATTTCTTTATCCTGCTTTTAGCTCCAATTCGGCGCGGTAGGGGCTTAAGCAATTACCTTTAGTGTTTTTTGTACAAACCTTGCTTTTTCAATCGCTTTTTCCCTGTCGATATCAACAATGGTAACATGGCCCATCTTGCGGAAAGGTTTTGTGTACTTTTTGCCGTATAGGTGAACATACACACCATCTATGGCGAGTACTTTTTCCAGGTTTTCATATTGGGCCACGCCTTCAAAACCTTTTTCTCCAAGCAGATTGATCATAATGGCATTGGTAATGCTGCTGGTATCGCCAAGCGGCAAATTATAAATGGAGCGTAAATGTTGTTCGAACTGAGAAACGTAATTGCCTTCAATAGTCTGATGACCGCTATTATGCGGGCGGGGAGCAACCTCATTCACCAGTAACTCACCGTCTTTACATACAAACATTTCCACCGCTAAAATACCGGTAATATTCATTGCTGAAGCTATATTCTTAGCGATGTTTTCGGCCTTTTGTTGCAAACTTTCAGCAAAAGTGGATGGTGAGATGAGAAACTCAACCAGATTGGCTTCCGGATTAAATTCCATTTCCACCATTGGGAATGTCTTCACATCGCCATTGGCATTACGTGCCACAATTACGGCTACTTCTTTTTCAAAATCAACCAGTTTTTCAACAATGCAAGGTGCATCAAAAGCTTTTTCCAGATCGGAGGCACCATTGATTTTCATTACTCCTTTACCGTCGTAACCATCCTTACGCAGTTTTAATATATATGGAAACGGAATATTGCAGTTTTCCATATCTTCCTTTGTATTTACAATCTGAAAAGGAGAGGTCGGGATATCGTTCTCTTTGAAAAACTGTTTCTGTACTCCTTTATCCTGGATTAAACGAATTACCCTTGATTGCGGAAATACTTTTTTGCCTTCCTTCTCGAGCTGTTCAAGTGCATCAATATTTACCTTTTCAATTTCAATGGTGATGATGTCAGCTTTCTTGCCAAAATTATAAACGGTGTCAAAATCTGTGATGGAGCCATTTTCGAAATAATTGGAAATGTGTTTACAGGGAGCATCAGGATCCGGGTCTAAAACTAATGTGGTTACATTATAGTTTATGGCTTGTTGAATGAGCATCCTGCCCAGTTGCCCGCCACCTAAAATACCTAATTTTAATTCGCTAATCTGTTTTGCCATGCGCTTGAAAATAATGCTACTTTTGTGCAAAAGTAACCATAATAAATTTTATAGATGAATGCTGATGCAATAATTATTGGGGCAGGCGCGTGTGGACTGATGTGCGCAGTGCAGGCAGGCTATCTGGGCAAGAGGGTTATTGTGCTGGAGAAAAATGAAAAACCTGGCGCAAAAATTTTAATTTCAGGAGGTGGCCGCTGTAATTATACCAACCAATTCGCATCAGCAGAGCAATTTATATCGGCCAACCCGCACTTTGTAAAATCTGCTTTTACCCAATGGACGGTTGACGATACCATTAGCTTTTTTGAAACTTATGGCATTGAAGGAAAAGAAAAAACTTTAGGGCAATTATTCCCGGATCAAAAAAATGCCAAAGATGTGGTACAGGTTTTTACGGCTATTTGTGAAGACTTTGGACAGGAAATCAGGTGCAGTGCTGATGTAAAAGAAATTGAAATTCTACCTGATGGCTTTAGGGTTAATTATGAAAGGAATGGTAAAACGGTTGCGCTAAGTGCGGCGAAACTGGTCATTGCCACCGGTGGATTACCGATCCCGAAAATGGGGGCTACTGATTTTGCTTTACGCTTTGCCAGAAAACACAACTTAAAAATTGTTGAAACTGCACCGGCCCTGGTTCCTTTAACCATTACCGGAAAAGACGAAGAGTGGTTTGCACAACTTTCGGGCAATGCCGTTTTTTGTGAAGTGAGCAATGACGAAATATCATTTGAAGAGAATATTCTTTTTACGCACTGGGGACTGAGCGGGCCTGCTATTTTGCAAATTTCTTCATTTTGGAGGAGGGGACAGACAGTCAATTTAAATTTGCTGCCACACCAAAATATAGTTTCGTTATTGGACGCAGAAAGGAAAACAAACGGCAAAACCTTAGTGTCTACATTGCTAAACCGGATTTATACCAGGAAATTTACGGATGCACTGGGCAAATTTTTGCCTCTGAATAAACCCGTTGCTGCACTAACCAAAGGGGAAATTGATCTAATAGAACAAACCATCCACCATTTTAAGGTAAAGCCTGCAGGAGATAAAGGTTATGATAAGGCTGAGGTAATGCGCGGAGGAATCGATACGAACGAAATTTCTTCTAAAACTTTGGAATGCAAAAAAATCCCAAACCTGTTTTTCGGTGGCGAGTGTTTGGATGTAACCGGTTGGCTTGGTGGCTATAACTTTCAATGGGCCTGGGCCAGTGGTTTTGTAATTGCGCAGAATATTTAATGGTTATTAAACCCGTCAGGTTTCAAAAACCTGATAGGTTTGAAGGGTGCTCAATATTTTTTCGAAAATGAGCGTCGTGATACTTCGGTTACTGCAGCTCTGCTATCCCCATAATTCCTCACTACGCTCCGGGTTTTCTGTTCTATCAATTTTATTTAATAAAAAACAGTGCCTTTGGCGAAAACGGAAAAGTTATTAGATTATGCCATTACAATTTAGTAAATTTGATATACTATGGAATCATTAAAAAATATCATTTCAGCCAATACTGATGTTTTAGGCGGTTTGCCTGTTTTTACGGGTACAAGAGTTCCTGTTGAAACCTTATTTTTTCATATAGAGAAGGGAATTACCATTGATGAATTTTTAGAAGACTTTCCAAGTGTGTCTAAGATTCAAGTGGTTAGTGTGTTAGAAGTTGCAAATAAGTTGTTAACTTCTGGTCATATAGATAAAATATATGAGATTGCTTCTTGATGAAAATCTTCCTAAAAGATTAAAAGAACATTTTCCCGAGTATGAAATTTATACCGTTAGGGATATGGGGTGGAATGGCGTTAAGAATGGTGAATTGCTAAAACTAATGATTGCAAATGATTTTCATATACTGATCACGTTCGATAAGAATTTGCAGTTTCAGCAAAATTTCGCAAAGTATACACTGCCGATCATTGTTTTAAATGCATTAGACAATACCTATTTAACGCTAAAAGAACTTGTTCCTCAGGTTTTGTCATTGCAAAAATCCGATCTAAAAGCTGGCGTTAATATTATTACTTACAAATAAATATTTGGCATAATTTCCCATGCCCATGGCTTTTTAAATGTCCTGAAAGTCCTTAACTGTGAAAAATATAAAACTTCGCTGGTTTTCCGGTTGGCAATATCTCTTCTGTGCAGGTTCCCAACAGTGGTAAATAATTCCCGGGTTCTAAAATCATAAACTCTTTCGGTCATGTCTCCTGTGTTCTGATTAAAATAAAGGTTAATCGCGCTGGTTAAAAACCAATCTCCATTTTTAAATTTAAAGGTATAGCCTAATTCCCAGCGCCACTCAGAACCACCCTGGAAACGGAGGTAAAGTTGTTGATCTTTGACCGCAATTTGCTGTAGAGGATCTCCTAATTTACCACCTTCTTCTGAACGTAAAATAAAATCGTTGTTTTGTATAGATAAAGTCAGTGCTCCAGTTGACTGATCTTTGAAAAATATGGCCAGTATCCTGGGTTTCTGTGTTTCCTTTATAATCGAACTATTGTTATCGCCGTATGCCCGTGTTTCGTTGATTGTCTTATTGTATTCAAAGATTACCGCTAAATCATCTGAACCATCGTTGTCTAAATCGCCATGAGCCTGATTTATGGCTGTCCAGTTGACAGGCGTAACCTGTTCAATGGAAGTTCCTTGTGTTTTAATTTTTGGGAATGTAAAGGTTTTCTGTGCAAAGCTGATTTGCACGCACAGCATCAGGAAGTAAAGGCAAAAGATCTTCATCCAGGTAGAAAAAAGGTGTTGATGTAATTATAAAACGTGTTAATCTGCCTTTTAGTTTATTATTCAGTTAAAAGCAATTATCAGGTTCGGCAATTACAAAAACGCAAGAAATTAATTGGAGTTCATTATTCGCTAGCGCGGTAGTCTTAAAATTACAATAATAAACTTCCGGAAATCATGTACTTTTGCAGAAAACAATTCCTTTTGAAAACCGAAATCTTTGCCATTACGCCACCTTTTACCCAACTGAATACTCCATATCCGGCAACGGCGTATATAAAAGGTTTTTTGAACACCAAAAATATCAGTGCTACACAGGCCGATTTAGGAATTGAAGTCATTCTAGAGCTATTTTCTAAAAAGGGACTGCAAGATTTTTTCCGTCACACTGAACGTAATGTAGATAATCAGAAACACATAAGTGATAACGCCAAACGAATCTTCGCTTTACAGGATGAATATTTAAAAACCATTGATGCCGTAATTGCGTTTTTACAGGGCAAGAATCCAACATTGGCTTTACAGATCTGCAGCGATGATTTTTTGCCACAGGCTTCCCGTTTTTTGCAGTTGGAAGAATTAGATTGGGCTTTTGGGGCGATGGGTACGCAGGATAAAGCAAAACATCTGGCCACGCTTTACCTGGAAGACATATCTGATTACATTGTAGAATGCGTAGACGAAAATTTTGGTTTTAGCCGTTATGCTGAACGGCTGGGCAGAAGCGCAAATTCTTTTGACGAGTTATATAACGCGTTATCAAAGGAACCCACTTACATTGATCAGATCTTAATATCAGTTTTAAAGGATAAAATTGAAACAGTTCAGCCTAAACTATTCCTGATTTCTGTTCCTTTTCCCGGCAACCTATACAGTGCTTTTCGCTGTGCACAATGGATAAAGGCCAATCATCCCGAAATTAAAATTTCAATGGGTGGTGGTTTTCCCAATACCGAATTAAGATCCTTATCAGATGTTCGGGTTTTTGAATTTTTCGATTACATTACTTTGGATGATGGCGAGTTGCCTATCGAATTGTTATATCATAATATTACGCACCCTATTCCAACAGAAGCCCACTTTTATAAAAGAACTTTTTTGCTCGAAAAGGGTAAAGTAGTTTATCGCAACGATGCTTTCAGGAACGATTATAAACAGGCTGATGTAGGCACTCCAGATTATACTGGTTTGCTTTTGGATCAATACATCTCGGTAATCGAAATTGTGAACCCGATGCACCGTATGTGGAGTGATGGACGCTGGAACAAACTTACTATGGCCCATGGCTGTTACTGGGGCAAATGCACTTTTTGTGATATTTCACTCGATTACATTAAGGTTTATGAACCTGTTGCAGCCAGGTTAATTGTTGACCGTATTGAAGATTTATATGCTAAAACCGGACAGAATGGGTTTCATTTTGTAGACGAGGCGGCACCGCCGGCATTAATGCGCGAAGTCGCTTTGGAAATTATCCGGAGGAAATTAGCAGTTACCTGGTGGACGAATATCCGGTTTGAGAAAAGTTTTACGCAGGATTTATGCTTGTTGTTAAAGGCTTCAGGCTGCATTGCGGTTTCGGGAGGATTGGAGGTCGCCTCTGATCGTTTGTTAAAACTGATTGATAAAGGAGTAACAGTAGAACAGGTAGCAAAGGTTACCCGTAATTTTACCGAAGCAGGGATTATGGTCCATGCTTATCTGATGTACGGATATCCTACGCAAACCGTACAGGAAACGATTGATAGTTTAGAGATGGTGCGGCAATTGTTTGAAGCTGGAATATTACAATCAGGCTTTTGGCACCAGTTTGCCATGACGGCGCATAGCCCTGTCGGCATGTATCCTGAAAAATTCGGCGTGGTGAAAGATACTGAAGTCATCGGGACCTTTGCGAATAACGACATCAGTTATACCGATAAAACCGGGATCGATCACGATAAATTCAGTTATGGGCTAAAAAAATCGCTGTTCAATTTTATGCATGGTATCTGTTTTGATTACGAATTGCAGGATTGGTTTGATTTTAAAATCCCGAGAACAAAAATTCCTGCTAATTTTATTGAAAAGGCATTGATTGACAGTGATCAGTTTACCACTAAACCTACTGCAAAAGTAATATGGATAGGAGGAAAGCCCTTTGCTGATTATTTTACGAAATCAAAAAAAGGAAATACATGGGAAATGGCTTCGCTTACCTTTCATGATAAAAAGGAAACTTTTGCCATTCAGACGAATAAAAAGGAAGGCGAGTGGTTAACTGCCATTTTGAATAAAATTTCGGTCTCAAATGAAAAAGTATATACTTTTCAGGAAGTTAAGGCAGATTTTGAACAGCAAATGGAGAATTTTGAACTTTTCTGGTATTCTAAACCAATCAATACATTAAGAGCATACGGTTTACTGGTATTATAAAACACTGACGGCTCGTTTTAAAAGATTCTTCACTGCGTTCAGAATGACAAAAACTTATAAAGATATCGCTACATCTTCATTTTAAAGTGCGTCAAAAAGTAAATGATGCAAATGAGTACGATCGAATTTACGATTAAAAGCAACCACGAAATAACCGATTTTCTGTTTTTCATTACCGATATAAACGCGGTGATATAGGCCATTGCAATTAGTGCTAAAAACAGGTTTACAGTCTGAATACCTAAAACGTAATATCCGCTGGAAGAGAATACCGCTATGCTCAAGATTAAGAATATAATTGACGCTATACTATAAAGCTTGTTCGGTTTCATATCGGTATTTATTAGTCTATTAACAATGCAACTACTGTTAACAGTTCGTTTGTTTGTTATTTCTTGATTATAAATGCATATCATCATTTGATGATGATATGCATCTTATATTATTCAATTAGATATTACAGATACTAACTGATTAATCACAATGTGGAACCGTAAAAGTCCAGGTTTCTGATTCCCCATTTGGAATAATGTAACCATTTCCTTTTGCATTCTCGAACCACAGCTTAGCTCTTAATTTTTCTCTGGTTCCTACTTCGTTTAAGGTAGCGCTATCGTAAAGCCGGCCATTAATCATCACATATTTGATTTTTTCAGAGTTCCGGATATCATCCAAAGGATTGGCATCCATAATGACCATATCTGCCAGTTTACCTACTTCTAATGAACCGATTTCTTTGTTCATGCCCAAATAGCTTGCGCCATTTAAAGTTGCCGCCCTAATGGCCTGCATTGGACTAAAGCCCCCCTGAACCAGCATCCACAGCTCCCAGTGTGCTCCCAAACCCTGAATCTGCCCATGTGCGCCGAGGTTAACCTTGGTGCCGCCATCAGCAATTTGTTTGGTGGCCTTGGCAACCTCGATGTGGTTATAATCGCTATATTCAGAGGTGGTTCTTCGTCTTGCCCGTGCATCGATAATTGAACGTGGCGTGTAAGTCATCAGTTTTTCGTTTTCCCAAACGTTGGTCCTGTCATACCAGTAATTTTCGCCCCATTGACCTCCATAAGCTACAATTAACGTAGGGGTGTAGGCTACTTCCGTGTTGTTCCAAATGGTAGTAACATCTTTATATACTGGCAAAACCGGTATACTGTGCTCAATGCCGGTATGTCCATCTGCAACCATGTTCATGTTCGTAAAAAATGTAGAACCACCTTCGGGTACAACTTCCATTTTGAGCTGACGGGCCGCTTCCAGGATCTGTTGACGCTGCTCTCTACGTGGTTGATTATATGATTTAACTGAAAATGCACCCACCGCTTTTAAACGGCGCAGGTGAGCCAGTGCATCATCCAAACTATTAATCACCACTTTAAAATCACCATCTGCACCATACAAAATAGATCCCGTAGAATAAACCCGCGGACCAACCATTCTACCAGCCTTAAGCATTTCACTCTGGCTAAAAACCATTTCGGTATTGCTTGACGGATCGTGCGAAGTGGTTACTCCAAAAGCCAGGTTGGCCATATAACTCCAGTCGCTCTGTGGCGTTATTCCATCCGGACTCGTCCTTAAGTGGGCATGAACATCAACAATCCCCGGCATGATTGTTTTACCATTAACATCAATGGTTTTGGCATTAGCCGGGATAGTTACCGCATCTGCTTTTCCTATCGCTGTAATTTTGTTTCCATCTGTAACGATGGTGCCGTTTTCAATCACTTCATCGCCTTTCATCGAAATAATCCTAGCTCCTTTAAATGCCAGTATCCCCGTAGGAACATCAGATTTCAATACGAGGTTAATATCAATGGCAGAAGCCTCAGTTTTGGGTGTAGTTCCGTCAAAATTGAAGGCACTATTTACGTCGATGGTAAAATACTTTGGGCCTAATGTCCAATGCAGGTTTTTGCTGTCTGCACTCCATTGAATATAGGTTCCGCCATCTGTAGTCACTTTGGTAACAGGGATAGCCTTATTGCCTGCAGAGGCTTCCTGTGCTGTACCAATATTAATCATCGGTGTGATATAAATATTGAATAATTCATTAAATGCCAGCCATTTATTGTCTGGACTAATCACAAACTGGTTTGCATATTGAGAAGTGAAATGAATTCTTTCATTTGCTCCGTTCAGGTCAATACTCTTTAGTGCTTTTTTCCCGTCAGCATAACTCTGGAAATAGATGCGGGTATCGGTATTGTTAAACTGCGGACGGATTCCATTATCCGAAATTAAAGTTTTGGCCCCACCATTGGCTTGCATAAGAAAAATACCTGTGCCACGGCCAAAATTATAGCCTAAAACATCGTTTCCGCTTCCTTTTCTGAAAACGATTTTATCTCCTTTAGTAGAATATTGCGGTGAGTAATAAAACCCTTTTTCATCAGTTAGCATAATGGTTTTTCCCGATTTCAGATCCGTCCGTTTTATTGCTCCACGTAGCTCGTCGCTCCAGGTAGTATAAACAACGTATTTTCCGTCAGGACTAAAGGCCGGTTCGAATTCAAAATCCAGTCCGTTGGTCAACCTTTCCGGTATTCCGGCAGGCAGTTCCTGTTTGTAAAGGTATCCTGCTGCATTAAAAACAACTGTTTTCCCATCGGGCGAGGTGGTTAACTGCCTTAACATTTTTGCCGAAAATTCATTATTGAAAACCTGCTGCTCAAAATGTAACGCTTTTTGTACGGTTTGGATCGTATTTGCCTGAAAAGGTATGGTGGTGTTGATCAAGGTACCAATTTCCGTTTTTCTGATTTTTCCTTTTGCATAAAAAACAATGCTTTTGCTATCTGGTGTCCAGGCAAAATTTGGATAAACCCCAAAAATTGCCCATGTCTCCTGTTGATCATGGGATAAATCTTCATTTATCGGCCATTCTTCTCCGGTTTTGAGATTTTGGACGTATAGCGTAGACTTTAGCCTTACGCGTTTTACGAAAGCAATTAAATTTCCGTCTGGAGAAACCTGCGGACGACAGGCACCGCCCTGTTCATCAATTAAGGTGGTTAATTTTCCGGTAGTTAAATCGAGTTGGCGAATGGCATAAATGGTTCCGTTAGGGTCTTTACTGTATTCGAAATTGGGGCCTGGACTAACGTCTTCGCTAAAGTAAACGAACCTTCCGTCCGGGGAAACATTGGGCTCACCCGCATCCTGCTGGTCGTTTTTACGCTTCGTTAACTGCACACCATCGCCACCGTTAATGTTATACATCCACATTTCTCCTGCACCCAAAGAACGGCTTGCTGTAAAATGCTTACGTGCAATGATGTATTCGCTGTTTGGCATCCACGTGGCATTGTTCAATAGCCTGAAGTTTTCTTTGGTGATCTGTTTTTTACCGGAGCCATCCCGGTTCATGATCCAGATGTTATCTCCGCCACTTTTATCACTCGTGTAGGAAATGTATTTTCCATTAGGGCTAAAGCGCGGCTGAACATCCCAGGCAATACCTCCGCTAATCAGCTTTGCCACACCTCCGGTGATTGGCATTGCGTAAATATCGCCCAATAAATCAAAAACAATTTCCTGCCCGTCGGGACTTACATCCAGGTTCATCCAGGTACCTTCATCCGTATTTAAAGTGAAGTTTTTGGTTGTTCCCTGGTATTTTTCAATGTCCCATTTTTTTTCCTGGGCATTAGCACTGAAAAACAATAGCGAAAGAGCGGCTAGAAAATAAAGGTATTTCATTATATATTGGATGGTTATTTGAATAATTCGTGTATTTTTCTTTGAAGCAATTTTTTGTCTGGCAGCTGCGTTTTGTACTCTGCTACCAGAGTTGGCGAAAGAGTTCTGCACAACGCATATTCTACTATTTCATTATCTTTGTCTTTACAAAGCAGAATGCCAATGCTCGGGTTCTCATTTGACTTTTTAACATCTCTATCTAATGCTTCCAAATAGAAATTTAACTGACCTAAATGTTCGGGCTTAAATTTATCTATCTTTAATTCAAATGCAACTAAACATTGTAAGCCACGATGATAAAAGAGTAAATCAATATAAAAATCACTATTCCCAACCTGTATTTTATATTCTTCGCTGATAAATAGAAAGTCTTTACCGAGTTCAAGAATGAAATTTCTCATTTCTGAGACTAAATTTTTCTGTAGATCGTTTTCGCTGTGGGGTTCGGAAAGATTAAGGAATTCAAATACATACGTATCTTTAAATATGGTTTCGATATCGTTTTGTAAAACTCTCACCATTGGTGAGAGTTTTGTATTCCCCAATATAGATCTTTCATAATGACTAGCAGATATCTGTCTTTCAAGCTCTCTCTTACTATATTTTTCTTTTGAACAAAGTTTTAAGTAGAATTCTTTTTCCTCAATTGATTTTAACCTGGAAAGAATAATCAGATTGTGAGTCCAACTAATTTCTCTCAACAGCGTTGAGAGTTTTGGGTAATCTTTATAACTTTCGTAAAACTGTTTCATTCGCCAAAGATTTTTATCAGAGAAACCCTTTAAATCAGGTTCATTCTTTGATAAAAATTCTGCCAGTTGTTTCACAACTGATTGTCCCCATTCGGCGTTTCTAACTCTGATATGTATATACTCACCAATATTCCAGTATAGGTTTATTAATGTAGAATTAACTGTTTTTAATGCCACTGCCCGGGCATTTTTAATTAAGCTAACAATATCTGCAAACTGCGTTTCTAACATTTAATCCTTCTTATCTAGCAAAGTTAATAATCTTTTCTGAAGATGATTTTTTCAATTTCCAACAATAATAAGTGGCGATTTTGGATTAAATGTATAGTTTTGATACCGCCGATTTATGACAGCAATAGAGATTTTACAGAAATATTGGGGGCACCAGGCTTTTAGGCCGCTACAGGAAGATATTATCGCTTCGGTTCTGGAAGGAAAAGATACTTTAGCGCTTTTGCCAACAGGTGGCGGTAAATCAATCTGTTTCCAAGTGCCGGCATTGGTGAAGGAGGGAATCTGTATCGTGGTTTCTCCACTAATTGCCCTTATGAAAGATCAGGTAGAAAACCTGAAATCGAAAGGGATTGAGGCCATTGCCATTTATGCAGGCATGGGTAAACGCGAAATCGATATTTTGCTGGACAACTGTATTTATGGCAAGGTTAAATTCCTGTACCTCTCGCCAGAAAGATTGCTTTCAGAATTGGTTCAGGTCAGGATTTCTTACATGAATGTTAACCTCATTGCGGTTGATGAAGCACACTGTATTTCGCAATGGGGCTACGATTTTCGTCCGCCATATCTGCAGCTATCCAAACTGCGCGAAATCTTACCAGATATCCCGGTTTTAGCGCTTACTGCAACGGCTACTGAATTTGTACGGAAGGATATTGTAGAGAAACTGGAAATGAAAGATCCACAGGTCTTTGTAAAAAGCTTCGCCAGGGATAATTTAAGTTATGTGGTTGTTGATCATGAGGATAAATATAAAAAGCTGATCAATATCTGTAAAAATGTTAAAGGTACAGGTTTAGTGTATGTTCGCAACCGACGGGAAACCGCAGAGGTGGCCAATTTTATAAACCGAAACGGAATTAAAGCCGATTTTTACCATGCCGGACTGGAACGCGATGTACGCTTTCTGAAGCAGGAAGAGTGGAAGAATAATAAAACCCGGATCATGGTGGCTACTAACGCTTTCGGCATGGGTATTGATAAAGCAGATGTTCGTTTTGTGGTGCATCTGGATTTACCTGAAAGTTTGGAGGCTTATTACCAGGAGGCAGGCAGGGCAGGTCGTGATGAAAAAAGAAGTTACGCCGTTTTATTGGCCAATCGATCCGACATTATGGGCCTGGAGTCGCGGTATTTGGATAGCTTTCCCTCGCCAGATGAAATCAGAAAAACCTATCATTATCTCGGCAACTATTTTCAATTGGCATTTGGAGCGGGTGAAGGTTTAACCTTTCCATTCGATATCGCTGATTTTTGCAAACGGTTTAATGTAAATGTTTTAAAAACAATTTCTGCACTAAAGTTTTTAGAACATGATGGCTATCTTACCTTTTCTGAAAGTGTTTTTTTACCTTCCAGGATAATGTTTATTGCCGGCCATGAGGATGTTTATCGTTTCCAGATTGAAAATAAGGCTTATGATGGAATAATAAAGACCATTTTACGCTCTTATGGAGGCGCTTTTGATGGTTTCGTTAAAATTAATGAGGCGGATTTGGCCAAGAGAACAGGTTTATCTTATAATGATATTATTGCTTTGCTGAATAAATTGCAGACCATTGAATTGCTTACCTATATCCAGCAAACAGATCAACCGCAGTTGCAGTATGTTAGACCGAGGGTAGATATGGATCACTTTGACCTGGATGTAAAATACCTGGAACTGAGAAAAGAGATTTTACACAAACAGATTAATGCGGTGGTAGCTTATGCCTCATCTAATTTGTGCAGAAGCATTCAATTGCTTAATTACTTTGACGAACATCATACCAAAAAGTGTGGTGTCTGCGATGTTTGTCTGGCTGAAAAGAAAGCCGAAAACCACCAATCTGAACGTGAAGAAATCGATTATGAAATTATTTCTTTGCTCCAACAACAAACGCTCAGCCTTGATGATTTGGTTAGTCATATTAAAAATGGCACAGAAACAGATAGAATTGATGCTATAAGAGAGTTACTGGATGCAGGGAAGATTAAAACTGATGGGAAGAAGTATTATTTGGAGATGTGAGATGTGAGATGTGAGATGTGAGATGTGAGATGTGAGATGTGAGATGTGAGAAAAATGCCTGTCAAGTTAGCAATAAAATATTAGTTTTGTAATGAACTATTTAACCAGTATCCTCAAACAATCAGTGCAGTTTTCCTAAGCGAAAAATAAATGATAGAAAAAGACAATAAGAAAACCATACGCTCATGGGCTTTCTTCGACTGGGCAAATTCTGCCTATAATTTAGTTATTACCTCGACCATTTTTCCTGTTTACTACGTTGCCATTACCACAACCAAACTGCATGGCGACGAAGTAACTTTTTTTGGTAAAACGGTTATAAATACCGTACTATCGAACTATGCACTTGCTGTAGCTTACTTATTAATGGTCGTATTGCTGCCGGTATTATCTTCTTATGCTGATGCAAAGGGTAAAAAGAAATTCTTCATGAAATTGTTTACCTATATCGGATCATTCTCCTGTATGGGTTTGTTTTTCTTCAAATTAGAAACTTTAGAAGCTGGAATTATATGCTTCGTTCTGGCCGCGATGGGTTATGTGGGCGGTGTAATGTTTAACAATGCTTATTTGCCGATAATTGCTTCAAAGGATAATCAGGATAAAGTAAGTGCTCAGGGGTTTTCATACGGCTATATCGGCAGTGTGATTTTACAGCTGGTCTGTTTTGTTTTTGTACTAAAACCGGAACTGTTTGGAATTACGGATCAGTCATTACCAGCTCAGATATCGTTTCTGCTGGTTGGGATATGGTGGTTTCTATTTGCCCAGATACCTTTCAAGGCATTACCGAAAGATGTTCCTAACGCAGGATACATTAACAAAGGAATCATTAAAAGCAGTTTTGGTGAATTTGCAAAGGTTTGGGGCCAGTTAAAGCAAATGAAGTTTTTGAAAACCTATTTAATTGCTTTCTTCTTTTATTCAATGGGCGTGCAAACCATTATGCTCGCTGCTGCCGGTTTCGGTGCAAAGGTTTTAAAACTGGAATCGGGCAGCTTAATTGCTGTGATCTTAATCATCCAGCTTGTTGCAATTCTGGGTGCGTGGTTAATGTCGATTTTAGCCAAAAAACTGGGAAATATTAATGTTTTGATGATTGTTGTATTGATTTGGATAGGTTGTTGCATTTATGGATATTCCATAACAAATCAATATCAATTTTACGCTTTGGCCGCCATTGTTGGTCTGATTATGGGCGGAATACAATCTTTATCCCGTTCCACTTATTCTAAACATATTCCGGAGCACACAACCGACACTGCTTCATTTTTTAGCTTCTACGATGCTACAGAGAAACTGGCAATTGTAATTGGTTTATTTAGTTTTGCATTTATTGAGGGTTTAACCCATAATATGCGCCAATCCATTATCGCTTTGGCATCCTTTTTTATAGTTGGATTGGTATTTTTAGCATTCCTGAAAAAAACCGAGCGCAATGAAACCGCAAAATTGTAAGTTTGCAGACTAAAGAATTTGTTGATGAAAGTAGAATTGTTTGTTCCCTGTTTTGTAGACCAGTTATATCCCGAAACCGCTTTCAATACGTTGAGATTATTAGAAAAGTCGGGATGTAACGTAACATACAACTCGAAACAGACTTGTTGCGGCCAACCGGCCTATAACGCGGGTTATTGGGATGAAGCCAAACAGGTAGGAACTAAATTCTTGAACGATTTTTCCGAAAATACTTATATCGTTGCTCCCTCTGCATCGTGTGTGGGAATGGTAAAAGGTGGTTATAACGACCTGTTTACCAATACCATTGTTCACAATAAATGCAGGAGTTTGCAATCCAACATCTGGGAATTATCCGATTTTTTGGTTAAGGTGGCGAAAAAAGATTATTTCGGTGCCGAGCTGGAAGGGAAAGCAGTGTATCATGATTCTTGCAGTGCGTTACGCGAGTGCAAAATTAAAGACGAGCCGCGTCACTTACTTTCGAAAGTACATGGACTGGAAATGATCGAAATGGAGGATACGGATATGTGCTGTGGCTTTGGCGGAACATTTGCCGTTAAATTTGATGCCATTTCATCTGCAATGGCCGAACAGAAAGTGAACCATGCCCTGGCTAAGGGTGCTGATTATATTATATCAACGGATCTTTCTTGTCTTCTGCACCTGCAAGGTTACATTGATAAAAATAACCTGCCGATCAAAACCATGCATATTGCGGATGTGCTTTGTAATGGCTGGCTGGAGAGTACGGAATATTAACTTAAACATAAACGGTTTGATTTTCTCCATGGTCTGTGTCCTCACAGACCATTTCCATTGTAATTAAAATTTCGGTCTGTGAGGACACAGACCGAGGAAAACTGTTTTAGGTTAAATAAACCCGACCGACAGCGTTATCCCGATTTAAAGATCGATTTTAGAATAAAGTCGATTTAATCGGGATTAAGCAAAGGACGGGACTATCGTTACCGAAAAGCTTGTGCAATTGGTTTCCAAAAAATCTATTGTAAAAAATAAATTACATCTGCTTTAAATAGCTTGAGCAGGCCATATCGAGGTTGACTTTAACACAATTTAACACGTTTGAATTATAATCTAAAATATCTTTGTTAAACCTTTTTTAAGCTTTCGTATCTAATCCACAAAACAAAATCATCATGAACAAAATAACCTTCGCTCTACTTGGATTTTTATCAATTGTATCGGTTGCGCACGCACAAAAGAAAAAAACTTCGGGAGCTATACAGTTTGAAAACACCATAGATCCTGCAGCTATGGCTTCAGCCAATGGCATACAGTTAACTGATCAGATGAAAGCGAGGATGCCTTCATCAAGCAAAACCAATTTTGAATTATTATTTACGGCAACCAATGCCAGTTATATGCCGGTTGAAGAAACGGAAGATAGCAACGGTGCAGGCGGTGGCGGCGGCGGAATGGGCCGGATGATGATGCGTTTTGGTGGCGGCGGCGGCAATCGGGAATACTATTACAACTTTGCTGATAAAAGTTTAACTGAAGTATTCGATCTGAATGATACGACTTATTATATGCCGAGCAAGTTAACCCTATCTACTTCCGGTCCAATTTCTTCCTTCAGAACGGGCGGTGGCAACTCAAATGATACGACAAGGGCAAAAATAGCTCAGGCTCCAAAAATTGAAGTGGTTAAAACTGACTCAACCAAACAGATTTTAGGTTTTACCTGTCACCAGGCCATTGTAAGATCGACCAGGGCCATCAAAATTTTAGACATGGATAAAAATGTGGTGGAAGAAACCAAAATCTGGTATACCAACGATTTAGGTTTCGATTTTTCTCCTAATCCAAATATGTGGACAGAAGGTGCGGTATTGGCTATTGAGGGTAGAGGGAACAGCTCGATTGCCAAGAGCATTGAATATAGAAATGTAAGTGCAAAAGATGTTACTGCACCTAAAAAAGCAAAATTGATTACCCCTGAAGAATATAAAACCAAGATGGAAAATATGATGAAGCGTTTTAGGCAGAACAGACCAGCAGGTGGCGGCCAGGGAAGAGCTTTTGGAATAAATTAATTGAGAATCAAATAATATATATCAAGCCCTGAAGTTTTTAAGCTTCGGGGCTTTTTTTGTATCATTTTTGAAGCGATTATTTGTAATGCTGACATATTTCCTATAATTGGGTTCAGATAAAAGCCTAACCAAGTGATTATAGCAGAAAACAGGGCAGAGTTGCTCCACACCAAACAACATTTTGAAATTTTGGATGGATTGAGGGGCATAGCGGCCATAGTAGTGGTCATTTTCCATTTTATGGAAATTGCCATTACCGATTATAGCAAAAATTTTATCGGTCATGGTTACCTGGCTGTTGATTTCTTTTTCTGTTTATCGGGCTTTGTCATTGCGTACGCCTACGATAACCGGGCGGCGCACATTGGTATTACGCAATTTTTTAAACTAAGACTAATCCGTTTACATCCTTTGGTGGTTGTTGGTGCTGTGTTGGGCCTGCTAACCTTTTTATTTGATCCTTTTAGTGATTTTTACCCTGTTTATGGCTTCGGTAAAACAGCTTTGTTATTTTTAACCTCTGCTTTCCTCATCCCATACCCAATTATGCCGGAGCGTTACACCAATTTATTTTGTTTAAATGCACCAGCATGGTCACTGTTTTGGGAATATATCGCTAATATATTTTACATCCTGCTGCTTTATAAAATCAATAAAAAGGCATTGATAACTCTTACTTTGGTTGGGGCAGCAGTGCTTTGTTACGTAGCTGTACAATCTAAAAATCTCAGCGGTGGCTGGGGCGGACAAAATTTCTGGGACGGTGGAGCAAGGGGATTGTATTCATTTTCAGCCGGTATGCTCGTTTACCGGTTTAACCTTATCATTAAAAACGAATTAGGGTTTTTGGGAATTACTGCACTATTATTGGTAGCTTTTTTATTTCCTTTTAATGATGATTATAATTGGATTAGCGAATCTATAATTGTGTTGCTCTATTTTCCATTATTGGTCTCGCTAGGTGCGGGCGCAACGTTGGGTCCGGCTTTAAGAAAGATCTGCAGATTATCCGGCGAAATATCTTATCCGCTTTATATGACGCATTATCCATTTATATGGGTTTATCTTACCTATGTAGCAGTGGATAAACCTAAAGGTATGATGCTTTTTGGTGTGATTCCGGTTTCGGTAATCCTGCTTGTTATTTTAGCTTACCTCATTATGCGGTTTGTTGATACACCTTTACGTAAATATTTGAAAGGTAAATTAGTAAGTGGAGCCTGAGGTGATATGGATTGAATCTTGCTTTTTGATCAATAAAACCATATCTTCGCACAAAATAAAATCACATTGTAAGTGATCTTTAAAACTTTTTTATTTAAAATTTAAATCATAGTTGTAGATGATTAACATTACTTTACCTGACGGCTCGGTCCGTCAGTACGAAAAGGGCACTTCTGCCCACCAGATTGCATTATCAATTTCTGAGGGCTTAGCCCGTAACGTGTTAGCCGCTGAGGTTAATGGCGAAGTTTGGGATTCAACCAGGCCGATTGAATCAGATTCTACAGTAAAACTGTTGACCTGGAATGATGCAGCTGGAAAATCTACTTTCTGGCATTCTTCTGCACACTTAATGGCAGAAGCGCTGGAAGCGCTTTACCCCGGCACTAAATTTGGTATTGGTCCGGCAATTGAAACCGGTTTTTATTATGATGTAGACTTTGGCGACCGCGAATTTTCTTCGGATGATTTCAAAGCCATTGAAACCAAAATGATCGAACTGGCTAAACAAAAGGAAACTTTTGTGCGCGAAAGTGTAAGCAAGGCTGATGCGGTAAAGTACTTTACCGAAAAAGGCGATGAGTATAAATTGGATTTAATTGATGGCCTTGAAGATGGTAAAATTACTTTTTATACCCAGGGTTCATTTACCGATTTATGCCGTGGCCCACATATTCCCAATACTGGTTTTGTAAAAGCCGTAAAACTAATGAATGTGGCTGGTGCTTACTGGAGAGGTGATGAAACTAAAAAACAGTTAACCCGCATTTATGGGGTTACTTTTCCTAAGGCAAGCGAGCTTACCGAATATCTTTTAATGATTGAGGAAGCAAAAAAACGCGACCACCGTAAATTAGGAAAAGAGCTGGAGCTTTTTGCTTTCTCTGAAAAAGTAGGTATGGGCTTACCGCTATGGTTGCCTAAAGGAACTGCTTTGCGCGAACGTTTGGTGAACTTTTTAACTAAAGCACAGGCTAAAGCAGGGTACGAGCAAGTAGTAACACCACACATTGGGCACAAAAACTTATATGTGACTTCTGGTCACTGGGAAAAATACGGTAAAGATTCTTTCCAGCCAATCAAAACTCCGCAGGAAGGAGAGGAGTTCTTCTTGAAACCGATGAACTGCCCGCACCACTGTGAGATTTATAAAACCAAACCACGTTCTTACAAAGACCTTCCGGTTCGTTTTGCAGAGTTTGGTACTGTTTACCGTTACGAACAAAGTGGTGAGTTACATGGTTTAACCCGTGTACGTGGTTTTACCCAGGATGATGCGCATTTGTTCTGTATGCCAGAGCAGGTGAAAGACGAGTTTAAAAAAGTGATCGATTTAGTGCTTTATGTATTTAAATCCTTAGGTTTTGAAAACTATACCGCACAGGTTTCTTTAAGAGATCCTGAAAACAAATCGAAATACATTGGCTCTGATGAAAACTGGAAATTATCAGAGACGGCCATTATCGAAGCTGCTGCAGAAAAAGGCTTAAACACTGTGGTAGAATATGGTGAAGCTGCGTTTTATGGCCCTAAGCTCGATTTTATGGTGAAGGATGCCTTGGGAAGAAAATGGCAATTGGGTACTATTCAGGTCGATTATAATCTACCTGAGCGTTTTGAATTGGAATATACCGGTAGTGATAACCAGAAGCACAGGCCGGTAATGATTCATCGTGCGCCTTTCGGTTCACTGGAGCGATTTATTGCTGTTTTGATCGAACATTGTGCCGGAAACTTCCCGTTATGGTTAAGTCCTGAACAGTTTATTATTCTTCCTATTTCAGAAAAATATGAAGAATATGCAAAAAAAGTTTTAGATGAACTAAATAATTCCGATATTCGCGGGCTGATTGACTTTCGTGATGAGAAAATCGGTCGCAAAATACGCGATGCGGAAGTTAAAAAGATCCCATACATGCTCATTATCGGCGATAAAGAGATGGCAGAAGGAAAAGTTTCTGTTCGTAAACATGGTGAGGGAGATTTAGGCGAAATGACGTTGGAAGAGTTCAACAATTTATTAAGAAAAGAAATAACAGTTTAAATTAAAATAATACAAATTTGGCATTAGGAAGACCAGGATTTAACAGGGGACCACGTCCACCTTTTAAGAAAAAAGAAGCAGAGCATAACATTAATCAGTATATAAAATCGCCTGAAGTGCGTTTAGCTGGCGATAATGTTGAACCGGGGATTTATCCTTTGGCGAAAGCTTTGGCACTTGCTGATGAACTGGAATTGGATTTGGTAGAGATTTCTCCAAACGCTGTACCGCCAGTTTGTAGAATTATTGATTATAGTAAGTTTGTTTACGAGCAAAAGAAAAAGCAGAAAGAAATTAAAGCTAATGCCAAACAAACTGTAATTAAGGAGATCCGTTTTGGGCCTAATACCAACGATCACGATTTCCAGTTTAAATTAAAACATGCAGTGAGCTTTTTAGAAAACGGTGAAAAAGTTAGGGCTTACGTGCATTTTAAAGGCAGGGCAATTGTGTACAAAGAGCAAGGAGAGATTTTATTGTTAAAATTTGCCCAGGCTTTGGAAGATGTAGGAAAAGTGGAACTGTTGCCTAAATTGGAAGGTAAACGGATGTTCCTGACCGTTGCGCCTAAAGTAGCAAAAAAATAAAAACAATTTTATAAATTAAATAACAGGTTATGCCAAAAATGAAAACCAATTCCAGTGCTAAAAAGCGTTTTTCGCTTACTGGAACAGGTAAAATCAAAAGAAACAAAGCATACAAAAGTCACATCTTAACCAAGATGAGTACTAAACGTAAACGCGCGCTTGGAAATGCAGGAATTGTAACAGATGCAGATTCAGGTAACGTAAAACGTATGCTTTGCATCGGAAAGTAATTCATTAATTTCACCAGGTATCAGGCATTAAAGTTCCTTAACCGGACGCCGCTTACCAAAAAACAACAACAACATGCCACGTTCGGTAAACGCAGTAGCTTCGAGAAGAAGAAGAAAAAAGATCCTTAATTTAGCCAAAGGTTATTGGGGAGCAAGAAGTAAGGTTTATACTGTTGCTAAAAACACAGTAGAAAAAGGTTTGCAATATGCATACCGTGACCGTAAAGTTAAGAAAAGAGAATTCCGCGGATTGTGGATCCAACGTATCAATGCTGGTGCACGTCAACACGGTATTTCTTATTCTCAATTAATCGGTAAATTAGCTTCAAAAGAAATCGGTTTAAACCGTAAAGTATTGGCTGATTTAGCAATGAATCACCCAGAAGCTTTCAAAGCTGTAATTGATGCAGTAAAATAGAAATTTTCGCCTAAGCGATATTCATATTTTAAAAGGGTTCCGATGCAAATCGGGACCTTTTTCTTTAAAAAAAGGATCGTCACCCAGACCTGTAGCGCAAGCGGAAAGCCAGACTGTAAATTTACTTCAGGGTCTTCCGTTAAAGTGTTAGTAGGATAATAGATGCTGAATTTATTCAGCATGACGGCTGCGTATTATAAACGATCAGTATCAAACGCCTTACGCATTGCGGCCTAACCCAGGCTATTGGTAAACTTCATTCTAATCCCACTCTGAAAGTTGAGGATGATTTTAAAGATTTCGATCAGTGTTACCTTCTCAATTTTAGTTAAACTATCAATTTCAATAAAGTTATTTGGGGCTGCCTGATTATTCATGATCAGATTGGCCTGGTGTTTTAATCTTAATCCCATCAGGTAATAATAGGATTGGGAAAGCTCATTAAATTGCTTTTCACTAAAAACGCCCAGATCTCTTAAAGCCTTTAAACGTTCGCCGGTATTCTCCTTTTGGAAAATCCTGTTTTGTAAAGCATATACCCTCGCCAGGTCGACAATGGGGGTCATGGCAGTTTTAATATCAAATACCTCTTTTTTATGAATTTTTTGCGTTCTGATATTTTTAAAATAGGTAAGGGGCGGCTCGTAAAGCAAAGCATTTTTAGCGAGGTATACGTAGAATTTTTCAATGGGTTTTTGCAACTCTTCATTTACGAATGACCTCAGGCTTTCCATGATTGCCAGATCCCCATAGATGGCCCTGCAATCGAAGAATGCAGCAAATTTCACAGCAGTTTCAGGCAGAGCTTCTTCAATCCAGTTTTTATAATTATACTTCCAGTGCGATAATGAATGCGTCCAGTTTGGATTGGTGGCCATATAGTCGCCGTCGCAATATACAAAGCCCACAAAGTTCAACTTATCAGAAACCTGGGTTGCCAGATCGAGAAAGTAAGAGCGTACGGCCGCTCTATTTTCTTCCGCCGTATCTTCATATATAATGGCATTGTCCTGATCGGTTTTTAAACTCAGCTCTTTTCTACCCTCACTGCCCAAAACCATAAACACAAATTTGGCAGGCGGTGGACCTAATTTAGCAATAACATCTTCAATAATTTTAAAAGAGATGGTATCGGCAATGGTGGTCACTACCTCGTTTACAATCTTCGAGTGCACACCCCGCGTTAGCAGTTGAGATACGATGCCCGGTACTTTCTGCCATTTAAGTTTTAAATCGTTTGTATTTACAGCGGACTTTACCGATTGGATAAAAACCAATGGAGACTCCGCTTGTTCACTCAACAGGCGGTTTCTGCTTAAAAAACCAACAAAATTTCCGTTATCGTTTACCAATAGATACCGCGATTTTTTGCTGAACATCATCAGTATAGCCTCATACACATAAGCATCTGGTGTTATGGTCATGATATTGGTATCCATTACTTCATCAATAGGCAAATCTGCACTCAATTGCCTGGCGATGACATTATCTCTCAAAGTAATGTCAGTTACAAATCCTAAATAATCTCCTTCGTCATTTTTAACAAAAAGACAGCTGGTTTTTTGCTCCGACATTTTAATCGCAGCTTCAAAAATTGGTGTGTGGGGGCTACAACTCACAATTTTTCTGAAAGTAATATCTCCAATACGGGCAGTATAAATTCGATCGGCGAGTCTATCTTCCATTAAAAAGTTCCTTTAAAATTCTTTTAAACGAAAATTCTTTTCTCTTTTCTTTCTCCATGTTAAAGGTATGCTCCTGTTGGTAAATTGAAGGTAAGTTAATTTTATCTGTTTTTAAAAGGTGAAAGAAAATCTTTGCAGTGTTCAGTGTATCAGATAAAGCGTTGTGGATGTTTTCGGGCGCCTCATTAAATAAAATGGTGTAAAATTTATCCAGTTTTAAGTGACTGATTACGGTATTGGTAATATAAGGTGCACTTGCCTTCATGGTACAGAAAAATGAGAGGTTTTTAAATATGTTTTCTTTACCAAGACGGTATAATTCGACATTTACCATATGATAATCAAGTTCAATAAAGTGGCCTATCACCAAAGGTTTGTACTTTTCTATATCGTCAGCAAACTGGAACATCACCTTATCTTTGTTTTCTCCATACTTATGCAGGTATTCTGGGGTGATTTTATGAATTTTTAGTGCTGACTGGTCAATGCTGAAATCGGTATTCTTGATGTAGTGATTCTCACGCTTAATTTCTTGATAGGCCTGATCATAAATAATCCATGCAATTTGAACAATATAAGGCCAGTTCTTTTCTTTAGAATAAGGGGCAGTCCAATTTTTAGGCAGGCCCGAGGTTTCGGTATCAACAACGAGGAAGTATGCTTGCAATTCTGATTGGTTAGATAAATAGTAGCTGGATGTTATTTCAAAGATAAGTATTATTCGGTAGCGGCATAATTAAATTGAGTGTTGCTTTGAGAAAAGTACAACAAAACCAGGAGCCAGGAAGCTCTGCTAAACAGAATCTTTGTAGACAGCGCTGTCCGTTTCAGTTCATATTAATACTTTTTTTGAATGCATTCGGCGGGTATTTCCGAAGATATCACGATTTACTAATGAGCAAAAATGCCAGAGCGGCCAGTATCGAACCTATAGCAGGACCAACAATCGGTACCCAGGCATATGCCCAGTCGCTGCTTGCTTTTCCTTTCATTGGGATTAAAAAGTGAATAATCCGCGGACCCAAATCTCTCGCCGGATTGATGGCATAGCCAGTTGTTCCACCTAATCCCAAACCAATTACCCAAACTAAAAATGCTACGGGGATTGCACCGATGGAGCCTAAACCAATAGGTGTGGTCACTGTTTCTTTCGTGCCCATGCTGGCATCGGTAAAATAAAAAATCACGAATATTAACACGAATGTTCCGACAATTTCTGATAACAAATTCGAGGGCATGTTTCTGATGGCCGGAGCAGTTGCAAAAGGTGCGGCCTTTAAAGCCTGATCGTCAGTAGCGTCGAAATGGTCTTTATATATCAACCAAACCAGAAACGATCCTGTCATGGCTCCGGCCAACTGGGCTAAAACATAAAATGGAACCAGCGCCCAACTAAAGCCTTTTCCAATGGCAAGTGCGAGGGTTACTGCCGGATTTAAATGTGCCCCGCTATAAGGACCTGCAACAACAACCCCTGTAAATACGGCCAGGGCCCAGGCAGTTGTAATAACTATCCACCCTCCGTTATTACCTTTTGTGCCTTTAAGCACTACATTAGCTACAACACTGTTTCCTAAAAGAATCATGATTGCAGTACCTATAAATTCTGAGAGATATACATTCATTATAAAATTTTAAGCGATTGAATTAATTTTTAGGTCGTTTAGAATTAAAAGCAATTTGCAGCAGGCATCTGTTTAATCCAAGCTAAGGATGCTGCCGCATAAATATCAATTGTCAATCCCGAGTTAGTCGAATGGTCTGCTTTAAATCTCTTACAAGCTGTCTCGATGAATTGCAATTTGTTTTATCGCCCTCTGCGATAGTCGTTTACTAGCTTTCTGCACTCACCCTTGCTGCTTTTACGGCCCTGTTCCAGCCTTTTATTCGTTCTGTATTATCAATTCCTGCTTCAGCAATGAAAGTTTTGTTGATTTTCCATTGCGAACGGATCTGATCGATACTTTCCCAAAAACCGGTAGCTAAACCGGCAAGGTAGGCAGCGCCAATAGCGGTTACTTCAGTTACATCGGGTCTGATTACCTTACAGTTTAGCAGATCGGCCTGAAACTGCATCAACAAATCATTGGTGGTGGCGCCGCCATCCACTCTTAACTCTGAAATATTTACACCCGCATCTGCTTCCATCGCTTTCAGCACATCCATCGTTTGGTAAGCAATACTTTCTAATGCTGCCCTGGCAATATGTGATTTGTTCGTGCCGCGGGTTAATCCGGTTATGGTGCCGCGTGCATGTTGATCCCAATGCGGAGCGCCCAAACCTGCAAAAGCAGGAACCACATAAACGCCATCGGTATCATTTACTTTTTTAGCTAAAGTTTCTACGTCAGCCGATTTAGAAATCAGTCCCATTTCATCACGCAGCCACTGCACAACGGCGCCACCTATAAAAATACTGCCTTCTAAAGCATAATTTACTTTGCCATTAATTTGCCAGGCGACGGTGGTTAACAGGTTGTTGACAGAAATTTTTGGCTTTTCTCCGATATTCATCAGCATAAAACAACCTGTGCCGTAGGTGTTTTTTACCATTCCGATTTCGGTACACATTTGCCCAAATAAAGCCGATTGCTGATCGCCGGCAATCCCTGCAATCGGGATTTTTGCAGCCAGTATTCTTCCTGCCGTTTCACCATAAACCTCGCTTGATGATTTTACCTCCGGAAGCATTGCTTTTGGGATAGAGAAAAGCTCGAGCAATTCTTCATCCCAGCTTAAAGTATGGATGTTATAGAGCATGGTTCGGGAGGCGTTGGTTACATCAGTTACATGTTTTGCACCTGCTGTTAATTTCCAGATCAGCCAGGTATCTATGGTGCCAAAAGCCAGTTTTCCTGCTTCTGCTTTTTCCCGTGCGCCTTCAACATTTTCCAAAATCCAACGGGCTTTAGTGGCAGAGAAATAAGAATCTATGATCAAACCTGTTTTCTGCTGTATTTTATCGCCGAGCCCTTTTGCCTTAATTTCATCGCAATAGCCAGCAGTACGCCTGTCTTGCCATACGATTGCGTTATAAACCGGTTTTCCAGTTTCTTTATCCCAAACCACAGTGGTTTCGCGTTGATTGGTAATTCCGATAGCTTCAATATCGCCTACGGTTAAGCCTGCTCTAACAATTACTTCTGTTACAACAGCCAATTGTGTAGACCAGATTTCCATTGGATCATGCTCTACCCAACCTGCCTTAGGATAAACCTGTGTAAATTCGCGCTGCGCGATGGCAACAATTTCGCCATTATAATTAAAAATAATAGCCCTCGAACTTGTGGTTCCCTGATCGATGGATAAGACGTATTTACTCATCATTAAAAGTTGGTTAGCGGTTTCTGCCTTTTAGTTATTTTATATATTCATCATAAAGGTAACCATCAGCTAATTTATTGAAAGTTTTAATTTGCTCGGTTTTCCAGTTTTCATCTGCAGCTAATTCTTTGCAAAGTAGAGCGGCTACCCTAGGCGCCATATCTTTAGCAGCCTGTGCATCAATAAATAAGATCCTTAATCTCCTGCTTAAAATATCTTCTACAGTTTCTGCCAATTCGTTCCTTGCAGACCAAACCACTTCGGCTTCAATGAACGGAAAAGACGGATGTAGTGGTTTTTCAAGGCCGGGGTTTTGTTTAATCAAGGCTTCAATTTTACTACGATCTGATCCATATATGGCCAGATGACCACTTCCCGAACTGGCTGTACTCCCGTGTATATTTAAATTCTGAGTTACACATGCTTTATGTTTTAAACCCGCATGTGCAATAGCTAAATTCACTGTTTCTTCCGCCATTAGGCGGTAGGTAGTCCATTTGCCGCCGGTAATCGTAATCAATCCCTTTGCGGATACAATCAGTTTATGGTCTCTGCTGATTTCCTTTGTGCTGTTCGGATCACCAGAGGTAGGGGCAGCCAGGGGGCGTAAACCTGAGAATACGCTTAAGATATCTTTTGCTATGGGTTTGCGGTTGAAATAGCCTGCTGCCGTACTGATAATAAAATCTACTTCTTCTTTTAATGCCCTCGGTTCTAAACTATGTTCGTTTAACGGCGTATCGGTAGTGCCTACCAGTAAATGCTCATGCCAGGGAACAGCAAATAAAACCCGCCCATCAGTGGTTTTTGGGATCATTAGTGCTGATTCACTATTTAAAAAGGTTTTGCTGAGGACCACATGTACACCCTGACTGGGCCTTACCATCTTCTTTGTAGCAGGATTGTTCATTTGCAGGATATCATCGACAAATACTCCCGTTGCATTAATGACAACTTTACCCTTGTATTGAGCTGTTGAACCCGTTATAGTGTCTTCTGTTGCAATACCGGTAACCGCATCACCGCTTTTTAAAATGGCTGTTACTTTGGTGTAGCTGAGTAATGATGCACCCTTTTCGATAGCCGTTTGTGCAATGTTAATGGCCAAACGGGCATCATCAAACTTGCCGTCATAGTACCTGATGCTTCCTTTTAATCCCCGTGCTTTAATGCCAGGCATCAAACTTAGGGTTTCTCTGCTGGATAAAAATTTAGATTTGCCAAAGCTGTATTTGCCCGCCAGCCAATCATAAAGGGTAAGCCCCGTTAAATATTTTACAACAGAAAACCAATCATAGCAGGGAATCAGAAATTGTTCTTTATCTACAAGGTGTGGAGCGTTTTGTTGTAACAGACCACGTTCTTTCAGTGCATGTTTAACCAAAGAAATGTCACCTTGCGCAAGGTAGCGGACACCTCCGTGAACCAGCTTGGTACTCCTGCTGGATGTTCCTTTGGCAAAATCAGCCTGTTCTACCAATAGCGTTTTAAAACCACGACTTGCAGCGTCTAGTGCCGTACCTAAACCTGTTGCACCCCCACCAATAATAATAAAATCCCAATTTATATCATCAGCCGGTTGATGTGCGTGCAATCTTTTCATTGGTTTGATAACAATCGATAACAAAACGAAACTATTCGCAATTATAATAAATCCTGATCGAAATAATATGTTAAACAGGTTAAAAATTTATTAAATATTTATCTAAAATATGTTAAAGAATGTTTTTATTGCTAATTTGCAGCACGCTAATTTAATTTACTATGATGAATTTGGCTGAGAGGCATCAGTTTATTTTAAGTCGCCTGCAACGTGATCAATACATTAATGTTGTGGATTTGTGTAAGGAATTGAAAGTGTCTTCGGTAACAATAAGAAAGGACTTAAAACTACTGGAAGACAAGAGTCTGCTGTTTAGAACACACGGTGGTGCCACGATAAACAATCCCTACACGGTAGACCGTCCGGTTAATGAGAAAGAAAAAATACAATCGGCGGAGAAGAATAAAATTGGAATGGCTGCAGCCGCATTGCTGAATGATAACGATTCTATTGTGATTGCTTCGGGTACTACAGTACTTTATTTTGCGAAGAACATTGCCCCTGCAACCAATTTAACAGTTGTTACTTCCGCATTAAATGTGGCGCTCGAATTAATGCGCGAACCTGGCATTGAAGTGATACAATTGGGTGGCTTACTCAGAAAAAGTTCTTCCTCGGTTATGGGCGCTTATGCGGAGCAGGTTTTGCAGGATTTTTATTTTAATAAACTTTTTTTAGGGGTAGATGGCATTGATTTAGATTTTGGTGTAACCACTACCAATGCGATGGAGGCGCATTTGAATCGCAAAATGATCGGTGCATCACAAAAAACGATCGTACTCGCTGATTCTACTAAATTTGGAAAAAGAGGTTTCGGAAAGATATGCGGATTGGAAGAAATTGATCATATCATAACCGATAAAGGAATTTCTGAACAAATTGTAAAACATTTAGAGGGTTTGGGTGTTACTGTTACTATCGTGTAGCGCATTCCACGCGAACGGACATCCCAAACATATAATTTGAACATGGAAAAAAAACGAATACACATTTTAGAAGACGATCAGGAAATCAGAAACGTGATTGAAATCCTGTTAAAAGAAGAGGGTTTTGAATTACAGCTTTCTTCGTCCTTTGCGGAACTGAAAAAAAATATCCAGGATGCAATGCCTGATCTTTTCTTATTAGATGTAATGTTACCAGATGGAAACGGAGCAGAGATATGTGAAGATTTAAAAACTGATATTTTTACCAAACATATCCCGATTATTGTAATGTCTGCACAGAACAATAGCGAGCAAAAAGCAATTGATGCATTTGCTGATGATTACATCAGCAAGCCTTTCGATATTTATAACGTGTTGGAACGCATTAACGCGCAGCTAAAAAGAAGTTCAGAGAACAGGGCTAAAGTTTAGTTGAGAATAGGATATAAAAAAGGAGAGAAGCTGGTTAGGTTTCTCTCCTTTTTTTTACAGGCATTTTTTAATATTCAATAACCACTTTGCCAATGGTTTTTCCACTCTCCAACAGGCGGTGAGCCTCTTTTAAGTTCTCTACTGAAAATCCCTTAAGCGTTTGGTTTAATGTAGTTTTAAGGGTGCCATCATCTAATAATTTTGCTAACGCGTTTAAAATATGGTGCTGTTGTTCCATATCGTCAGTCTGGTACATCGAACGGGTGTACATCAGCTCCCAAGAGAAAGTAACACTTTTGTTTTTTAACTTATTTAGCGCGACAGGTGTGGCAGAGCCCGTTATTGATACAATATGGCCTTGTGGTTTAATCAGTTCTACCAAAGTATCCCAATAGTTATTCAGGTCTACCAGGTCAAGAATAAAATCTACTTCCTTTAAACCTGCTGCGTGTACTTCTTCAACCAGGTTTTTATGATCTACGACCACATCGGCACCCATGGCCTTACACCAATCTTTTGTCTCTGGTCTCGAGGCTGTGGCAATCACTTTTAAGCCACTTATTTTCCTGGCCAATTGTATGGCAATAGAGCCAACGCCCCCTGCACCACCAATAATCAGGATGCTTTTTCCTTTATCTTTAGGTTCGGCGATACGGATGCGATCATAAAGTGATTCCCAGGCCGTAAGAGCGGTTAATGGCATGGCGGCTGTCTCAGCGTAGGTTAGTGTTGAGGGTTTTAAACCTGTTATGCGTTCATCAATCAATTGATATTCGGCATTCGAGCCGCTTCGGGTTAAATCTCCGGCATAGTAGACTTCATCTCCGGCTTTAAAAAAAGTAACATCTTCTCCAACGGCTTCAACCGTGCCAACAGCATCCCAGCCAATTATCTTGGGTGTTTCCAATGCGGTGTCTTTTGCGCTGTTCTGCCGGATTTTAAAATCAACCGGGTTTACGCTGATGGCTTTTATCTTTACAAGTAAGTCTCTCCCTTTTGGTTCTGGAACCGGTGTTTCAAACATGATGAAACTTTCGCTTTCGTCTATAGGGAGTGAAGTTTTAAATCCTATCGCTTTCATTACTGGTGAATTATTTTAGTTAAAGATATTGTTTTTTGCATGGCAAATATAAACTGATGAACCTTAATGTTGCCATATATCTGCAATATGATAGAGGATTCGGAACAAAAAGCTGATACCTTTAGATCACATTCAGGCAAAAATTTTTAATCTGGAGAAATGAAAAGCCGGGAAGTGGATTGTCGATTTAGCACAAGGGAAAATCCTGATAAGCTCCTTTGCGAATGGATGTTTTTCGTTGTTTTTAAACCAGAACCGGTTTAAAATGCTATAGCTCTTTGCCCTGTAGCGTATGCTAAATTTGTACAGTCGCTACGCCAATGTCAGTTATTTATGAAAGAAACAATCATACCAATAATTGCCAGTGCCATAGCCCCGAAAGTGATCCAGACTATTATATTAGCGGTTTTTGAGCTTTTGTATTTTCCCATAATAAGTTCACTGGAAGAAATTCTGGCGATAATAAAAAGCAGCGGAACCGCAGCAATTCCATTTAAAACAGCCGCATATATTAAAGCTTTTATCGGATCGATTCCAATAAAATTAATCATCAGGCCAATTAGCGTTGCAATCGTGATTACGCCATAAAAACCATTTGCTTTTTTAAACTTTAGATTTAAACCGGTTTTCCAATCGAGAGTTTCTGAAATGGCATAAGCTGCCGAGCCTGAAAGTATAGGTATTGCCAAAAGGCCCAATCCGATAATACCAGTGGAAAAAATCAATTTTGCAATGTAGCCTGAATTAGGAAAAGATCTGACCAACGGTTCAAGCGCCCTGGCTGCATCAGCGGCATCTTTAATATCTGTATTGCCCGAACGGTGGAGAACAGTAGCGGCTACAACAATGATGCACCACGTAGTAAGCTCTGACATAATCATTCCGGTTGCATTGTCTATCCGCATGTTATGCAACAGCCTCTTGGTAACCAAAGGTTTGCCATTTTTTAACAGGCGTTTTGATTTTTCTTCCTCAACTTCCTGAGAGGCCTGCCAGAAAAACATATAGGGCGAGATGGTGGTTCCTAAAACGCCTATGATAATAAAAATGTATTCAAAATTAAAGCTGAAACTGGGAATGAAAGAGGCTTTCAATAAGGTAAGCCATGGTTGTTTAACAATGATCAGGGTTAAAGGGTAGGCCAGCAGACTCAGGGCAAGCCATTTTAATATCCTTGAATAGGTTTTGTAGGTCGTAAATATTTCGAGTAATAAAGTGACAGAAGTAAAAGCAAGGGCAAGTACTGCAAATGGCAAGGGTATGATTAACGCTGCTGCTGAAGCCATAGCGCCAATATCTGCTCCGATGTTTATGGTATTGGCAACAAGCACGGTACCCACAATAAAATAGAGTACTCTTTTGCTGTAATATTCTTTTATAACGGCTGCAATTCCTTTTCCCTGTACTAATCCAATGCGGGCGCAGGTTTCCTGTACCACAATCATTAAAGGCAACATATAAACCGCAGTCCAAAGCTGACTATAGCCAAATTTTGCTCCTGTCTGGGTATAGGTGGCTATGCCCGACGGATCATCATCAGCTGCCCCTGTGGTTAGGCCCGGCCCTAAAAGCTTTGCCCAGTTTTTAAGACGTATTTTTTGCTGTTTAAGGCGGGCTATCAATGTTGCTTTCATAAACCAACGGGGCTATGTTTTTAGTTTACATCCATTCTGCTGCAAAACGATAAAATTCATGTCTCATCTCTTCAAATAAATCAACCTCACGCAGGTATTCGGCCTGTAACTCCTCGTTCTTTTCGAACACACTTTGTTCTATAAATCCGTTTGTATCTTTTATCTCGCCGGCCAGCACCTCTATATTTTTCAGCAGGTGATGTTTGAGTACTTCAATCTTGTCCTGATGGATGATAAAGAGGTTTTGAAAGTGTTCTATCCCAATCATGGTTTCTTTACCTGTATTTGCTTTTGCAATTTCGTTAAGCCTTTCTCTTAGGATTTCCAATGTCTCCGCGTAAAAATCGAGTCCACGGATGCTGTCGCCGTGTACGTTATTAAGGTGTTTAATGCTAATTTTTTTCATATACAATTTTAATTATTTAAAGTTTTGGCTGTAATGATACAGCGCAGTTCGGAAAGTGATACCCATCATATCTGCTGCCTGGCCTGGGAGTTAAATTTGGTTAAAAAAAATGGCCAGTAAATCAGAAATAGAATTCCTGGAAGGGCCACGGTCCAGAGCTAAGGAGTTCATTTTTACGCTAAAAACGGTACTAGATCTGATCAGGGGATTTAGAGGATTACATTTTGTAGGTCCCTGCATTACCTTTTTTGGTTCTGCACGTTTTGCTCCCTATCATCCCTATTATAAATTTACAGAAAAAGCTGCAGGAGCTTTTGCACAACTGGGATTTACGATTATGACCGGTGGTGGCCCTGGATTAATGGAAGCAGCCAACAAAGGTGCGCAGGCAGTTGGCGGCCGCTCGGTAGGCTGCAATATTTCATTGGCAAGAGAACAAAAACCAAACCCATATCTGGACAAATGGGTGAACATGAATCATTTTTTTACCCGCAAATTTTACTGGTAAAATATTCTTTTGCTTTTGTGGTGCTGCCAGGAGGATATGGTACACTTGATGAATGTTTTGAGGCACTGACGCTCATCCAGACTCAAAAGATCAAGGATTTCCCTGTAATTGTGTTTGATCGAAAATATCACCAATCCCTTTTAGAGCATATTGCAAAGATGAAAGAAGAGGGAACAATCGCTGAAAATGACCTCAGTCTGTTTTTGGTAACTGACGATATTTCTGAAGCCGAGACCTTTGTTAAAATGCATAGCATCAAAAAATTCAACCTGAGGCCAAAACGAAAAATAAAGCCTTTTAAATGGTTGTTTGAGCATTCATAGGCTTTCATCAGCGACTCGATAACCTGTAAGATATCATTGCAAAAAGTGATCGGAATCATTAAAATATGATGATTGTATTTTGATATTTATCGTTGTAAATCAATCTGTTATGAAAAATAAAAATATTCAGAGAAGCTTCGGTACGGTGAAGCTGATTTTTATTTCCTTAACGCTTTTGTGGGCTTTCTTATTGGTCTATAATGCTTTTGGAGTTTGCCTTAAAAAAGATGGATCTGTTATATATACCGATTCGTTGTCCCTTAAAAAAGAAATTGTTAGCCTGCAGCAAAAGCTGAACTATCCTAATCTGGTTGACCGCTTTTATCAGGACAGGCTGTACAAGCGTGCCTGGGTAATGCAGGATACTGTTCATTCAGATATCTGGGCGTCGATGTTACTGATGGATTGCGTATTACAGTTTGGTTTGAACAGAAACGATTTTCATCCCGATCAGCTCACTTATGATGCGCTTCGCCCACTTACCAGTCCAAATGCCAAACTACAGGAACAGGAAATTTTTGATCTCTATTTAACAGATGCCCTGATCACGCTCATCAACCATCTTCACTACGGTAAATTTAACCCTGTATTCACCACCGAACGATTGGAGTCGAAAATACCACTTGATTTTGATCCGGTATCGCATCTCAAGAAAGCGATGGGGCACCCTGATTTTATGGCCAATGTTACCTCGGCCCAGCCGCAGGCAGATATGTATAAAATGCTTCAGGATTATCTCCATCTGGTTAAGGGGCAATATATTGATGACTGTTATGAATTTCCGGAAGGTGATGCCAGAAAAATGGCCATTAATATGGAGCGCCTGCGGTGGATAAATAAAGGAGATCTTTATTTGATACAGATCAACATTCCTTCCTACACACTTAAACTGGTTAACAATGATCGCGTAGTGATCTTTAAAACCATTGTTGGTAAGCCCTCCAGCCCGACACCAGAGTTGGAAAGTAAGGTGAAGTACATCACTACATCGCCAGACTGGAAAGTGCCTCATAAAATATTTACGACTGAGCTGTTACCCAAAATATGGAAAGATTCGACCTATCTGATCAATAACCATTACAGTATTTACGATAGAAAACAAAACATAGTGTCCTTAACCAAAAGTACTATAGCAGCGATCAAAGCTAATCCTAATCTGTATGATGCCAGGCAGTCGTCCGGTTGTGATAATGCACTGGGCAAGGTAGTATTCCGGTTTCCCAATGCTTTTGATATTTACCTGCACGATACTCCAGAACAGAAATTATTTAAAAAACCAGAAAGAGCATTCAGTCATGGCTGTATCCGGGTAGAAAATGCTGGTTTACTTGCCGAACTGTTATTAAGGAACGATGGAGCAGCCGATAAGGTACCTGCTTTGAAATCATCAATGGTTAACATGCGTAAAAAAGATTTTCATCTTAAAAATACTGTTCCGGTAAAAATCACTTATATCACCTGCGAGGTTAATGACGGGCAGCTCCGTGTGTATCCGGATGTATATCACCGCGATCAGGTTTTGGAAAGTTTAATGTTTCCTGTTAATAATAAACTGGTAAAGAAGTAATCTGCTTTAAATAATCAGTTTTCTATATGTTAATCATCTGAAAATTGAGGATACTCATATTTCCACCCGGCGCTTTTCAAACTTTATACTAAAATAAAACCAATATGAAAAAGATTCTTGTACCTGTCGATTTCTCTGCAACAGCAGAAAATGCGGCTGATTATGCAACTGAACTCGCCCATGGTATAGGTGCGAGGGTAGAATTGGTCAATGTTTTTCAGATGCCGGAGTTTTCGCCTGTAGCCGCATCACTGGTTTGGCCTCACGAGGACTATAAATTGCTTGAAGAAGATGCTAAAAAAGCCTTGAACAAACTGGTCGGAAAAGTGGAGGAAAAATTTAAAAAAGCTCACCACGAACTGGATTTTAAAGCAGAAGTATTCGGTAGATTACTCCATGGAGAAATTGATCAGGAGGTGGGTAAATACTTCGCCGAATGTAAAATGAATCTGATTGTGGCCGGTTTAAACCGGGCAGACCGGTTGATGAAAGCGTTAATGGGGAACATGACCAGGAAAACAATTGAACTTAAAATGCCCGTGCTGTTTATTCCATCATGCTGTCGGTTTAATACTCCCAAAAAGATCGCTTTTGCCACCGACCTTACTTCGAGCGATATATCGGTTTTATGCACGCTTGCTGAATTGGCAAAGCCATTTAATGCCGAAATTTTGATTATGCATTCAGATGATGCTAACGGTGCGGAAATTTCCCATCAACAAATTGCAGACTTCCTGCAGCTGGTTGCCGACAAGGTGAATTATCGCAATATTTACTTCCGTCAGGTAAAAAGCGAGCAGGTGAAAGATGGTTTGGACTGGATTGTAGAAAACGGACAGATTGATATACTGACTATGGTGCACCGAAAACATGGTTTCCTTCATCATCTTTTTAAAGGAAGTTATACTGTTGATATGTCTGATCATATCCAGATACCGCTTTTGGTTTTACCTCCTGCTCACTGTGTTCCTGTTTGAACCTAATTCCAGCCAATTTCATCAGGATGAGGCACGTAACGATTCAAGCCCTTGGCACAGGTAAAAAATAAAATTTAGCGTGATTTTAAAGAGATAAAAGTCCGGATATGCCATCAGGTGTGTTCCTGTGCATTTATGGCTTGAATTTTAGCTGATGAGCTTAACTTTTCTGTCGCGAAAAAGTGATTTCGCTCATTTTTTGGTTTGAGCCTTATCATCACTACATCCGTTAAAGCAGGGTAGTTTTGTTGGAGAATTATTTAGTCTTTCAGTTAGGTTAAAGGCTATTTTATACCAAAATACCATGTTACATTCATTTCATATTCCCGTTTTGGGCCTGGGTTATTCTATTGATACCCCGTTAAAAGTTGCCAGATATGGCGTTTCTTCTGTACTCTCTATTGTTGACGATGAATTGGTAGAGCGTATGCGCGCTTATCATTCGCAGAATAGATCAGTATATTACGAGGCAATCGGAAAAGATGAACCTGATAGTCGTAGCAAACGGATTACCTCCTACCTCAACTTTTTATCCGATTGCATAAACCAGGATTTTAAAGCTTTAAAACAGCAGGATTTTGGTAAGGGAACTGATATCTGCCGTTACTTTGAACTTTTGCCCGACACTTCAAAATTAAAACATGGGTATGAACTGATGATGGATTACCCTGATGGAGAAGCCAAGGAGATCTTCAAATCTGTACTCAGAAATACAATGCGGATGGGTAGTATCGATGTTAATATTATGGCAAAGGTAGATAAAATGAACTATGTTGACGGGGAATACACTGGCGACGATCATACGGATGCGCTGGCCGCTTTACGGGGTTTTGCTGAAAGTAAGCTCAATGCATCGGTTATACTTTCTGCAGGGATGAACCCCAAATTGTATAGCTATATCGCGGATTTCGCAGACTTCTTTCCAGATGAGAATGAATCGTTAAAAAAACAAATTATCTTAAAAGTAAGTGATTTCAGGTCCGCTTTAATCCAGGCTAAATTCCTGGCCAAAAAAGGTTTATGGGTATCAGAGTTCAGAATTGAATCGGGTTTGAACTGTGGTGGACATGCGTTTGCTACCGATGGATATCTGCTCGGCCCGATCCTGGAGGAATTCAAAACCAAAAGAAGTGAAATGTATCTGGAGCTTTTTGAAATGTATCAGCTGGCTTTGGTGAAAAAGGGAATTCTGGTTGAAGAGGAGCCCAAACAAAAGATCACGGTGCAGGGCGGAATCGGAACCGCTGCAGAACATAATTTTTTATTGCAGCACTACCACCTTGATGCCGCAGGCTGGGGAAGTCCTTTTTTATTGGTGCCAGAAGTAACCAATGTGGATTCGAATACCTTAACACAACTTACTGCTGCAACCGAACAGGATTTTTATTTAAGCAATGCTTCACCATTGGGAATCCGTTTTAATAATTTCAGAAACAGCAGCATAGAGCAACAGCGGACGGAGCGGATTGAAAAGGGTAGGCCAGGAAGCCCCTGTACCAAGAAATACCTGTGCAACAACACCGAATTTACCGAACAGGCTATTTGTACTGCATCGCGGGAATATCAGCACTTAAAGATCAAAAGCCTTCAAACGGCCGGCCTAACCGCTGACGAATACGAAAAACAATTTACTGAGGTTACTGGAAAAATATGCCTTTGCGAAGGACTTTGTTCTTCAAACTACCTAAAATACGATATGCTGAAACCAAAAGAAAATAAGGCTGTTGCCATTTGCCCGGGACCCAACCTGGCTTATTTTTCTGATGTATACTCGTTTGACGAAATGGTTGGCCATATTTATGGTAAAATTAACCTGTTGGAGCAGGTTGAACGTCCGCACGTTTTTATCAAAGAGCTTAATCTTTATATCGATTACCTGCAGGAGGATATTAAGCAACATATACAACAGTTTAGTGACAAAAAGATAAAACAACTGAATGGCTTTAAGCTGCAACTGGCTGAGGGGATCAATTATTATAAGAAACTTTTCAGCGAAATGACAGATCAGGCTTCAGATGACTTTAAGCAATTATATGAACAGTTGGCAAGTTCGAAAAATAAACTTGATACACTGATTGTTGGATAGGAAAAGAGATCGTTGATACTTTATTCTATATTTACAACATATTTGAAGCATAATAATGGATAGGTCGAAATTTTTGGATGCGATTATTGAAAACGCGATAGATGGGATTATCACCATTGATGAAAAGGGGATGATAGGACATCTAAATCCTGCGGCGCTTGAGCTTTTTGGTTATAGCAGGCAGGAGTTGGTGGGCAGAAACATTTCCGTTCTGATGCCTGAACCGGACCATTCGCACCACGATGAGTACCTTGCCAGATATGAAAATACGGGACAGAAACATATTATCGGTATTGGACGTGAGGTTTCCGGAAAGCGTAAAGATGGCTCTATATTCCCGTTCAGACTAGGGGTGAGTGAGATCAAATTTCCAGACCGTAAAATTTATACAGGTTTTATTCACGATCTCAGCAAAGAAAAGGCCAACGAAGAACAGATTAAAAGTTATACTGAAAAACTTGAAGTTAAGATAAAGGAACGTACACAGGACCTGGTTAAGCTTGTTTCAGAACTGGAAATGGCGAAAGAAAATATGCGTGCACTTTTTCAAAAGGAAAAAGAACTCAACCAGCTTAAAACCAGGTTTGTTTCTATGGCTTCGCATGAGTTTAGGACGCCCCTTAGTGCGATTCAGCTATCCGCATCGCTAATTGATAAATATACGACCAAACATGACGTAGCCAGTGTAGAGAAGCATACCTTAAAAATCAAAAATTCCATTAATAACCTCACTACAATATTGAACGATTTTCTCTCACTTGAAAAATTGGAAGCAGGTAAAGTAGAGGTATCGGCACAAGCTTTTAACATCATCAGTTTTGCAGAAGAGATAGCAGAAGAGATGCAGATGATGACCAAACAGAACCAGCATATTATTTACGAACATACCGGAACGACAGCTGAGGTTTACCTGGACCCTAATCTGTTGAAAAATTGCATCATCAATCTGATTTCGAATTCGATCAAATACTCGGGCGAGGACACACTCATCCAGTTCAATTCTATTTTGAAAGATGATGAACTGATTTTAGAAGTAAAAGATAATGGTATCGGTATTCCAGCTGCTGATCAGGGCAATCTTTTTGAGCCATTTTTTAGGGCGCACAATACCGGCGATATTCCAGGGACAGGCTTGGGTCTTAATATTGTTAAAAGATATGTTGGCCTGATGAACGGCACGGTAGCCTGCAATAGCGAGCAGCATTCGGGTACTGTATTTACGCTTACTTTTCCCTTTAAAAATAATTTTATCATTTAGATTTATCGCATGAACAGGAAAGTTTTAATTATTGAAGATAATGACGATATCAGGGAAAGTACTGCTGAAGTACTGGATCTGGCCGGTTATAAAACTTTTACGGCTAAACACGGAAAAATCGGTGTCGAAATGGCGGTTAATCATCTTCCAGATGTAATTCTGTGTGATATTATGATGCCTGAGCTGGATGGATACGGTGTTTTGTACCTGCTGAACAAAAATCCTAAAACAGCCAATATTCCTTTTATTTTCATCACGGCAAAAACCGAGCGTGCAGATATGAGAAAAGGCATGGAAATGGGCGCCGATGATTACCTCACCAAACCCTTTGATGATACTGAACTTTTCAGGGCAATAGAAAGCAGGTTTAAGAAAAAGCAGCAGGCCAGTAGTTTTAGTTTGGCAGAAGGCAATGGTGAAACGGTAATGGATGAACTGCGAAAGAAAGGTAAACCACGGGCGGTAAACAGCAAACAGGTGATCTATATTGAAGGTGACGAACCCGCACACCTTTATTACGTGGTAAAAGGGCAGGTAAAAACCTACAAACGTTTTAAAGATGGCAGGGAACTTTCTTCGGGCCTTTATCATGATGGCGATTTTTTCGGTTATGAAAGTTTATGTAACGGGGAACTTTACGCAGAAAATGCTGCTACGCTCACTGAATCAGAAATTATCCATATTCCAAAAGCCGATTTTATGGAATACCTGCTCAGTCACCAGGTTGTATCCAAAACATTTATTGGTCTGTTATCCGGCAATGTACGCGATAAAGGAAAACAAATGCTGCAATTGGCCTATTCATCAGTACGGAAAAGGGTAGCTGAAGCTTTATTACAGGTGGCTACAAAATTTGGCGACGGCGAGGCTAATACCTGCACAATCCGGATCTCGCGCGATGATCTTGCTGCATTGGTAGGTACTGCCAGTGAAACGGTAAGCAGAATGCTCGCTGATTTTAAAGATGAAAAACTGATCGATAAAACCGGTAATGCCATTAATATTTTATCCATTGAGAAACTCAGGAATATTAAGCAATAACGTTTGGCCCATTGTCCGTTGGGTTAAAGGTGTAATTGGTGAATCGGTTAATTGGGGTTGGTGCCCAGAGAAATCTGTTGTATGTGGTGTCAGATGTTTCCATCTGACACTAAGAAATTATCTGTGGTGTCGGATGTTTCCATCTGACACTAAGATATTTTTAAAGCGCAAGTCAAGCCAACCCACAGTACCCGAAGCGCTACGACTTGCGCTGGAAAAGGTTCATTGGTATTCGGCTTAGTTGTTAACTCCAAATTGTCAACTGAAAACTGATTACATCTGTGGTGTCGGATGTTTCCATCTGACACTAAGATATTTTTAAAGCGCAAGTCAAGCCAACCCACAGTACCCGAAGCGCTACGACTTGCGCTAGAAGCGGGACTCAAGACTGTAGACTCAGGATTAAAAAAAAGTAACCAATATCATTTTTTTCTCTAAGCATTCTCACCTGTCGCCTTAAGCTTCCTTCATAGTTTTGTATATATAATTATCATATATGAAAGCTATAGCTTATAACATTAAGCCTGATGAAAAGGAATGGTTGGTACTGGCCAATTACAAAAAACACGATATTACTATAATTGCCAATAGCTTAACAGCTGATACGCTTTCATTTGCAACTGGTAAAGAGGCGCTTTTGGTTTTTAACAACGATGAATTAAGTAGTGACATGATATTGGGTCTTAGATCATTAGGTATCAAATATATTGCGACATCATCTTCACAAACAGATCATCTTGATCTTAATGCCGCAGGGCTTGCAGGCATGAAGGTTGCCAATGTTCCGCTGGAGGCTGATCAGGCCGACACCAAGGCGAGGATGGAACAGGTAATCAAAAACCTCGATCAGTGGGCAGCTGGTAAATGCGTAGGTAAAGCCTGTTGCTGCCAGAGTGAATGCGCAACCACTAAAAAACTGTAAAATGGAAGATGCAGAATTGCTTAAAAAATATAACGTTGCTGCTCCACGCTATACCAGTTATCCAACTGTGCCATACTGGGATATTGAAAGCTTTAATACTCATGAATGGCTAAACAGGGTATCCAAAACCTATGCAAGCCACAAAGATGAAGGGATCAGCTTATATATCCACCTCCCATTCTGCGAAAGCCTGTGTACCTACTGCGGCTGCAATACCCGTATTACCAAAAATCATTCGGTAGAGGTTCCTTATATTTTAGCTGTACTTGCTGAATGGCGCATGTATGTAGATGCCTTGCGGGAGAAACCGAAACTAAAAGAGTTACACCTTGGTGGTGGAACGCCTACTTTTTTTAGTGCAGAAAATCTCGGTCTGCTGATTAATGGCATTATGCAAGATGCAAGTCTGGCTCCTGATGCTGAACTTTCTTTCGAGGCTCATCCAGCCAATACCACCAAAGCACATTTAACAACACTTCATCAGCTTGGTTTTAGAAGATTAAGTTTGGGCATTCAGGACTTCGATCCTAAAGTGCAGTTTTTGATCAACCGCTTTCAAACACCTGCACAGGTTGCTCAGGTAACCAGCGAGGCGAGGCAAATTGGTTATACCTCCATCAACTTCGATCTGATTTATGGACTGCCTGGTCAGTGTATTGACGGATTGGAGCGTACCGTAAATGATGTGATTGGTATGCAGCCGGATCGCATTGCCTTTTACAGTTATGCACACGTGCCATGGTTAAAGCCCGGGCAAAGGCATTATACCGAAAAGGATATTCCCATGGGCGATGAAAAATTTGCACTTTACCAATTTGGCAGAAAGTTACTGATTGATGCTGGTTATGAAGATGTAGGCATGGACCATTTTGCCCTGAAAAGCGATCTTTTGTTTCAGTCAATGGCAACGGATAAACTCCATCGTAATTTTATGGGCTATACCAGTCAGCATACCCATTTACTCATCGGTCTTGGGGTTTCATCGATCAGCGATAGCTGGACCGCTTTTGCACAGAACCCCAAAACAGTAGAGGCTTATCTGGATAAAATTGCGCAGCAGTCACTACCTGTAGAAAAAGGGCATTTTCTCACTGATGAGGACCTCGACATAAGAAAACATATCCTAAATATCATGTGTAAGAATAATACTGCATACCGCGACAAAATCCCTGAAAGGGTACAGGAACGGCTTTTGCCTTTATTACATGATCAGCTGATATCGGTAACGGAAAACGAAATCAGCATCACCAACAGGGGAAAATCCTTTCTCAGAAACGTCTGTATGGCATTCGACGAGAAATTATGGCTTAAGCAGCCTAAAACACAACTTTTCAGTTCATCAATATAAAAAACGATTACAATGGAAGATCAACATAAAACCGCAACCAAAGCCATTTGCTACCACTGTGGAGAAGATCTGCCCAAGGTAAAATATCAAACAGACGATAAAGATTTTTGCTGTGCGGGCTGTATGGCTGTTTTCAAGATTCTTTCAGAAAATAACCTTTGTAATTATTATGTATATAACAATAATCCAGGCAGGCAGTTAAAAAATGAAAGTCATTTAGAATACCTCGACGATCCTAAAATCATTGATCAATTAATTGATTATAAACATGGAAATTCGAGTATCATCACGTTTTACATTCCCGCAATTCATTGTAGCTCCTGCATTTGGCTACTGGAACACCTTTATAAAATCAACGCAGCTATTTTCAGCTCACGGATTGATTTTCTTAAAAAGCAGGTCACTATTCAATTTAACCATGAAGAGATTTCACTAAAACATTTGGTTGAAACCTTAAACCAGATTGGTTACGAACCCTTAATCAGTCTTCAGGATGTGGTTAAAGCCCATAGCAGTTCGGTAGACAAAGCTTTAGTGCTGAAAATTGCTGTCGCCGGGTTTTTAATGGGGAATGTGATGCTTTTCAGCTTTCCAGAATACTTTGGTTTATCGGGTTTTGAAAAACAGTTTCAATACTTATTCGGCTGGTTAAATCTGGCATTTTCTATTCCTGCTGCTTTCTACTGTGGACGCGATTATTTTACCTCGGCCATTACCAGCATCAAACACAAACATATCAATTTAGATACGCCATTAGCACTAATTATTGCAGTATTGTTTTTACGTACCGCATTTGAAGTCATTTTTGCCACCGGACCTGGTTTTGCTGATACTTTAACAGGTCTTGTATTCTTGCTTTTAATGGGTAAGTGGCTTAAACAGCGTACTTACCACCATATTTCTTTCGATCGTGACTATCGGTCTTATTTTCCCATTGCCGTCACTACCATCCAGAATGGTAAAGAAAAGCCTGTAGCCATTAACGATATAAAAATAGGTGACAGGTTGTGGATCAGAAACGGAGAACTGGTACCCGCAGATGCCATTTTAATGAAAGGTGATGCCTGGGTAGATATGAGCTTCGTTACCGGTGAATCGGAACCGATACATAAAGTACTGGGTGAAATCATTTATGCGGGAGGACGGCAAACTACCGGGGCAATAGAACTTGAAGTGATTAAACCGGTTTCGCAGAGTTACCTCACGGGGCTCTGGAACAATGAAAATTATAAAAGCAATGTTGAAAAGCAAAATTTTAACGATTCTGTTGCGAAATACTTCAGCATTGGCGTTTTTCTGATTGCCTTTGCCGCTACAGCCTACTGGTTGTTTCAGCACGATAGCCATAAAGCCTGGTCGGCATTTACCGCGGTCATTATTGTAGCTTGCCCATGCGTACTGGCTTTAAGTACACCTTTTACGTTATCGGCCATCTTATCTGTTTTTGATAAAAAAGGATTTTATGTTAAAAATACTGATGCGGTTGAAGAACTGGCCAAATGTGATACGCTGATTTTTGATAAAACAGGTACCCTGACCAGTAATGAAAATGCCGAAATTTCTTTTAGCGGATCTCTAACACACGAAGAGAAACTAATTGTGGCTTCACTGTTGCGCAATTCTGCCCACCCCTTAAGCCGGCATATCTTAAAAGCCTTAAACGTTGAAAGATTTTATTCACTTCAGGATTATAAGGAGGTGGTAGGGAAGGGTTTATCAGCGAAGATCAATAATCATGTTATTTATGCAGGACATTTATCTATGCTTCCTATAACCATAAAATCGGTTAGTGAAACCGGCGTACATATTTTGATTGACCATGTTTACAAGGGATGTTTTGATATTAAACAACAATGGCGGCCCGGATTGGGACAGTTGGTTTCGAAACTTTCTAAATTTAAACTGCAGGTTTTATCAGGCGATACGGATAAGGACCATTCCATGCTGAAGACTATTTTTCCAGAAAACACGTCTATCAGGTTTCATCAGCGTCCGCACCAGAAATTGGCCGCCGTTTTAAGTCTTCAGGAAAATGGGAATAAAGTAATGATGCTGGGTGATGGGCTAAATGATGCCGGCGCTTTGAAGCAGAGTAATTTTGGGATAGCCTTAACCGATAACATCAATAATTTTACACCAGGCTGCGATGCCATTTTACAGGGAAGTGCATTGAACTTTCTACCAAACTTTATTCAGCTCAGTAAAGATGGGCTTAAAGTTATTAAAATTAGTTTTGCTATTGCTACAGCCTATAACTGCGTCGGTATTTACTATGCCGTACAGGGAACGCTATATCCACTGGTTGCAGCGGTGCTGATGCCGGTCAGTACGGTCACCATTATTTTATTTACTACCCTGGCTACCCGCTGGTTTGCCCGTAAAAACAAATTGATATGAATATCCTTTACTTCTTAGTTGGCTGCAGCGTTTTAATGGCACTCATTTTTTTGGGTGCTTTCTTTTGGGCTTATAAAACCGGTCAGAACGATGATGTGCACACTCCTGGCATGCGCATCTTGTTTGACGATGAAGTAACCGGCGAAAAAAGTGAAGAAGATCACTTTTCCAGCTAACACACGTCATGCTTTATCTCTCTGCTGCAGGATACCTTTGGTGTACAAAACATACAAAATTCCGCTTCTATTATGCAGCTAGAAAAATTTACTTACGATAACAGGATTGTCAGAAACTTTGGCATTGCCACCCTTGTTTGGGGAATTATAGGAATGACTGTTGGGCTGCTTGTGGCCATGCAGCTCTTTAAGCCGGCCATGAACATGGGTAGCCAGTATACCACATTTGGCAGGATCAGGCCATTGCATACCAATGCTGTAATTTTTGCCTTTGTCGGGAATGCCATTTTTATGGGCGTTTATTATTCCCTTCAGCGTTTACTTAAAGCCAGAATGTTTAGCGATACGCTTAGCAAAATCCATTTCTGGGGCTGGCAGCTCATTATCTTATCGGCCGTAATTACCCTTCCACTGGGTTTTACGACTTCGCACGAATATGCCGAACTCGAATGGCCAATTGATATTGCCATTACCCTCATCTGGGTGGTTTTCGGGATCAACATGTTCGGTACCATTATTAAAAGGCGCGAGCGCCATCTCTACGTGGCCATCTGGTTTTACATTGCCACTTTTGTAACCATTGCGGTATTACACATTGTAAACTCTTTTGAGTTGCCCGTTTCTTTTATGAAAAGCTACTATTTGTATGCCGGCGTTCAGGATGCATTGGTACAATGGTGGTATGGGCATAATGCTGTTGCGTTTTTCCTAACTACGCCATACCTGGGGATGATGTATTACTTCCTTCCAAAAATGGCGGGCAGGCCTGTTTACTCTTATAAACTGAGTATCCTGCACTTTTGGTCGCTTATTTTTATCTATATCTGGGCAGGACCGCATCACTTGTTGTACACTTCATTACCGGGCTGGGCTCAATCGTTAGGCGTTGCCTTTTCCATTATGCTGATTGCACCAAGCTGGGGCGGTATGATTAATGGTTTGTTGACCCTGCGTGGCGCCTGGGATAAAGTAAGGGAAGATGTTACCCTTAAATTTATGGTAGTTGCCCTTACTGCCTATGGTATGGCTACTTTCGAAGGCCCAATGTTATCGTTAAAACAGATAAACGGGGTAGCGCATTTTACCGATTGGATTGTTGCCCACGTTCATGTTGGCGCTTTAGGATGGAATGGCTTTTTAACATTTGGTATTTTATACTGGTTAATCCCGCGCATTTATAAAACCGAACTTTACTCTAAAAAACTAGCAGGTTTCCACTTTTGGATCGGTACTTTAGGAATACTCTTTTATGCCATCCCAATGTATTGGGCAGGTTTTACGCAAGGATTGATGTGGAAAGAGTTTACTGCTGAAGGTTTATTGAAATACCCGAATTTTCTTGCCACAACCTTACAGATTATCCCGATGCACGTTTTGCGTTCGATTGGCGGTACACTCTATTTAGCTGGCGTAATTGTGATGACCTATAACCTGGCTAAAACCATGCTGGGTGCTAAACTGGTTGCCAACGAAGCTGCAGAAGCCATGCCATTACCAAAAATAGTGGTGGATAGCAGTCCGGCAGATAAAGCCTGGCACAGGGTGCTTGAGCGTAAACCGATGAAATTCATGGTGTTATCATTAATCATTATCCTGATCGGAGGAATGGTAGAGATGATGCCAACCTTCACCATTCAGTCTAATGTACCTACCATCGCAAGCGTTAAACCTTATACCGCATTGGAACTGCAGGGCAGGGATCTTTATATCAGAGAAGGTTGTGTAAACTGCCATTCGCAAACGGTACGGCCTTTCCGTTCAGAAACCGAACGTTATGGCGAATACAGCAAGGCAGGGGAATTTGTTTATGATCACCCGTTTTTATGGGGCAGTAAACGTACCGGACCTGATCTTCATCGCGTAGGTGGAAAATATTCTGATGCCTGGCACTACAATCACCTGGTTGATCCTACCTCGATGTCGCCTGGAAGTATTATGCCTCCATATCCTTGGCTAATTGAGCAGAAACTGGATATCAATACCACTGCAAGTAAAATCAGGGCCATGCAAACACTGGGCGTTCCGTATCCTGAAGGATATGATAAACAGGCCAATGAAGATTTAAAAATACAGGCAGAAAAAATTGCTGCAGACCTGAAGCAGAATAATATCAAAGTTAAAAGTGACCGTGAAATTGTAGCCATTATCGCTTACCTGCAAAGATTAGGTACTGACATTAAAGCCAATAAAGAAACCATTCCATCAAACCAATAAAAAGATGTTCAATCAGATAAAAGATTTAGCTGGCGGCGAAATATACCTCGTTACCTCTCTGCTTATGTTCATGTTGTTTTTTGTAATTGTTGGGGTTTACCTCTTCAAATTAAGCAAGAATCATATTAAAACCATGAGCGAAATCCCTTTTCAAGACCACAAAACCAAACCATATGAAGAAGATTAAACTATTATTATTTTCAATGTTTTTATCGGCGGCCACTTACGCGGCAGATCAAAAAACAGCAGAAGCAATAGCACCTTCTCAGCCAGGATTAGGACTTAACCAATCAGAGTTACTCATTGTATTGCTATTGTTATTCGCACTTGTGCTGCTTTTTGTTTCGATAACGCTGCTTAATGCATTTAAAGTAATGTACCAGGAGCAGTTAAATCCAACCAAATACACAGGCGCAGTTAAAGAATCGCCACTTGATTATGACAGCTGGTTGAAACAGAAAACGGTAAAACCATCCATCTGGTCAAAATTGTTAGGTTTAAAGCCTATTGAAGAAGAAAAGAACCTGGTTATTGATCATGCTTACGATGGTATTAAAGAGTTGAATAACCCGGTACCGGCATGGTTTAACTTCCTGTTTTATGGCACCATGATTTTTGCTGCATGTTATCTCTTTTATTACCACATCGGTGGGTATGGCGAATTGCAGGATAAGGAATATGAAAATGAAATGGCTAAGGCTAAGGTAGAAAAGGCAGCTTACCTGGAAAAATCAGCCAATACCATTGACGAAAATTCGGTAAAGGCTGATCATACGCCTACAGTACTGGAAGAAGGAAAGACCATCTTTAATGCCAACTGTGTAGTTTGCCATGGCGATAAGGGACAGGGCGTGATCGGTCCTAATTTAACGGACGATTACTGGTTGCATGGCGGCGGAATCAACAACGTATTTAAGACGATTAAATATGGTGTTCCGGAGAAAGGAATGATCAGCTGGGAGAAAAACCTTAACCCTAAACAGATCAGTGCAGTGGCCAATTTTATCCTTTCTTTACACGGAAGTAATCCTGCTGGTGCGAAAGCCCCGCAAGGCGAAAAGTACGAAGCGAAAGATGTGAAAGACAATGAGATGAAGGCGGCAAAAGACAGTGTAAATCAAGCCGATGTTACCAAAAAATAAACCTGGAAATAAAAGCAGGGACAAAAGACCAATTTACCCTAAAAAACCGTCGGGTAAACTATATACTTACCGCAAATGGGTAAGTTATATACTCTTGCTGTTCCTGTTTTCCTGCCCTTTTTTAAAGCTCAATGGCGAGCAATTGGTACTGTTAAATTTTATCGAAAGGAAATTTGTTTTCTTTGGGTTAATTTTTACTCCACAGGATTTTTACCTGTTTGCACTAGCCATGCTCATCTTTATTATCTTCATTGTCTGTTTTACGGTAGTGTTGGGCAGGCTATGGTGTGGATGGGCCTGTCCGCAGACTATTTTCATGGAGATGGTTTTCCGCAGGATAGAATACTGGATAGAAGGTGATGCAAACAGGCAAAAGAAACTGGACGAAGGTCCCTGGACCGCAGAAAAGGTATGGAAAAAAGGAAGCAAACATTTCATTTTCCTGATCATTTCTTTTGCCATTGCCAATACTTTTCTGGCTTATATGATTGGCTCTGATGTACTGATTAAAATCATTACAGAACCGATCGCCAAACATGTTTCAGGTTTTATATCCATCTGGCTGTTTACCTTTATTTTTTATGGCGTATTTGCCTATGTGCGTGAGGTGGTGTGTACGGTAATCTGTCCTTATGGTAGGCTTCAGGGTGTTTTGCTTGACAACCAGAGCCTGGTGGTAGCTTATGATTTTACCAGGGGTGAACCCCGTGGACATATGCAGCGAAATGTACATGAAAACAAACAAGGTGATTGTATTGATTGTGGACTATGTGTGCAGGTTTGCCCAACCGGGATTGATATCCGCAAGGGAACCCAGCTCGAATGTGTGAATTGCACGGCCTGTATCGATTCATGCAATGAGGTGATGCTAAAAGTAGGCAAGCGTAAAAACCTGATCGGTTTCTTTAACCAGGATTTTATCGCAGAACGTAAACCTTATAAAGTTGCGTTAAAATCCTATGGTTATGCTGCTGTTTTATTGGTGGTGTTAATGGTTTTCTCTTCACTCATTTATAAAAGGGAAAATATTCAGACTACCGTTTTAAGAGCCAGTGGTACTTTGTATCAAAACAGGGGAACAGATCAAACCAGCAACCTTTACAATGCAGAACTGGTTAACAAAACCAATAAAGAGGTTAAATTTACTTTCAGGCCGCAGGATAGCACTGATAAGATCGACTTTATCCAAAAGGCAACAGTACTGCCAAAAGAGGGTACTGCACACCTGACCTTTTTTCTGATCAGAAAAAATAATTCGGTTAAAAAATATAAAACTGATGCAGTTTTCGAAGTGATTGCCAATGGCGAAGTGGTGAGTACCGCAACAACGAGTTTTTTCGCGCAGCCGGAAGGGAATGATTGAGCGGGAAATGATAGAGTGGTAAAATTAGAGAATGATTGAATTATAAAATGATTGCATATTGAATTTAGCGATTTGGCTTTAAACATTCTCTCATTAAATTCACTCATTCAAACTTAAAATAAAGAATATGAACTGGGGAACGAAAATAGTAATGGGGATGTCTGCATTTATGATCTTTATTGTGGCAATGGTCATTTATATGTTCCATATCCACGGTAAAGACGCCCTGATTGAAGAGAATTATTACGAAAAGGGAATCAACTACAATGCAGAATTCGATGCCAAACAGAATGTGTTGCAAGATGATGCTAAACCTAAAATTACCATCACCAGTACTCAGATAGTTATACAGTTAAAAGATGGCGCACAATATGACCTTTTACTCATGCGTCCAGCCGACAGTAATGACGATGTTAAACTAAAAGGAAATACAACCGGAACATCAAATCTTATCCTGGTAGATCGGGCCAAAATGACAAAGGGGATGTGGTTCCTTAACCTTTCCTGGCGTAACAACGCCGGTAAGAAATATCTGTTTAAAAATAACATTACCCTATGATGGGCTATTTGCCATTGGCATTTTTGATGGGACTATTCGGAAGCCTGCATTGCGCAGTAATGTGCGGCCCCATTATGCTGGGCATGCCTTTCAGAAAACAGGATTTTTTTTATAGCGCATTTCAACTGCTTTTATATCAGTTAGGTAGGGTTACGGTTTATACCGTTTTAGGTTTGCTGGTTGGCCTGGTAGGGAGCACTATAAACCTGTTCAGCGATCAAAAAACCCTGAGTATTTTTATAGGCTTGATATTGATTCTATTCACAGCTTTGCAATTTAATAAACGTTATAGAAACCGGTTCTCTTCCCTCCAGTTGAAGGCGATGGGTCCACTCAGTAAACTAATGGGCAAGGTTTTTAATTTAAAATTATGGGCATTATTCGCAGGTATGCTTAATGGCGTTATTCCCTGCGGTATGGTTTACCTGGCCCTGGCAACGGCCTTAAATACAGGTAATGTGCAATCGGGGGCTACATTCATGTTTCTTTTCGGCCTTGGGACTACGCCACTCATGCTGATGATCTCGCTTGGGGGAATTTTTTTGAAAAAGTACATCCGTTTTAATACCAACAGGCTTATTCCCTGGTTTATGCTTTTTATGGGCGCTTTACTTATTTTACGCTCCGCTGATTTGGGCATTCCATTTCTTTCACCAAAAAATACAGGTACTTACGGTCATTCGATAGAGTGTAGATAGATAAGTTTGGTGTTAGGAGTTTGGAGTAGAGAAGCCTATGCCAGCGCAAGTCTTAGTGCTACGGACAACGGCGGTTGGGCTGACTTGTACTTTTGAAACTAAGCTTTTATATTCAAACATGAGTACCCCTTAAGCACAAACAGTATCTTGGCAGTAGCACTATGGCCATCGCTGGAGGTTAGAACGGTGTGCCCGAGTGAGATAAAACCGACCGGCAGCGTTATCCCGATTTGAGTAGTCATCTTATTTACCGATGAGCTAATCGGGATTAAGCAAAGGGCGGGACTGGTAAAACCGAAGCACTACACGCACTGCTTTTCTAACATATAAATAATTTATGTTAGCGTTTTCGCCGTGTCAGATGGAAACATCAGACACCACGCAATATTTACCGATTATTTAATCGGGATTAAGCAAAGGGCGGGACTGGTAAAACCGAAGCACTACAGGCACTGCTTTTCTAAAATATAAATAATTTATGTTAGTGTTTTCGCCGTGTCAGATGGAAACATCAGACACCACGCAATATTTACCGATGAGCTAATCGGGATTAAGCAAAGGGCGGGACTGGTAAAACCGAAACACTACAGGCACTGCTTTTCTAACATATAAATAATTTATGTTAGCGTTTTTCGTCGTGTCAGATGGAAACATCAGACACCACGCAATAAATTGGGTTGCAAATAAACTGATGACCAATGAACAGGTTCTACTGTGCGCGTTTCTTTTCCTCTTCACTTGCCGAAGTCCGTTTTCTGGCCGCTGTCGGGTTTCCGCCCAGCCGGTAAGAGAAACTCAAAGTAGCACTTCGCGTGTCGCTTTTCTCAACAAAGCCGTTTCGTTGGTTGTCATAATTTACATCAATACGATAAACATTACTATAGAAAATATCGTTTACTGCCAGCCTTAAAGTTCCTTTGCTTTTAAGGATACTTTTGCTCATACCTGCGCTTACATCATAAAGTTTTTCCAGTTTGTAAATGCCTTGTATGGTAGGCGAAGAGTACCATGCGCTGACTTCTGCCTTTAAACCATGGGCCTTATTTAAGGTAATGGCGTGGTTAGAACTCAGATAAATGCCCCAAACATGGTAGTCATATCTTGCTTGCAAATATCCCGACTTTTCCTTGCGATAAGAGCCCTGAGCATAATTGTTGATTTCCCACCAATCGGCCGCTTTAATTGGGAAAGATGCTGAGAAGCCAATTTCCTGGCTTAAATCCAGATTTCTCTGGGTATCATAAAAAAGTTTTGAGGTGTTATCCTGTACGGTAATATTACTAAAATAATCAACCACACGCCTGAGGTAAAATGAAATGTTATATTGTTGTTTGTAGGTATAACCCAGCTCGCCGTTGTATATAAACGCAGGTTGCAGGGCAGGGTTTCCTTCCAGGTAGGTGTAAGGACTGGTGTAAGATTTAAAAGGATTAAGTCTCCAGTATTCCGGGCGGCTGATCCTCGAATTATAATGAAGATTGATTTCATTATCTTTATTCAGCTTATATGCTACAAAAACTGTTGGGAATAGCTTAAAATAGTGATTCTGATTATTGGTATTTAATGCAATCGACTTGCCATTTGTATGAGTATATTCACCTCTTAAGCCGCTTTCAAAACTCCATTTACCTGCATCACCAGTTATACTGGCATAAACGGCTGATATATTTTCGGCATACTCAAAACGGTCGCTGCGGCTACTTACCAATTGCAGACCAGTAGCCGGATTGTTATAAAAATCAAAGCTGTTTCGCGTCCGGATGCTGCTATATTTTAAGCCAGACTCAAATGTCCATTTTTTCCAAAATTTATCCGTATAATCAACTTTTCCAGAGTAAATATCAATATTTTGATTAGACGGCGTAAAAATATGATACTGATTTGGCAGTGGAATACCATTCCCCGAAATCCCATATGTATCCACCTGCTGGCTATTCTTATTTTGGTACGGCACATAATCCAGATCCACATTAATATTCCGTCCGTTGGTATCTAATTTGATTTTGTAATTGAAATTAAAACTATATTGACTTGCTTTCCCATTAGAAACATTTTCAGTTTGCAGAATCGAATCTGGTAGTGCAGCGTGGTTGTTAATGATATTCGTTAGTGTACGGTTTGGTCTGTTGTTTGCGCCGTTGTAGCCATTTACCAAAATACCGATTACCTGTTGTTTTGTAAGATTGTAATCTGCACCGATTTTATAACTATTGGCATTGCCCATGCGTATGCCTGATTTTTCATTCCTCCAGTCTGCATAATTTACTGGTGAATCGAAAATAACATATTCGCTTTCACTATGGTCTTTTTTACGGTGGCTGTAACCATAGCTGCCATACACATTTATCTTGTCTTTCCTGTAATTAAATACCATACTTGGATTGTAGCTGCTGTAACTTGATTGGGTATAACCGCCGGACAGTACCGCATTATATCCATCACCCTTTGGCTTTTTAGAAATGATGTTAATTACTGCACCACCCTGTGCATCATATCTGGCTGTGGGATTGGCAATAATTTCTATTTTCGAAATATTATCGGATGGTAAACTGCGCAGATAAGCAGCCAAATCTTCGCCGGATAACCTAATCGGTTTATCGTCCATATAAATGACTACTCCTTTATTGTTGGCTGTTATTCCGCCATCAAACTTTGTTTGTACACCTGGAGCCTTACCCAATGCATCCCATACGGTGGTACCGCTGGCTATAATACTATTTTCGACGTTGAATATAACCCTGTCAATTTTTCTAACAATAACGGGTTTTGAAGCCGATACCGTTACTTGCTCCAGTGTTTTCTCATCACTGGCCATTATAATGATAACGGAATCGATCGGCAAATCAAGCCTTTTCATCAGATTCTTATAGCCGACTGCCTTTAACGCTAAGTTGTAAGTGCCTTTTAATGACTGTGGGAAACTGAATAGGCCTGTTTTAGAAAGCTGCACGGCTAAAGTAGAGTCTGCATGCCGAAGGCTAATGGTTACCCCATCTATGGGTACACCATTTTTATCGGTTACCAAACCTTTACGTAATTGAGCAAAAGCCATGAACGGGAGGCAGAAGAATAGGAGGAAGACTAACTTTTTCATGTTCCAAAACTAATGGCTCACCATGTAAAGCAAAGTTAAGCTCGGTTAAATAAGGTTAAATCTTCAATCTGTGCTTCCACCATTTAAATGATTTGTTCATTTTAGGGGAATGAAATGGCTCACATCCAGATATGTTTTTCCATTGGCAGTAACTACACTGGCCATCAGCCTCTGTTTGCAGTGTGCATGGATTAGACAGTTGTACGTGGCACAAAAAAAATCGGTTTCTACAGAATTGGAATCCATAGTTAGTGATGCCTCCAAGCAGATAACCTATCGAAGTATCGCTAAAGGACACGAAAAAAGTGGCCGTTTCCAACAGTTTTTCCTTTCTCAGGAGTGGTTGGCATTAAGGCAGGCCTTTGACGAACTAAAGGTTGACAATTTGCGAAGCCAGTTCCATTATGGGATTACCAATGATAGCTCGGTCGTAGAAATGAAAATGTCGTTTCTTAATGATGCTAAATTAAAATTCGATCATAAATCTTCAGCTGTCACTAATGGAAAATCGCAACGGGAAGTTTTATTGCAAGATCAGCGTGACCTAAAGATAATGGATAGTTTGGTAAACCATCGGGTGGATCATTTGGGTTGGCATATCAATAGAAATTATGCACTTTATGACTATTCGGACGGGAGGTTGATAAAGGGGCAGCTACCTGCTCAAACCGTTTCTTCTTTCGTAAGTGGTAAATATACCTATAACCTTAAGTTTCAGAATAGGTATCAACTTATTGTTCCTACGATTACCTGGCTGATTGTTTTTCAAATGCGGTATTACCTTATATCATCTTTTCTAATGCTCTTCCTTACCGCCGCAGCCTTTTACCTGCTTATCAGGCTGATGAAAAACCAGCAGCTTTATGCACAGGCGAAGTTAGCTTTTACCAGTAATATGACACATGAGCTACAGACCCCGATTTCAACAATTTCGGTAGCCCTGGAGTCCATAAAAAAATATCATTTAATAGACCAGCCGGAAAAACTGGAGAATTACATTAATATCAGTGTCCACGAATTACAGCGTTTGCAGGCCATGATCGAAAAGGTACTCAAACAGGAGCAGATGGATCTGGGAGAAACAAAATTGCAGTTTAGCCTGATTGATATACAGCCGATACTGCAACAGGTCATTCATGCGATGGAGGTACAGGTACAAGAGAAAAATGCTTCGATTATTTTTTTGCCGATAGCTGAACCGTTATTTATTAAAGGCGATGCCATGCATATTTCGAATGTTTTTTACAACCTGATTGATAATGCGGTAAAGTATTCTCCCCCTCATGCTAGAATTGATGTTTCCTGTAGTATTGCTGGTCATCAGTTAACAATCAGTTTCAAGGATAATGGCCCCGGGATAAATGAAATTTATCAGCAGCAGGTTTTTGAGCGTTTTTTCAGGATTTTTAACCAGGATAACATACATAACGTAAAAGGATCTGGTTTAGGTCTTCACTATGTAAAACAGGTGGTAGCGTTGCATGGTGGCCGTGTTGAGTTGTACAGCAAAGCAGGAAAAGGATGTAATTTTATGGTTATTTTGCCTTTGTATGAAGAAAATTAAGGTTTTGTATGCAGAAGATGAGCCATTTTTGGCACGTATTGTTTTTGATGGTTTAAGCAGTAGCGGTTATGAGGTAAACCTGGCTTTGGATGGACAACTGGCCTGGATGCAATTTCAGGAAAATAAACCCGATATCTGTATCCTTGATATCATGATGCCGCATAAAGATGGTTATATGCTGGCTGCCGAAATCAGGAAATCGGACCCTGATATTCCGATTATATTTTTAAGCGCAAAAGCACTTACCGAAGATGTAGTGAAAGGGTTTAAAAGCGGGGGAAATGATTACCTGAAAAAGCCATTTAGTATTGACGAATTGCTGGTGCGCATGGAATCGCTTTTAAACAGGTTTGGTGCAGTGAATAAAGATAAAAATGAGCTGGATAAAAAATACCGGTTCAGAAACTGTGAACTAGATCCTGTTGGCCAAAAGCTTAAAACTTCAGTTGGCGAATATTCGCTGTCTTATAAAGAGACCGTTCTGCTCGAATTGCTACTAAAGAACCGCAACAACATTTTGGAACGTGAGGATGCATTGAGCAAAATTTGGGGTGAAGATAGTTTTTACAATGGCCGTAGCATGGATGTTTTTATGGCGCACCTTCGCAAGCTGTTAAAAACCGAACCTGAAGTTCAGATCATGAGTTTAAGGGGAGTGGGTTATAAGCTGATCTGTTGATTGTTATTGAATAAAAAAATGTTTTTAACTTTTGTTTAGTTAAAGGCTCATAGCTAAAGTGATTAGGATGTTCTGCTTTATATGCCCAACATTAATTGACAAGCACCGATCATAATAGACTACTGTTTTGATACCGAATTAATATGCCAACTGTATTACTTTTACTCATATTATGAATTTTATATTTACATTTTTGTTTTATTTATTAGATTTGGATATGTTTACCCAAAATCAAAATTTAATATGAAAAAATTATTTATTATCGCTTTCGTTATTTGTATTGGAATCTTGCATACAAACAACGTTTCTGCTCAGGTTGGTCCAGGTGGAGGATCTGGAAATTCTATTTTTGGATTAGGATTTAATAAGGTCTCAACTGTTTGGTGGCCACTTGAAAGTGTTGATTACAATGCTGGTTTCAAAGCAGCATTTAATGATATTGATGCCTTTACCATGACTTTGGCTGATGTAGGGACAGTATGGGTACAGGAAACTGTTAATGGGAAAACGCAAACGGTAGCTAAGAAATCTTTTCAGATTTCCGGCCCCGCCTATGATGATTTGTTAGAAATGATCCAGGTTTACTATGACAGATCTGAAAATCCTTTGATGGGAAGCCCGGATTACAGAAGAGGATTGTTCGAAGCAGCAAGTACGTGGTCGTCAATATCTTTAACTGTCGTTGTTCCATGGTAAACATTTAAAATTAAATAAGAAATTATTTTAAGGTCGGAACACTTGCTTTCGACTTTTTTATAAAAAAAATTGGGCAAATAAATATCCAATAATCATTTTTATTTTTTAAAAGTGGTATATGAATAGCTTCTAAAATGATTAAATTAATTAACAGAGGAATCGATAAGTTCTTTTGTAATCGATAAACATTTGAGTAAGTTTTTACTGTCAAAAAGAAGGGTGATAAAACGATCACTCTTCTTAAAATACAATTTTAAACCTCTGGGATATAGACTGCCTTCTCCCAGCTTTTCTTTCCTGATTTTATACTTACTGAACTTTAACATGCTTTCTTGAGGACTTGTCTTATTCATTACCAGATTAAATGGCAGGCCCGCTACCTCAATAGGTTGATCATCAGCTACGATAAAAAACATTTCAGTAATGGTTTTGTCTTCCTTTAGGTTACAGTATAGTTCCAGCCCTGATTTGGTTAGCCATTTGGCATAGGCATCGTCGTTGGCATCCTCATAGAAAACAGCTTTCACACCTAATGCTGCAGAGATTTTCTCTGGCGTTTGAGGGAAAATAAACTCCTGATTTTTATTTAAAAGGGTTTTAAGTCCGGCATTTTGCTGTGCAAATGAAAATAATGACAAAAGTTGAAAGAACAATGTTAATTTATACGCGATCGTTTTCATAGGGTAGGAGAATAAATATTAGTGTAGTTTTACAACAATTGCTGCTGGTGAGCGGCTGCTATTAGTTCGGCCACATTCTTCACTTCGAATTTCTGTATCAGGTTTCTCCGGTGCGTATCTACTGTCAGCGGACTTAAAAATAGTTCCTGGGCAATATTCTGACTCGTTTTTCCTTCTGCTAAAAGTGATAGGATCTGTTTTTCCCTTCTGGTGAGCTGTGGCGTATTGCGCAACTGGTTTTTAGTCGGACGGCTGATAATTTCAACTACTTCCTTACTGTAACAGATATTTCCTGTTACTGCTGATGCAATGCACTGCCGAAGTTCATCAAGTGAGCTGTTCTTGAGCAGGTAGCCACTGGCACCGTTCTGTATGGTTTGCATAATAATACTCCGCTCGGTATGGTTGCTCAGAATGAGTATGGTGATGGTGGAAAATCTTTCTTTGATCATCTGGCAAAGGTCCATTCCATTGATATCCGGCAGGGTAACATCCAGCAGTATCAGATCTACCGGCTTGGTGTTTAAATAAGAAAGCAGCCCCGTGCCGTCTGAAAAACCGCCCACAATTTCCAAATTAGCTTCATTTTTAAGCAAGGTTTTCAGTCCTTCAATAACAATAGGGTGGTCATCTACAATAACCGTACGCAGTTTATTCATTGATATTGGTTTTAAGTTCTATATCTATACTTGTTCCATCGCCAGGAGCAGAATGCACTTCAAATTTCCCTTGCAAAAATGCGATACGGTTCTTTAGGTTATCCAGTCCCATTCCCTTCTTCTCCGAAAGCGTGGCCATATCAAAACCCCGGCCATTATCCTCAAAAGTGATGAAAATAGTATTTTCGTTTTGGCTGCACTGCAAAAGGATGTTATCTGCCTGCGCATGCTTGATTGCATTGGAGATAAGTTCCTGCACAATCCGGTAGATATTGAGCTGCACATTCATTGCGATATTTTTTTGAATGCCAAACATTTCAGAGGTTATACGTAATCCATCACGCATATAGAACTCACAAAGATCTTTCAATGCAGTTTCAAGCCCAAATTTAAGTAGCGTATCCGGCACCATATTGCGGGCAATGCGACGCAACTCCGTAACTGAAGTATCTAGTTGTCCGATAATGCGATGCAGGTCCTTATCGTTCGAGATCGCCGGTTGGGTATCTGTCCAGCCTGAAAGACCAATTTTCACACCCGATAGCATTCCGCCTAAGCCATCATGAAGGTCCCGGGCCACCCGCTCTCTTTCCAACTCTTCACCTTCAAGCATTGCTTTGGTAATCTTCAGCTGTTGTTTTCTCTCCATTTCATTCAGCTGTTGTTTGTAATTAATCTCCTTTTGTTTTGCCAGTTTGCGTCTGTTCCGTGCGGTGAGCAGAACGAATACCAATAAAAGAAGCAGAAAAAGGCATCCTAACCCAAGTATAAACTTATACAAACGTTCGTTGCGGGCATTAAGCTGTACCTGCTTATTTTCCGATTGAAGGGTCTGTATTTTTTGCTGATTTTTCGCGGTTCTATATTTCGTTTCCAGTTCATTGATTTTTACCTTGGTCTGGTCGTTGGTTATGCTGTCATTGCTCTGCCGGTATTTACTTAGCCAGCGGTATGCCTCTTTATAATCCCCCAGCTTTTCATTTACTTTGGCCAGTTCCGAATAAAGCATGGCCCGGTCATTAATTTTGGCAGTTAAAGTACCTTCCTTAATGATATCCAGTAAAATTTGTCTCGCTTTTCCATAGTTTTTTTGCTGCTGATAAATCTCATATCGGCGGAAGAAAAACTGTTGATAGAGTTGTTTCTGGTTGTATTTCTTAGCAAGCGTAATGCCTTTGTCTATACTCGCAAGTGATTTGTCAAATGATGATTTTGTGAAATAGTAAAGCGATTCATTATAATAGTATAGCGGATAATTTAAAGAGGAAGGATAGGGCTTTAGTAACTGTTGTGCTTTTTCCAAAAGTACATGAGCCTTGTCGGCCTTGTTATCGTAACAGTAGATACTTACCCCGGTAAGATAAGAAAATAACAGATCGGTATCAACAGCGCCTTTTTTTTCCAGTAAAGTTATGGCTTTTTCATTATAAGCTGCCGCTTTCGAAAATTGGTAGTTATTCATCAAAATAGTGGCAAGCTGTGTATAATAATAGGCAATACGTTTTGGGTCGCCGGTTTTCTCTATAATGGGAATAGATTTTTCCAAAGTTATTTTTGTGATAAAATCATAACCCATTTTATCTACGTTCATGATAGCGTAGTTATACCAGGATGCAGCCTGTTTGGCGTAGGCAATTTTCGTGTTAAATGGGGAAAGTGCTTCTGCTGCCCTTTTAAAAGCATCGGATGCTTTCGGTTTATTCCAGTTGAAATAATATTGTCCTTTATAGAAAAGTGCCAGTGCATTTAAATATTTATCGTTTTTTGCGGCAGCTGTACCTGCTTCCAGATAGGCTTTACTTTTCAAGGTATCTTTGAATTTCCAATATTCTACTAAGAGAAAATTCGTATTTGCTCTTGAACTGTCTGGAATTTTTTTCTGTAGAATATACTTCAGGCTGTCGAGATAATGCTGCTCATTAAGCGGAACCTGTTGTTGGCCAACAGATTGAAATGAGATCAAAATCGCTATCAGGAATAAAAAAAATCTGGTCATGCTTTAAAATTTACACCATTTGCCAGGCTGAAGAGGAGCTAATCTCGCCAGTACGCAAATTTATCGTTAAATATCATACATAATTCTTTACCCGCCATCATTTCATCCGGTAGTAATGAAAAATACCTGAAAACCAGTAGAAGAAAAACGGTAAAAACCGGTATTTCTTTTGGCCAATACTTGCAATAGCTTTGCCCTTATACCATAAATAGCATAAAACTATGAAAATATTATCCTCGAGAGCTTTTTTCACTAAAGCTAAGCCGATTCGAAATCCATCAGGCAGTTTTTGGACAATCCTTTGTTTGATCATGATTATCACATGCCTTTCGGCATGTTCAAAAAAAGATGACGGCGTTGGTGAAACTACCGGCGATTATTATCTCCGCGCAAAAGTGGGCGGTAAAGCGATCAATTTCTATAAAGTTAATTTTCAGGGCGGTGGCAATGATAACCGGTTCGAGCATATCGTTATTGGTGGTCATGAAACTTCTTATCCCGCATCTGGACCCGTGTCGCCTTCCTTGGACTTTGAGATCTGGAAAATTGGCGGCAATATTACCCCGGGTACTTACGCTACACCTGCAGAAAATATGATCGCACGTTATGCTATCCAGAAAAGCGATGGCACGCTGCTTTACAATACTTCTTATGGCGACGATGTATTTACCGTGAAAATTGAGGCTATCAGCAAAACCGGTATCAAAGGAACTTTTTCCGGTACGGTAAGAAACCTGGCCGGAGAGGCCATCAGCATTACCGATGGTACATTTAATCTTCCTTACGAAACAATTATTAATCCTTAATATCAATATCATGAAGCTTAAAAAATATGCCCTTGCACTTTTTTGTATGTTATCAGCAGTAACAGTGGTTAATGCCCAGTACAAAGAACCAGAGAAAAAAGATAAAGCAGAGATCTTCCGGCCGGAAATGCCTTTCGACTCTTTGCTGGCAAAAAAGATGCTGGCTAAAGGCACGGCCGTTATCAAGGGGGTTGCCTATACCAAGCAGAAACATCCGTTAGGCTATAGCGTTCCTTTTTCTCCGCGCATACTTGCCAATAAAATTACCGTGGTTCTACTCCCCGTAACACCTTATTTTGAGGAATGGTACCGACTAAGAAAAGATAAAGAGAATATCAAAAGAAAACGCTTTGTTTACCTCTCTGACCAAGCTTACCGTTATAGATTAGAAGCCATCACCAATAGCGACGGCGAATTTACGTTCCCGGATATGAAGCCAGGTAAGTATTTTTTACAAGGCATGTTAGATTATACTTTAAGGGGTACTTATAATGCCTATACAGGTTCAGGTTATAACGATTATGGCGGAAGAACAGATTACTATCAGAAAAAAGAATATTTCAAAAACATCCAGGACCGCATTGAAACATTTGTGGAGGTAATGGAAAACGGCGAAATAGTTAAGGTGAAATTACACTAATTGATAACTCATAATCTCCAGTCCTATGAAAACAGCAAAAATAAATATAACAATAACAATTTTAATATTATTGATTTCAAGTATTGAGGTACATGCCCAACTCGGCGGATTGTTTGAAAAGGCCAAAGAGAAAGCGGAAAAAGCTCTTGAAAAAAAGATTGACAAAAATGCCGCATCTAAGAAATCTAAAACAGCAATTAACTCAGGAAGCGGCAATGTTGCTATTGGGGATTCGGTTCTGTTTGCAGAAGATTTTTCTTCATTTGAAACCGGTGCGACAGCCAATAGTTTCAAAACAAATGGTGTAGCTAATATTGTAACTATGAATGGTCAAAAAGGTAAATGGATGGATGTAAAAGATAAGGCAATTTATAAATTTTCCCGACAGTTCAGTTACCCTAAACAATTTACCTTATCTTTTGATATCATTGCAAAAGCAGATCAGATCAAAGACATTGCTCCAATGTCGTTCGGCTTTGCAGGCGATAACAGTGTCAGCCAGCACGACAGCAATATCGGGACCTATGTACAACTGCATTATTACGATACCGACCAGGTAAATATCGGCAGCGATAAGCCTAAAACATTCGTGAGTACCACCTTTGACCTTGAGCCATGGCTAAACCGTCCACTGCATGTTGTGCTATCGGTAAATGGTGATCGAATTGCGGTATATCTTGATAATGTTAAACTTGCTGATACTGTGCTTTTCAGTCCTACAGCGGCTAAAAACTTTTATATCTCAGCACCATGGCAATATGATAATGATGCGAAAGTACTGGTCAGTAATTTTCAGGTTGCTGGCTTTACCAAATAGTCATTACGGAATCCCCAAAAAACCGTATTCTCGACGGATAGTGTAGCGGATTGCAGAGATCTTTGAACCGGGTTATTGAAATGTAGTTAAAATGATGGGAATGCTAAATCAGATAAAATTAAATGAACCAATCATGAAATTTTTAATTTAAATTTAGACATCAATTATATGAAGTATTACAGGCACATCCTTCTTTTTTGCTCGGTTACATTATTGCTTGTTGCAAATGTTTATGCACAAGGTGATACCTCAGGAAGCACGAACATTGATAGCCTAATTACAAAACGAATGGCTGAAAGTGGTATTTTAGGACTTGGCGCAGCCATTATTATTGATAAAAAGGTAGCCTGGGAAAAAGGATACGGATTTTCTGATTGGGAAACGGGAACCGCTTTTACTACCTCGACTTTAATGAATATCGCTTCGGTTTCCAAAACAGTAACTGGTGCCTGCCTCATGAAAGCAGTAGAGCAGGGTAAACTGTCACTAGACGAGGATATCAACCGTTATCTTCCATTCCAAATCCGAAATCCATATTTTCCCGACGCTAAAGTAACGCTGCGAAATTTAGCTACCCACACTTCAGGACTGACTGATCGATATCCCTTTTATACCGATAGCCTTTACTTTAACGGAAAAGATTCGCCACAGGAACTGGGTGATTTTCTTCAGCAATATTTTATGCCGGGCGGGCAGTATTATTCGAAAGAAAACTTTCTGAACCATAAACCCGGAACATTCCGTGAGTATTCCAATATCGGGGCAGCGCTGGCAGGTTATATTGTAGAAATCAGAACTGGTCAAAAATTGAACGAATACAGTAAAAAATACCTGTTCAATCCTTTGAAAATGAACGATACCGGATGGTTTTTGTCAGAAATAGACCTGAAAAAACATACCAAACTTTACGAGAAAAAGGATCATAAAATTCAGGAAATCCCTTTGTATGGTTGTACCACCTATCCTGATGGTGGCGTGCGCAGTTCGGTAGCTGACTTGAGCCATTTCTTCATTTGTCTGTTAAATGATGGAAAGTACAAAAACAGGCAAGTACTTAAGGTGGAAACGGTTAGAGAAATGCTCAGGTTTCAGTTTGATGAAACCTATACCCCTGAAAATGTGAAACCTAAAACATTAAACTCAGGTATTTTCTGGGCAACAAAAATGGGAGCAAAGAGGATTGGCCATAATGGATCTGACCCTGGAGTAAGGGTTTTTATGCTTTCTGATCTTAATAAAAAAGTCGCAGTTATCTTATTTAGCAATACTTCTTTGAGCGAACAGGAAGAAAATAAATTCTTCGAAGTATATGAAGATCTTTATCGCTATGGTCTCGAAATTAAAAAATAAGAGATTAAATTGTCTTAACCATATATGAAAAAAATCCTGTTGCTGATCTTCATTTCTCTTTTGCACTGCGCAATAAAAGCGCAGGAAGTACTTGAGCCATCCTCAAAAAATCATCCTGAGTGGTCAAAACCTTTCCCGCCATTTCGCATTGTGGGTAATCTGTATTATGTAGGCACAGCCGACCTGGCTTGTTATCTCATCGTTACGCCAAAAGGAAATATCCTCATCAATACCGGACTGGCATCGTCTGATAAGATGATTAGGGAAAGCATCAAAACGCTGGGTTTTAAACTTTCAGACACTAAAATCCTACTGACTACACAAGCTCATTTTGATCATTTGGGCGCCATGGCTGCTATCAAGAAATCGACAGGAGCCAAGTTTATGGTTGATTATGCAGATGCGCAGGTAGCAGCTGATGGTGGCCGCTCTGATTATGACCTGGATGGTAAGGTTTCAGTTTTTAAACCAGTCAAAATAGATCGAATCTTGCACAATAAGGATATCATCAGTCTTGGAGGAATGGAATTAATCATGCTTCACCACCCCGGACATACCAAAGGCTCCTGTAGTTTTTTGTTCACAGTAAATGACCAAAACAGAAAATACAGGGTGCTGATTGCCAATTTACCGACTATTGTAACAGATAGAAAGTTTACAGATATTCCGGCTTATCCGCATATTGCAGAAGATTACGCTTATACGTTGCGTAGCATGAAAAACTTAAAATTCGATCTCTGGGTAGCCTCACATGGTATCCAATTTGACCTCCTCAAAAAACACAAACCTGGTGATTCCTATAATCCGGCTGCTTTTATGGATGTGAAAAACTTTTATGATTATCTGGATGAATTGCAGGTGGAGTATGATAAGAAAATAGGGAAATAGGTGGTCATCTCTTCATCTGGTTTATTATCTAGTGATTTTATTGATTCCGTTTTTTAATGGCTAATTTACCGAATGAATTGGTTTTTAGGTCAATAGCATAATTTAATCCAGATATGATATCCGGAATTATATTTCGTTAAAGAAAAGATCAGATGAATCATGAAAGTTTTCACGTTGTTTGGGTCGGAAGAGCTAAATTTATGTATGCACTGACCTCCTGACGTATCTCTGATCTCTTAGGGGGTCTTTAATTGCAGGGCTACCGGAGTGGCAGCCCTGTGATAGTTAGGATATCATTGCTCTGGAGAGAAATGGGCGCTTAGTGCAGTTGAGGCAGCGCTAAAGAAGCCCCCTACGATGGTACTCATTGTTTTAAATGCAGTTGTATCTTCAAATCCGAAGCCGATTTGCAAAAGCAGTTCCACCCGGTTGTCGTCCATCACGCTCACTTTAAATGAACCGGTATAGTCGCTGATCCCGGGTACCCCGGTAGCCGTGTAACTGTAGCCATAAGGATCATGTTCAACCAGGGTTTCTGTTATTTTGATACTATTGGGTAATGTAATCGATCTCACCTTGCCGTCTATAATGAAAGTGTCCCAAAAAGGTTTTGAGAAATCACAGGTATAGGCGGCCACGAGGTCTTTCATTCCTGCGGCGAAAATCCATCTCTTTTTGATATTGAACGTTCTTCCATCGGGGATCACCTGTAAAGGGATATAAAGCTCACCGTAAACCAGGTCGGTGATCGCATCAGTGTCCATAATTCCTTTGGTATATTTGACTACCCATCTTGAATTTGCTTTTGTGCGGTCTTTTTCTTCTGGTTGACAGCTCACTTTGATATTCAGTTCCCGTTCAATCAGATCATAAACCGGATTATCGCTTTCCGATGATTTCAGAACACCGCTTACCGAGTGGCCATAGTTGAGCAAGATCGAAAGCCAGCCCACAGTCGTTCCTCTTGGTACTGTAATCAGGAACAGGCGTTCGGCGTAGGAAATTAACTGATCAACCTTATTCTGATCCAAGACTTCTCCGTTGTTCAGAAGCAGGTTCAGTTCTTCATATAAAACATTTGCCCTATTGACCAGGTAGGTAGGTGGCCCCTGCATCATCGCTTTGGTGTACTCTGCAGGAAGATGGGCGATCAGCCAAGTCGGAATATCATCCAGGTCGGAATCAAATCCTGTTGGCCACCGCGAAGTCTCCACCCGCTGTAATGGATCCATTTCGAGCAAAGTTTTGCCCTCATTATAAATTTCACGCTGGAAGATATTCTGGTGCTGATCATCAGTAATCGAAATGATAAAGGGATCAATCGGCTCCCCGTCTTTTGATACCAGATGGTTATCCCCGTTTAAGAAAGGCCTTATGCCGTTCTTTTCAAGCAGGTTGAGGCGTAGGGGAGTACCTTCACTAAGCACCTTTGAAGCATCATAATTCACCAGGTCGTTTAGGCCGTTAACCTCCAGGTACTGTTGTACACCGGATGTCTGCACTGCACCTGTTGATTGCATGATCTGTAAGGGCACGTATCCGGCCGTCGCCCCGCTGTCAGCTGTTACCTGTAACGTAAGATCAATGATGTTCACACCTATAGGGGGTAATTTTTCCCTTGGTTCCCTCAGGATATTTTTTTGCCCGGGAAGGTCTTGCCATACCAATGCGCGGTCAAGCGTCCGTTCCCCGTCTGCGGCATGTAGCATATGCGTTCCAGTACAGCCTGACTCATCAGTCGGTGGATCAGGGTCTGTTGAAAGCTGGACCAGGCCAAAACCACCGAAGCGTAGCCTGAGTACCAGGGTGTCTTCGAATATCCTATCCTGTTCATTCGGATTTTTGGGTTCATTGCCCAGCATGGAAGGGTTTTCACTAAACATTCCCGCATCTGGGAATTCCTGCTGATAGCTCAGGTCGGGCATAGTGTTTGAATAACCACCATGCTCGCGGAAAGGGAACTGTTTTTCAAATTCATTTAATCTCGACAGTCCGGAAAGCCTGGTGATGATCATATCTGCCTGGTAACCGCTGAAATTGGCTTTTACCACCTCAATCTGCTCTCTGGCCCAATCGGCTACATTAGCCAGTACGCGAAGCGCCAGATAATCAATTTGTTTATTGATGGTCTCGCTGCGCTCCGTATCTGAGAAATAGTCGGCCAGCTGCGTCGCGTCTGTTGGTAAACCGGGTAGGGCATCTTTGTCGAGCCTGAACATTGCTTTCAGGTCAACCGGAAAAAAAGATATGAGTTCTAAGAACGGTCGGATAGAAAGAGACATCATCGGCCAGGTGGCGATCATCTCGATTGCCAGTCTCCTGTCTTTGTCGGTCTCCCAGAGTTTGACTTCATAAATCCGGGAAAGCCATGACAGCATCACCAGGTAACAGGCATTGAATTGTTTGGGCATTTCGGTAACCAATTTTTTTAGGGAATTGTTGCCCATATCTATTGGCAGCGGATCCCGGTTTGCATTGAAAGTAGTGCCCACATTTTTGCAGAGCTCTTGTTCAAATCCCATGTCCATATAGATCATCGCAAATCTGTACAGGTGTGATTGGCGACAGAGTTCTGCATCGGCAAGCCATGGGGGCGTGCTGTATCCTTTGATCCGGGCATTTTTTTTGTCTTTTTTCCAGGCATCAAGGTATTGCCTTGTTCCGCCAATTTCGGCTACTTTGGCCAGAAAACGTTCTGCTGTGGCTTCGAATCCTTCAAATCCTTCTCCTTCCTCCACAATTTCTTTTACGATGCTTTCTACATTTTTAAAGTAACGCAATGCATGTTGGGCATTGGCCGTTGAAAATTCTGTGTAGTTTTTGCTCCTGTACACAGGGCCAACGGGTAGAAATCCCTCACCGGCTGCAAAACCCTGCATTTCGTTATTGAAACCCAGGTTTGAATTTTTAACCTTTCCGGTGTCGAAGGCCTGCTGGTAGAGGGGAAGAATCCCTTTGGTATAAAAATCGCCGATTGACTGAAAACGAACATATTTCAGGTCTTCCTCGGCATCGGGCAAGGCTTCTAAAAGAGCAGCCTTCAACATCGCCTCATCACTCGGTGCCAGGTTGAGGTAGATATCACTCAATGCCTTTTTCATGTCATCTCTCTTTTGCTGGTCGGCAATGTTGTACAGGATCCCTTCAAGATGAAAATCCAGTTCAAATTCATAGAGTTTCTGGAATAGTGCTTTGTTTTGATCACCGAATGGGTTGGAATCCTGTAGAGAATCTGTCGATTCAAAAAGAATGAACTGTTTGATCTGCTTACTGGTTAATCCCTCTAGTGGGATCTCGGTACCCTCATCCTGGGTATCGCCGGGCTGGTAAATGTCCCAGTTGGAGATAAACCAGTTTCCGGTGTCTTTTTTCCGGTCTGGCAGGGCAAAGCTTGGAGACTTATCAAGCGCGCGCAGTAAGCATTGTACATAGTGGAGGTGCATCATCTCTTCGTGCGAAACGCCGAGGATACTCTGTTTCCACTGGCGGGCCTTTTCAAATTGGATAGCTTTCCTCAGGTTGGGTTTACCATTACTCAGTAAGGCAAATTCTTCTGGCAGGCTTTTAATGGTTGATGCCGTATACAGATAAGTATCCAGCAGGCAATGTTCAAGCTTGGAAGCCTGATGCAACATGCTCACGAGCATGTTTAATTCATTGTTTTTCATGGAGCGAAATTGATTAAGATGTTTTTTATTTATCTGTTTGAGTATATATTTTTTGATTCATTACCATCTATTGTTAGATATTTACTTTTGCAACAAAAGAAGATACTGTTTTCGTATCAGTACTATCTACAGCTACGTAAATACCTAAAATATTATTTTGATATACTGTATTGGCACTCGTAACACTTGAGTCTGGAAAATCGATATCTATCCATTTTGCTTCTCCAAATGATCCGTCAGCATTTCTGCTAACAGAAACAAATGATGCTCCGTTTTTTTCTCCATTTGCGGTAAGCCAATCCGATGGCATATTATAACCGCCATTTTTAGAAATAGTAATGCCTTCAAAATGAGTTATTATAGACAAAACTGTTTCGTTTTTATAGCTAAATGATTTCAGATTACTGGTTTGTTTCGTTTTAGAATTATAATCAACCAAAAAGGCCTGACTTATTTTTCCGAATTTTGGGCTTGTATATCCTCCTGCCATAGTATAACGATCTCCACCATTATGCCAGATACCATACAAAGTAGTCGTTAAAGAATCGGGTACTTTAAAGTCTGCGTATTGTTTATTGACTATATCATAGAGAAATGCGTACCCGTTTTCGTCATTATCAACATCATAATTTCCCACCGCGATACCACCCATTACACTATGAACAAATACGTTATTTGTATTCCCGCCATTCGGTGACACCTGAACCCACGTTCCTGAACCATCAACAGGACCTTCATAAAAGAATCCCAGATTTCCACTGGGAAATTTACCGGTGGAGGCTGTTATTTTATAAGATCCAACTAACTGTATCGTACCATAAGGTCCGTTATTAGGACCGTAGCAAGAAGTATTTATAACGGTAGCTTCCGGTGAACTCGGAAAATTAACATTATACCACTTTCCTTCGTTTCCGCTTCCTTCAATTGGTCCCTCATAAATTAATCCCTGAACAAGATTATCCGGACCTACCAAACTGCCTGCGATATATACATTTTCAGATTCCGAAACTCCTCTGATTCCTTGTATGGTTTTTTGCCCGGCAGGGTTATTAAAATCTGCATAACTTACTGTATTTACCTCTGGTTTTATATTTGGTGCCATAATTTTCTTTTGATTGCGATTTGAATGTTTTTCTTTAGATTTTAAAGGTGTTTTTAGCCGAATGTAGTGTTAGGATAAACATCTTCCGGCATATTTACCCAGAGCTTTTCTATCTCAAGCTGGTGCAATTGCTTTTCTAAATCATTTCTGATTTCGCTATATGCCGGATCATAGGCAAGGTTGGTAATTTCTAACGGATCATTGACTAAATCATACAGTTCATATTGTTTGAAATAAGCTGTTGAAGCATCAAAGTAGTAATCGAATTTCCACTTTTCTGTTCTGATACAACGAATACGATTAGCTGCTTTTATAATTGTCCAGTTGCTATTGGAGCCTGCCTTAATATCATCATAAGTAAATAAGATACTATGCTGAACAGGAGTATTGTTCTCCATTACAGGAAGTAAACTTGTGCCGGCAAGTCCTGCAGGTGGATTTGATACATTTGCAATATCAATAAAGGTGGGCATAATATCTACCAATGTGGCCAATGCCATTGATTGTTTTATTTGGTGATCCTTAAATAAAATTGGATTTGAAATGACAAGAGGTACTCTTAATGCTTCTTCATAAGCAACAAAAGTTTTCTGACGCAATCCTCCGTGAGCCAGCCCCATTTCCTCGTGGTCAGATGTTAAAGTAACAATTGCAGTATCTGCCAATTTATTTCCATGCTCATCTTCTTTGTATAATTCTTCAATTAGATATCCAATTTCTTGATCAACATGACTTAATAAATAACCATAAAAATTAATATAGTTTAATTTATCCTCTTCACTGGCTATTTCGCCGAGACTTAAAGCCATATTAATTAAAATTTGCTCCTGTGCCATTGGCTTTTTATTTTCAAGTAAATTTTCATCCACGGTAGCAGGAAGCCCAATTTCTCTCCCCGACCAGCTATCGGGATGATATCCTGAAGTTCCTGCCGATTTTGGGTACGCTAATACGTCATGAGGGTTAACCAGTGAAAGAATAAGACAATACGGTTTATGATTTCCAGTGGCTCTATGAGCTTTTACTTCTTTCAGATACTGTATGGCTTCTGCTGTATATTTTGCATCATGATTGGCATATCCGCCACCAAAATTAAGGGGATTAACATCCTCGCCGGCGTCCGGAGCAACCCATCCCATTGCTCCGTATAATGAAATATCAGCAGCAGTTAAATCTTCATAATTTGTTTTGGTTCCGTTAGGCGCTACACCTTTACTCATGTGCCATTTGCCCCTGTATTGTACATCATACCCATCTGCCCAAAGTACATTCATAATATTGGGAAGAGAATTACTTAGTGTTGGTTCTTGCGGAGATAAAAGACCACCTTCTGTTAGCGTTTGGCTTACACCATGTTTGGCAGGATATATTCCTGTAAATAAGGTTGCCCGGCTTGGGGAACACATACAGGTATTGCAAAAAGCTCTGTCAAAACTAAATCCATTCTGTTTTAGAAACGTTAGAGTCGGGAGATTTTTCTCTTCCCATCCAGGCGGAAAATGTTGCGTGGCACGTTGCTCATCAGTAATAATAAGAATCAGGTCAGGTCTTTGGCCAATTTTATTGAGTTTTTCTTTTAAGTTCATTGTTTGTTAAATTATTATTGGAAAGATGTGAGGTTCTGTTAATTATCCTAAAACCCTCAACAACCATAGGTTTTAAAAGGGGGGTGCAGTTGCAAGGCCGCAGGAAAAAGTGAAACAGGAATTCAGGATAAGATTTTACACTTTTTCGTTTGGTTTATTAAAAATAGACATATAAAACATACATTAAAATACTTAACTTTAAGTATTTTAATGTATTTATATAATTACTTTTATATAGTTTTTGAATTTCAATTAGAAGATCTGGCGATCCTTGTACTTGCAACAGGGATAACAGCATAACGCTTTGATAAATCATTAGTTTATCCAATATTAAAATTTTAGTTATTTCTAAAATAATTTGTCACCAGATGGTGATAAGTTTTTTTTATTTAAATTGACTCCTGTTGCTATACCTGAATTCTTGCAGGTATAGTTCCAAAATCACGAGTATCAGTGGTTCTGATATCGCTAATTTTCTTGCGTATAGAACTAAATAATCAATATGAAAAATGCTAACGTATTAAGCAGATCTTCCCTTAAAAATGTATAGTGATGTTATCAAAACGTATGTGAGGGTAAAACAGGGATTGACCTTGAGGATTACCGGTATAATGTCTGTTTGCCAGGATGGGATTCAACAACCCACAACGGCACAGAGAATGAAAATAAAGTCGATGGCTGCCTCGCGGCGGCGGTAATTAAAATGGCATATTACTTGAGCGGTAATTTATATCTCCTAGGAGATATAAACCCGTTTTAAAAACAGTTAAACTTTTGAAAAAAAATCTGCGCTTAATAGAGAAAATTTTCCTCATCGCGTATGCTTCCATTTGGTTGTTAGTGTATCTTTTGTCAAGGTTTTTTCTGGAAATATATACAGACGACTTACCCTCATCAATGTGGAAATGGTTGTTTATACTCATCGTACCTATTAGCCTTTACGCAACGGTGAGAACAGTTTTTTCGAAAGAGTACAAATGGTATTCAGCAATCGGGCATTTTGTGATGTATACTCTTTTAGGTCTGTTTACAGTTAATTACATTGTTGTTAATGTTGATATTCTGATCAGTTCAGCGATCAAAACTCCAAGTCTTAACAGGGCGGAGGTGATAGAGGTTCGTAAGGTATTTTACAAAAGCAGTTTCAACAATACTTCGGTAACACTAAAAATTGCTGAAAAAGTTGATACCCTTCAGGGTAGGCCATTTGTTTACTTTTACCTCAAAAATAGAAAAGTTGTATCAATCAGGTATGGAAGATCATTTCTAGGCAACGAATATGCCTATACCATTGGTATAGAAAGTGGTGAAAAGCTTGATGCGAGGTGGATGCATTTCAAAGACCAAATCTACCGTGTACGGATTGTACTTGGAATAATGCTGTTGGTGATAGTAGCTGGATTTTTAGCATCAACAAAACTGCAGAACAATACGAAAACTAAAACAGTAAAGATTGGTTTTTGGAAACTGATGGGAATTGTAATGGGAATTCTGTTAGCAATTTCTTTGCTTTTTTATATCAGTCTATTTGTATACGTGAAATTCTTTTCTGGCAAACATTTTTAAATATTTCCTGCAAGGGTTGATCAAGATTGATTTAGTGAAAGAACAAGTCAGGCGACGGCTAAGACCTTCGGCACTAAGACTTGTGCTAGGATGGGGTTAACACAAAACATATCTACGGTTTGATAAAAAATTTCTTATAAATTATTTTGTCTCTGATCTGGTCTAGGTGAATGAAACCTTTTTCATCGTGAGCAAATGGAGCTCTAAAATCAATGAAATCAAGTAGCATCATAGCAAACTCTACTACCACTTTGTGCAGTCCTTGTAAAACAATCACCGCTTCGTCAATGTCCAGCGGCTTATCTGCAACTGCTTCACTATTAAATCCCTTGTAGGATTCCACAATTTAATCAGGCTGTATATCAAGGTCCCTTATGTAAATATCGGCATGATGTTTCAGTGAATTTGCAATTGACCGTACCATGGAAACAACAGCGAGGGACCTAAATTCTTTTATCTTAGCCAAAAGAAAACCAATGTTTGGCTCGGCTTTTCTAGCTTCCATTATAGGAACCAGGCTTTCCCACCGGCAGTGACGGAGTGTTTGTTTGTACTTGTTAGGTTTATCTAACGTATTTGGATCGCAAAAATCGAATGCAAACCAGATAATTTGGAGTAAGTAATCATCGCAGCTATTGTACCAAAGCACAGCATTCTTGAGATACTGGCTCCTGATCCACATTTGACCAATATATCCATTGCTCCATAAAATTGGACTTTTGTGCAATTTCTTATGTGCTTCACATACCGCAAATCTCACAGTAGCTAGCAAACTATATAATTGCCTAAACTTATCTCGGGCAATTAGATAACCAAAGTCTCCCAAACTGATAAACTCCAGCCCAGCCGGTGCCATGTTTAGCTCCCCAGGTATTGCAAGAGACTTCATGAAATTATTGTTATCCTCAGTGAGTTCCTTAAGAGAATAATCGGTACCTCTATAAGTTATTTTTAAAGATCTTCACTTGACATAAAAGAGCATTTTTTGCTTATCCAAATATAACACTCTTGTGCGTTGCTCAGTGAGTTTTATGAAAGGCTGAGAAGTAAGGATGCAGGTTTCAATAAATCTGAGTTCTTTATTCCTCGTGTTTAATAAGTCCAGGGAAATATGTACATGCGTTCCAAAAAACTGCTTTTTAAAAAAGTGGTTTTTCCAGTCGCCTGGATGCCACAAAATATAATTGCTTCCATTTTCCTAAAGATTCGGACTCTTGTATATACAAAAAAAGGAAGAATTAATCTAATTCTTCCTTTTTTTGATGCGGAGAGCGAGGGATTCGAACCCCCGGACCTGTTACAGTCAACAGTTTTCAAGACTGCCGCATTCGACCACTCTGCCAGCTCTCCGCTGCAAAAGTACAAACTCAGCTTAACTCTGCAAACTCGGAAAGCTTTTTTTTTATGTAAACTTGATAATTACTTAACACAGAGGGAGAAAAAAATTATTTCTTCTGTATATTTTCTTCAATCGGCTCCGATTTTTTGAACAAATTAAAGGTAGGGCGGATAATCTTCACACTCCGTTTACTTACATCAACACTGGCATTCAGTTCGAAACCAATCAATAAAATGAGCGAATTGAGGTAAAGCCAGATCATCACCACGATTAATGTGCCGATAGAGCCATACACCTTATTATAGGACGCAAAATGGTTAATGTAAAAAGAAAATCCCCAGATGGTAAGAAAGGCCAGGATGGTAGCCAGCCAGGAACCCGCACTAAATAGGCGCCATTTTTTGGTATGTGAGGGTCCGTAGCGGTATAAAATAGAGATGGTAATGAAATAAAGGATGGCCAATAAGGCCCAACGGGTAAATTTGATGGTATAACTCAAAAAACTGTCTTTCAGGTGCAGTTCATCATTGATTTTGTTGAGCAGGATCTCACCTAAGGCCATCGCACTGATGCAAATGATGATAGAAAAACAGATAATCAAAGTGAGTATAAGCGCAATTAAACGTTGTTTGATCCAGCTTCTGGTTTCGATGATTAAGGATGATTTATTAAAAGCCTTCATCAGGTTTTTAACCCCGTTGGTAGCAAAAAAAAGCGCCGATAAAAAACCAAAAGATAATAAACCCCGGTTTTGATTTTTAATGATGTCTTTCAATGTCGCTTCAAAGGCGTCAAATGCATTGTGCGGCAATACCAGCTGGATTAAATTTAAAAGCTGATCCTGGAAACCTTTAATGGGAATAAAAGGAATTAAGGTGAACAAGAAGATAATCCCCGGGAAAATGGCCAGCATAAAACTGTACGCCAAAGATGATGACTTGTTTACCAATGCATCTTTTCCGATTTCACGAAAGAAAAATGTAGCTACAGTATATAACGGAAGAGGGCTAAAACCAGGCAAAATACATCCTTTGGTCCATTCGATAAATCTAGAATAGAGCTTAAGGTGTAATAGCTGCCGGTGTAACCATTCCATTATTTTGATTAATTAAAAAACACCGATAATTTCTCCATAAAATTTTCGGGTGGATTTGTCGGTTTATTTTTCTTCATGTCAACAAATACCAGCGTGGTTGAACCAATGTTAATCAGTTCCTCTTTTTCATTATAGAGTTCGTACTCAAAAAAGATCCTGACGCTTGGCAAGGTTTTGATGATGGTTTTTACAGTAATTTCCTGATCGTAAAGGGCAGGTTTAATGTATTTGCACTTTAGTTCCAACACAGGCATCATAATGCCGGCAGCTTCCATTGAGCTATAGCTCATGCCTAAACTGCGCAACATTTCTACCCGGCCTACTTCGTAGTACTGGGCATAATTGCCATAATACATATAACCCATCTGGTCGGTTTCGCCATAACGAACCCTGATTTTTGTACTGTGACTGAACATTATTTAAATATATTTCTTTTGTTTAAGGCCTCGCGGTATTTCCTTGCATTAACCTCATGTTCTGCTTTGGTTTCGGCAAAGTTATGGTAACCCGAGAAATCTTCCTTGGCACACATGTAAATGTAATTGTTGTTGTCGCGGTTCAGTACAGCATCAATGGCGTTTATGCTCGGCATCATAATCGGTCCTGGAGGTAAACCCGCATATTTATATGTGTTATAAAGCGATTGTACCTGCAATAATTTTCCGGTTACTCTTTTCACTGTAAAATCGTTATTGGCAAAAATCACTGTCGGATCTGCCTGAAGCAATATGCCTTTATTTAAGCGGTTTAAATACAAACCCGCTATAATCGGCATTTCCTTATCGTAAAGTGCCTCTGCATCAACGATTGAAGCCAACGTATACACCTGCGCAGGTGTAAGGTTTAAGCTTGCAGCTTTTTGTTTGCGGTCTGCTGTCCAGAATTTTTCATATTCCTTGTGCATGCGCTCAAAAAAATCGACCGGCGAAACATTCCAGTACATTTCATAAGTGTTCGGAATGAACATGGCATACACATTATCCTGGTTAAAGCCATACTTGCTGATCAGCGCTGCAGAATCCAGTACTTTGATAAAACTTAGCGAATCAGCTTCCAGATTGTTGGCCAGGTAGGCAGCAAAGTTTTCTTTTTTACGGATGTTTTGGAATTTCAATTTAACAGGATCCTGGTTTCCAGCTTTGATCATGTTAATTAAAGTCCGGTTGGTCATACCTTTTTTCAGTCGGTAACGGCCTGGTTTAACGCTTGTGGCTAAATTCATTTTCCGCGCGGCAGCTGTAAAAGAAGAAACGCTATTTAAGAGATCTTTCTTTTTGATTTCCGAAACCAGATCATCGTAATTGCTTCCGGTTTTGATGTATAAATATTTTTGATTTTCGGTAACGTTAGGGGCAAAGTAAAGCCTGTAAATATTCAATGTAAAGTAACCGGCAATTAAGACAACTATAAGCGCAATCACGATCGCTGCTTTTTTGCCTGTACTCATATTTTTTTTTTCTACTTCAGTCATCTGTAATTAAGATACGTGTTTATGGTTGTTTGTTAGATAGCGTAATATTAATTCTGGTGCCTATAGGCACTTTGGTTACCGAATCAAGCAGCATCGGGTCTTGTTTAACAATAATAGCTGCAGCACTATCGGTAATCGGCCCATCGTACAGGATATTGCCTAAACTTAGGTTCGATCCCCTCAGGCTAAATTTAGCTTCATCAATGGTTAGGCCCATCAGTTGCGGAATATCTACTTCTTCGTTTCCACGTCCATCACCCAATACCAGGTTAATCCTTGAGCCAACAGGCACCATTTGTCCCGCTGTGATTGGTTGGCCGCCAAAAGAAGCTTCCAATACGACATCACGGCTTACATCTGGTTTATAGGTAGTATCGCCAAGTTTTAATCTCGAACTCTCTATAATCGCCTGTGCTTCTCTTAGTGTTTTAAACGCAATATCAGGGAATTTTGTATTCGGTGTTTTGCCCGCGTTAATGGTTAAATAAATGGTTCGGTTATCTTTAACGAAAGTATTGGGGTCAGGATCCTGATCAATCACTATGCCAGGAGGCTGATCCATGATAAAAACAGAATCTACTTCATATTTTAGCCCGGCATCTTCCAGTTTCTTCACAGCCTGTTCGAAAGACAAACCTTTTACCATCGGTACATTAAGGCCCTGGCCGTGTTTGGTATAATATCTTAAACTAAAAAAAGCAATCAATAAAAGAACTATAACGGTTACTATAGCGGCTAAAATGTTGTTTCTAAACGATTTGGTTTTTAAATACTCTATAAATTTAGACATGAATCTTAATTTGGGTTATGCGTACAAGCTCAAATGTAACTATTTTAAATGATGGATGGGATGATCGAATCTATTTCTTCACTCAATCATTCAATCACGCACGCTTTCAATAATTCTCATCCAGGCATACTAAAGCACAAAGATATTTATATTTTTGAGGATATATTTATATTCAATTTCTATTTATAAAAGGATTTTTAACATGAAGAAAACGATAGCATTGTTAACAGGCGGTACCACAGGCGAATGGGTTGTTTCAGTAAAAAGCGCAGCCACCATTGCTCAGCATATCGATCCAAATTTATACGATGTGTATAAGATTATGCTAAACGAGAAAGGCTGGTTTTATGAGCCTGCCGATTCTGTTAAAATTGAAATTGATAAAAATGATTTCTCCTTAACGCTGGACGGAAGAAAAATTAAATTTGACGGCGTTTTTATTGCCATACATGGTTCTCCCGGTGAGGATGGAAAATTACAGGGCTATTTTGATATGCTGGGCATTCCGTATACCACCTGTGATGCATTAACTTCGTCCATTACTATGAATAAAGGTTATACCAAAGCTATTGTAAATGGCATTGAAAACCTGTTCACTGCAAAATCTGTTCAGATATTTAAAGGTGGAAACCATAATTTAGTTCAGATTAAGCGGGATTTACGCTTGCCTTATTTCGTTAAACCCAATAGCGGGGGCAGCAGCATTGGAATGAGTAAGGTAAAACATGCTGATGATCTGGAAGAGGCCATTGAAAAAGCCTTTAAAGAGGATAACCAAATTTTAATTGAGGAATTTGTGAGCGGCAGGGAGTTCTCGGTCGGCATTTTTGGTTCAGAACGCAAAGTGATTGTTTTACCTGCAACGGAAGTGATTCCGCAGAATGAGTTTTTCGATTTTGAAGCCAAATATACCCCAGGTGCAACGGAAGAAATTACGCCAGGCAGAATGAATGCTGAAGAGTTGAGCCGTGTGCAGCAGGTGGTAAAAGATGTGTATCGGAGGTTGAACTGTAGGGGCGTGGTGCGCATTGATTACTTTCTAGAAGAAGGATCCGGTAAATTTTATTTTATCGAAATCAATACCATTCCCGGACAAACAGCAACGAGTTTTATACCACAGCAGGTAGCTGCAATGGGCATTACCCTGAAAGAGTTTTATACCCGTTTAATGAAAGAAACGCTGGGATAGTTTTCTTTAGCTTTGTCATGCCGGATGCAATGAAGAATCTTTAAATAGTACCGTTGTGTTTATGTATATGTGGTTTTTACGACGTATTCCTAAGTCGGTATTTTAAAATGATATAGATACATACTATTTCGTCAAAGCCCGCGAACCAATGAACATTCAAAAACTGATTGATAAAGGTCTGAAACTCAAAAATTATCCCAAAGATTCGGTGATTTACGAACCCGGCATGCAGCCCCGCTTTGTGTATTTTATTAAATCGGGTGAGGTGCGCATGGTTACGGTGAGTGATGAAGGAAAGGAATTTATTCAGGGCGTTTTTAAAGCCGGGCAATATTTTGGTGAGCCAGCCTTGTTAATCGATCGGCCTTACTTAGCTTTTACCATTGCCAATAAAGACTCACAGCTTATTGCGGTAAATAAGGGAGATTTTTTCGAATTAATTAAAAACGAGCCTGATTTTAGCATGGAGCTGATCCGTACGCTAAGTAAACGGTTATTTTATAAATCGATGATGCTGGAAGAGCTGGCAAGCGAAAAGGCTGATCATCGCCTGTTAACCATCATCAATTACCTCCTCAATGACATGAACGTAGGCGAAAGTTTAAAAGTAACAAGACAGGAATTAGCTGACATGACTGGTTTACGGGTAGAAACGGTGATCAGGGGAACGAAACTATTGGCCGAAAAGGGCCTGATCAAAACGGTAAAAGGAAAAATTGTTAAAGTTTAGCAACATTTGGCTTGCTCTACCTTCCTGATCAATAGGTATATAGTCAACAAAATAAACAATAACCCGTTGAAACATTAAGCTAATGCTTAAAACATGACTTAGATCATAAATTACTGAATAATCTAAGGCTTATCTTTGTACTATCAAATCAGGAGATTATGGCTGAGTTATCGAAATTCCAGGCTTTTTTGCAATGTAAGTGTCCGAGGTGCCGCAAAGGAGATATTTTTACAGGAAATGCTTATTCGTTCACGTTGCAAAAAACAAATGTTCACTGTCCGCATTGTAATCTGAAATTTGAGCGCGAACCAGGATTTTTCTATGTAGCCATGTTTGTGAGTTATGCCATGAATGTTGCTGAAATTATTACTATCGGCGTGGCATCGTATATCTTAGGATTGGATTTGGTATATGATAACCTATGGTACTATGTTGGGCTGATATTATCAGGTGTGTTATTGCTGTCGCCAATTAACTACCGCTATTCGAGGGTGATTTTGCTTCACTACCTTACACCTGGGTTACACTATGTTCCTGGAAGTGGTGATTAAAGCGGGATCGTTTCGAATTTCCATGCAATAACATTTCCCGTTATAGTATGATGAACGATGAAGCGATGTCTGATGTAGAGATCACTATGATTAAGATATTCTATTTGCCAGGTATGTTTTCTTTTAAATTAAACGCGTTGTTAATAACGTCAACTAACGCTTTCACTTTGTTTTCTGAAGTGAGTTCATAGCGATATTCGTCTTCAATACTGCCCATTTTGGTTTCTGTGTTTCTGAATTCCATTTTACTGGAAACAAATGCCTTGGCAGTGGCGTGGAATTGTGTGGCTCCGGTTTGGTCAATAAGGGTTTTGATATTGTTTTCATTGATTCCCGCACCAGGCATAATGGTAATCTGCCCGTTTGCCCTTTTTACCAGCTGCGCTATTTTTTCCGCGCCCAGTATTGCTGAAGAAGCACCTCCGGAGGTAAGCACCCTTTTGATCTGGAGTGAGATCAGATCCTCCAGCGCCTGATCCATATCGTTACTCATATCAAATGCCCGGTGGAAAGCTACACCCATAGGTTTAGCCAACTCAATAAGTTCAGCACACCTTTCCTTATCAATTGTTCCATCAGCTTTAAGTATCCCGATAACCACACCTTCACAATTTAATGATTTACAGATTTCTATATCTTCTTTCATGATTTCGAATTCCATTTCGGAATATAAAAAATCTCCTCCGCGGGGACGGATAATCGGCCAGATTTCGATAGACAGGTTTTTCTTGGCTAGTGCCAGCTGACCATAACTTGGGGTAGTTCCACCTTCCGCCAGGTTATCACAAAATTCAACTCTTTTTGCACCACCATTTTGGGCAGCCAATGCCGATCGGTAAGAATTGGCACATACCTCTAAGCATGGAATTACTTCTTTATTCATGGTATTTGGATTCGGGAAAGGTTCTTATCGTCACCCGGAAGTTTATTTAAGGGTCTATTTAAAAGTAAGGATACTGCAAATCAAGTCTCCATTAAAAATTAAAATCAGATAAATATTTGAACTCAGCTTAATAATAACTTTTGCCTTTGATTAAAAGATCCTGTTTTTCCGCATTGCAGACCGCATAACTAAAACCTTGTTGGATGGCATAAGCGCCATATTCGCCTTTTTTGTTGATGGCTAAAAACCCAACCTGAATATTCTTGGCTGTTTCGGGCTTCTTTTTGATAATGCGCATCACTGCCTCCTTGCAGGCGGCCTCCGGACTATAACCCTGGCGCATCAGCTCTACCACCAGGAAGGAACCTACATTCCGTACCACTTCTTCGCCCACACCCGTTGAGGTTGCACCGCCAACCTCATTGTCTACATAAAGGCCAGCGCCAATAATCGGACTATCGCCAATCCTACCATGTAATTTATAAGCCATGCCACTGGTGGTACAGGCACCAGAAATATTACCTTTCGCATCAATAGCCAACATCCCAATGGTATCGTGATTGTATTGATTCCCTGGCAATTTTTGCGGCGCTGCTTTTTCGTAAAGTTTATTTTCGATATTCATTACCGGCGCATATTTCGCCGTTTTCAGCCATTCTTTCCATGCTTTTTCGCTGGCAGGCGTAAACAGGTTCTCTTTTTTGAAACCCTGTTCCAATGCAAACTGTAATGCACCATCGCCAGCCAACATCACATGTGGTGTTTTCTCCATCACTTTACGTGCTACCGAGATAGGATGTTTAATATGCTCAAGTGCCAAAACAGCACCACAGTTACCCAATTCGTCCATAATACAGGCATCAAGCGTAACATGACCATCACGGTCGGGCAAACCGCCATAACCTACAGATTGATTTTTTTCATCGGCTTCCGGCACCCAAACGCCCTGTTCTACAGCATCTAAAGCGCGACCGCCAGACGATAAAACTTTCCAGGCATCAGCATTTGCTGCAATACCAAAATCCCAGGTGGAAATTACGATCGGAATATTTCCTGCTTTTGATGATTTCTTTGGAAAAGCCTGGACAATACTACTTTGATCAATAGCCATCAGTCCGGCTGACAGGGCAGATGCCTTTATAAATTTACGGCGGTTAAACATTGGTGTGGTTTGGTTAACGGTTTAATTGAAATATTGGTTGGGGTTGTTTGAAAATTGCGAAATAATGATTAATCGTTTTACTATGGTGTAAAGATAGCGGTTCGATCATTGATTATTGCTATTCAATGGTAAATCGATCGGCATCTTTTAAAAACGGAAACTGCCTCCTGATTTTAACCAGCTCTTCGTAATTGATACTGAAAGTATATAAATCTTCATCTTCGGGTTTATAATAAACGGTGTTGCCGTATGGATCCAGACACATTGATAATCCGCTATGGTAAATTTGGTTTCCATCATGCCCAACACGGTTTACGGCAATTACATAACTTTGGTTTTCGATAGCTCTGGCGGGGATCAGGGCTTTCCAGTGTGCCGATCGTTTATCAGGCCAGCTGGCTACCAGGAGCAAAATATCATATTCTTCGTCTACATTACGTAGCCAAACCGGAAAGCGTAAATCATAACATATCGCCAGTCTGATCCTCCAGCCTTTGAGCTCAACAATGAGTTTGTCCTTACCAGGACTAAAGTGCTGGTCTTCATTGCCCATGCCAAACAGATGGCGTTTATCGTAATGCTGGTGTCTGCCACCTGGCTCCATCCAGATCAGGCGGTTGTAATATTGGTTGTTTTCTTTTATAATCAGGCTACCTGTAACCACACAATTGTACTGATGTGCCATTTTCTGCATCCATTGCATCGTTTTTCCACCCATTTCTTCGGCTAACGCTTCAGAATTCATACTAAAACCGGTATTGAACATTTCAGGTAAAATAATAATATCGGTTTTCTCCCTCACACCCATTGACAGTCGAAGTGCCAGATTGAGAAGATTTTTATCAATGTTCTCCCAGAAAAGATAAGCCTGAAAAACAGTTACTTTCAGATTTTCTACTTGGGTATAAACAGGTGCTTCCATGGTATATCGGTTGGTCTGGTTAAACGTTTTTTAATTTCTCGGCTGCCTTTGCGAGGGTATCATTTTCTTTGGCAAAGCAGAACCTGATAATTTTATGGTCAGTTGCCTTTTGGTAGAATGCAGAAACCGGAATGGTGGCCACTCCAAACTCTTTCACCAACCTGATGCTAAAATCGGTATCTTTTTCATCACTGATACTGCTATAACTTGCACATTGAAAATACGAACCATTACAAGGCAGAAGTTTAAAGCGGCTTTCGGCCAGGAGATTTCTGAAATAATCCCGTTTCAATTGAAAGAAACTGCCAATTTCGGTGTAATTTTTGGGTTCTTTAATGTATTCGGCGATGGCCTGCTGCATGGGACTATTAACGCTGAAAACATTAAATTGGTGTACCTTCCTGAATTCTTTGGTCAAATCCTCTGGCGCAAGGCAATAACCCAGTTTCCACCCTGTAGCATGTAAGAGCTTACCGAAAGAGGCCACAACAAAGCTTCTTTGCCTCAATTCGGGATAAGACATTACACTCTGATGCGTTTGCCCGTCATAAATGAGGTGCTCGTAAACTTCATCGCTTAAAATCACAATGTCAGTACCGCTCACGAGTTTTATAAGCGATTTCATATCGTCTGAGGATAGAATGCTGCCCGTAGGATTCTGTGGGGTATTTAAGATGATCATCCTGGTTTTTACCGTAAATAACTTCTTAACCATATCCCAGTCAATGCCATAATCAGGCGGAGCCAGTTCATAAGTTTTTACCAGTCCTCCAAGCAGTTTCACAGTAGGTGCATAACTATCGTAAGCCGGCTCAAAAATAATCACTTCATCACCAGCATTAATAATGGATGCCAGTGCAGTAAAAATAGCCTGTGTTCCACCTGCGGTGACGGTAATTTCCGTATCAGGATTATACCTGATGTTATATAGCTTTTCAACTTTCTCTGCAATGGTTTCTTTTAAAAAAATAGAACCAGGCATGGGTGCATATTGATTGAAACCATCTTTCATGGCTTTATTGACCAATTCAATTAGTTTTGGATCACATGCATAATCAGGGAAGCCCTGAGAAAGATTAATGGCATTATATTCAGCAGCAAGTTTACTCATCACCGAAAAAATGGTGGTGTTTACCCCGGGAAGTTTAGATTGTATATGAAGCATCTTATAAGCGAAAATAGAAAAAAAAAGTTTAACACTTGAGAGCCTATGGCAAAAGCCCATGATAGGTTGTTGCAATTATTGCATACGGATTTCGCTGAAAATCATCACGCGCTTGTATAACTATTTAGAAACTAAATACTTGTTTTGGTAAGTTTTACTCCAAGCCATGGAATCATTATAGCTATGAAATTTACAGGAAAAGATTAGTGCGCTACTGTGGCAGCATCTGAAGAGGCTTCCACTTCGGAAGTAATAAACCTTCTGCCGATTAGCAGACAGCCTAAAGCTATAAAGGCAGCGGCTGTCATAACCAATGGCATCGGCACCACCGAGTGTTCGCTAAACAAACTTACCATTACTGAAGCCAGGGCACCCAGTCCCATCTGCAAAGCGCCCATTAAGGCCGATGCACTGCCTGCATTTTTAGAAAACGGAGCGAGCGATAAAGCAGCTGCATTAGGATTAATTAATCCCAGGCAGGCTAAAAATAAGGCGATAAAACCAATGGTAGTGTATAAGTCCAGCCAGTTATTTAAGGCAAAGATCAAAAATACTAAACTGACGATACATTGAGCAATAAGTGCATAAGTGACTATTTTTTTGCTGGTAAACCATTTTAATATCAGACTATTTACCTGACTCGAACCGATAAACGCTACCGACAGCAAGGCGAAAATCCAGCCGTAACCGGTTTTACTTACTTCATATATTTTCATAAATACGGTAGGGGATGAAGATACATAAGCAAATAAACCTGAAAAGGTGATTGAACTAATTAACGCATAGGTATAAAACTGTGGTTCTTTTAAAACCGTAAGGAAATTGGTTAAAATGGGTTTAGGTTTTAAAGAATAGTCAGGATCTGGTGTATAACTCTCCGGCAGTTTAAAAACGGAGGCCAGTAGCATGAAGATGGCCATTAACCCTAAAAATACAAACACATATTTCCAGCCTAACGCAGAGATCAGGTATCCGCCTGCGGTTGGAGCCAGCATAGGCGAAACGGCAATTACTAACATCAGTGAAGCAAATACTTTTGGGCTTTCATCTACCGAAAACAGATCCCTAACCATTGCAACCGAGGCTACAGCGGTAGCACAGCTTCCGATGGCCTGCACAAAACGCAGCACAATCAATTGGTTTACATCAGTTACGGCTAAACATAAAAAAGAAGCAAAAATATAAAGCGCCAAACCAAAGTATAGCGGTTTTTTCCTGCCGAATTTATCTAAAAGCGGGCCATACAATAACTGACCAGCTGAAATCCCAATAAAAAAACTGGATAAAGAAAGTGCTACGGTGGATTCTGTACTTTTTAAATCCTTTGCAATATCAACAAAGCCAGGCAGATACATATCAATAGAAAAAGGACCGAGGGCAGCCAGCGAGCCTAAAATAAGGATTAATAAAAAGTGTTGTTTTTTAGCCATTGATCTGATTATTTTCCGAGGCGCAAAGATTGGGAGATTAATTTTGTTAACCTAATCTACAGGTTGAACGATTGTAAAATTGTGGGCCGCAATCAAAAGGCAGGATGATTATTACGTGCCAATTGTTAAAATGAACCAATCTCTTCGATAATTCGCCAGATTATTTTTAGATTTATTGCCTATGACTTTTAAGACGAAAGAAAGCCGTTTGCTACTCGTTCTGGGTAGTTTTTTTGTAGCAAATGCTATATTATCAGAATTTATTGGGGTTAAACTATTCAGCGTTGAGGAAACATTGGGCTTTAAAAAGTTCAATATTAATTTGCTGGGCGTTCCAAACCTGTCTTTCGTGATGTCGGCAGGGGTTTTAACCTGGCCCATTATTTTCATTATGACAGATATCATCAACGAATATTTTGGTGTAAAACAGGTTCGTTTCTTATCTATCCTTACTTCCATTTTAATTGCGTTTGCTTTTCTGGTGGTTTGGGGATCAATGCACTTAAGTGCCGCAGATTTTTGGGTACATCAGAACATCAATGGAGAAGACCTTAATATGAATAATGCCTTTGCAGGGATTTTTGGGCAAGGCATGTGGATTATTGCAGGTTCCATTACGGCTTTTATTATCGGACAGATGGCAGACGTGCTCATTTTCCACCGAATTAAAAAAATTACAGGTGAACGTGCTTTATGGCTGCGTGCAACCGGCTCCACATTGGTTTCTCAACTGATCGATAGTTTTGTGGTGATTTTTATTGCATTTTATTTAAATCCACAATACCATTATAGCTGGAAAATGGTTGCTGCAATTGGCTTGGTTAACTATACCTATAAATTTGTTGTTGCTATCTTGATGACGCCTATATTGTATATTGTACACACGGTTATCGATCGTTATTTAGGGAAAGATCTAGCTCAAAAACTGATTAAGATGGCCGGGAGAGGATAAATTTTTTAATTACCTAAACCATTTGATTAATGAAATATACCTTAATATTACTTTTCCTTTTCTCCTTATTTGCTTGTAAGCGCAAAGATGGAAACAAAAAAGATTCAGTTCTTGATATTCAAGGCACCTGGCAACTGGTTTCAGCCACAACTATTGATAAAGGAAAAAGCGAAACGACTGATTATTCCGGAAAACTAAAAATGATCAAGTTATTTAATAAAAGCCATTTTGCTTTTCTAAGGCATAGCCTTGATCCGAAAGATACTGCTAGCTTTGATGCAGGAGGAGGGACTTTCGTTTTGAAGGGCAGTGATTATACTGAACATCTGGAGTACTACAAAAATAAAAACTGGGAAGGCAAAAAGTTTAATTTCAAACTAGACATCCATCAAGATACCCTGATCCAAAAAGGAGTTGAAAAGGTCGAAGCAGCAGGGGTAGATCGGGTGATAATCGAAAAATACGTGAGAATAAAACAATAGATATTTGCAATTAGCAGTTCCAAAATTAAAGAGAAATATTGTCGTTTTGTTTTAAAATCAATCGCCTTATTGTTTTATTATGAAACATGTTGTATCTTTGAATTATGGCATATGAAATATCAAAAAAAGAAATAGGGGAAAGAATAGCTACCCTTCGTTCGAAAAAAGGTCTCTCCCAAGAAGATTTGGCAAAAAGTATTGCCATTTCAAGGCCGTCTTTAACACAGATCGAGTTGGGAAATCGAAGTGTAAGCCTAAGTGAAATGCAAAAACTTTCCATAACGCTAGGTTTTTCCCTTGATGATTTTATGACTAAAGATTTTCTGGCTAATCAAAGTCTGCAGCCATCGGATCACTCAGCAGCTGAGATTACAGAAGAGCGCATTTCTGTACCAACCTTAAATGTAAACAAGTTTAAAAATGTTTTGCTTTATATTCTAGAGCGTTGCGCCGGTAAACCTAATGTTGGTGAAACTGTACTGTATAAACTCCTGTATTTTTCTGATTTTAATTATTACGAGTTGTATGAAGAGCACTTAACAGGAGCGAAGTACAAAAAATTGCCGTATGGCCCTGTTCCCCAAAAGTTAGATGCCATTATTAATCAGATGATAGATGCCAATCAGCTTCAAAGGATTAAGACAGAATTTAAAGGTTATCCGCAAAAGCGCTACCTGCCACTTGAAAAAGCCGATTTAACTGTACTTAAGGCTAGTGAGAAGGATGTTATAGATAAAGTAATTGAACAGATGAGCGATTGGTCTGCCACAGCCATAAGCGATTACTCACATAAAGATTTGCCCTGGGAGGTTACCGAAGAAGGTAAGGATATAAGCTATAATTTAGCTTTCTATAGAGAACTGCCTTATTCCGTTCGCGTTTACGATGAAGAAGAAAATGATTAATGATGCTTTTTGAATCAATAGACGAATTTAATAAGGATTTCAAAAAACTTTTGAAGCGATACCGCAGTTTGCAATCTGATTTGGAAGATGTGAAAGTGATTTTAAGGGTTAAGCCAGATGAACGTAATCCTTTTAGTTTCCGTATTGATAATTTAGGCATAACGACATGTGTCATTAAAGTTAAAAAAATTACCTGCGATAGTTTAAAAGGCCGTGGAGTAAACTCAGGTTTAAGATTAATTTATGCTTATTTCCTAGAAGAAAAAAAGATCGTTTTTATTGAACTTTACCATAAAAATGATAAGGAAAATGAAGACCGGCAGCGTATTTTGGATAATTTTAACTAATGCAAAAGGCCGGACTCGCTCCGACCTTTGTACTTAACAACAAAACAAATAAAAAAATTAACCTTAAAAAAATAAGTTAGAGGCTGGCCAGTTCGGCAGCAAAAACATTTTCGCTCAATTGCTCCTGTTTATAAATCTGTCTGCCCGTATAGGCCACAAAAACAGATTGATCTAAAAGCAAATCACGGTTTCTAATCAAACTTTCCAGCTTAAGCGTACCTACCACATATTTGTAACTGCTGGCCGCATAGCGCTCGCTAATGTTATCAAACTCCAACAGCGTAATCAGGTCTTCATCTGCATAACGTAAATAAATTTCCAAAAGAATCTCTTCTGTATGTTTTACGCCATTTTCTGAATGATATTTTTTGTATTCATAACGGTAATCGTACCTTAAGGCAGCAATATCAGAAAGCACGGCAGCACCAGTAGGGTGGCCGCCCGCACCTTTACCGTAGAAAAATTGTTTATCTGCAAAAGCCGCCTGAACGGCAACTGCATTGTATTCATTTTCTACATTGTACAGAAAATCATCTTTAGCTACGAGTTTAGGTAGTACATAAGTCACAATATCTTTTGTGTTTACTTTACGCGCTGTAGGAACTAATTTAATCTTAAAGTTTTTTTCGCGGGCATATTTAATGTCATTGTTGGATAGGTTCTGTATACCAATATTTAAAATAGCATTGGGATTAACAAATAAACCGTAAGCATGCGCTGTAGCAATCGCGAGTTTGTATTTTGGATCGTAGCCGCCCACGTCTAAGATCGGATCAGTTTCCGCAAAACCTAAATCCTGTGCTTCTTTTAACGCCGAATCGTAACTTTGGTTCTCATTAAATATCTTGGAAAGGATATAATTAGATGAGCCATTAAAAATTCCGCTCAAAGCATGAAACAATTCATTATCGTAGTACTCTTCTAAATTCCTGATAATCGGAATACTGCCACAAACTGCACCTTCATACAATAGCGAAGTGCCGTGCTTTTGTTGTAAATCAACCAGCTCTTTTAAGTGTATGGCAATCATTTTTTTATTGGCAGAAACTACATTTTTACCGTTCTTTAATGCGGCCGTTACAATCTCATAGGCTGCGTCGGCATCATTGATCAATTCTACAATGGTATTGATTTCCGTATTATTCAATATCTCGTTACGATCAGTAGTAAACAGATCTTGATTAAGGGTACGCTTCTTCCTCGGATCTTTTATCGCAATTTTAATGATCTCCAGGTTTAAGTTCTGGCTTTGGATAATATCCAATAAACCTTGTCCTACTACACCGAAACCAAATAAACCGATTTTTAAATTCTTACTCATTATTGTTTTTATGATTACACAGATAGGTCGGTTACACCGATATAACTGTTCTTATTTTTGTAATTTTTTTTAAATTTTATTCCGGTATCCAGTTTTCTTACCTTCTACCTTTATACCCTCAACCCTCTACCTTTCTAACCCGTATGCTGTAGTTTGATTATTTTCTTGTTACGGCTTTCTTTCATAAAGTTTCCGATTACATTGGTCAATGCATTGGTTTCGATTAAAAAACCATCATGTCCGTAATCTGAGTGTAAAGCAATAAATTCTGCCCCGGAAATATGGTCGGCCAGGTATTTTTGCTCCGAAAGCGGGAACAACACATCATTTTCTATTCCGATGACCAGGGTGTTCGCCTTAATTAATTTTAAGGCATCGCCAATACTTTTGCGGTTACGGCCAACATTATGGCTGTCCATTGCTTTAGTTAAATAATAATAACTGTAAGCATTAAAGCGGTTGATCAGTTTTTCGCCCTGATAATTCTGATAAGAAGACGACCTGAAGTTGTCAGTTTTATCGTTAACACTTTCTACCTGTGTACTGCCATAAGCATCGTAGGTTCTATAGCTTAAAAGCGCAATGCTACGGGCAGTTTTTAAACCTTTGCTACCACCGTTTGGTTGGTTAGCGTAAAAAGTTCTATCGGTAGTAATGGCCAAACGCTGGCTTTCGTTAAAAGCGATACCCCAGGGAGAATGTGCTGCATTAGTGGCAATTAAAATCAGGTTTTCAATTTTATTCGGGTCTGAAATACTCCATTCAACTGCTTGTTGTCCGCCCAAAGAACCACCTATTAACAACTTGATATAGTCTACGCCTAAATGCGAAGCCAATAACTGGTGTGCTGATACCAAATCGCGAATGGTAAACTGTGGAAAAGACAGGTAATATGGCAGGCCTGTTACCGGATTTGTACTCAAGGGGCTAGTGCTGCCATAATGAGAGCCTAAAACATTGGCGCAGACAATATAGTGTTCCGCAGGATTGAACAAAGCATTTTGCCCGAACAAACCTTCCCACCATTCAAAAACATCTGCATTGGCAGTAAGTGCATGGCAAACCCAGATTACGTTATCTTTAGCCGCATTTAGTTTCCCATAAGTTTGATAAGCAACCTGCAGGTTACGGATTTTTTTTCCGTTTTCTAATTTAAACTGTTTATGATGATTATATATTGATGCTGTACTCATTGTTTTGTTGTATCGGAAGGTAAATGTGCTTAAGCTAATAAACTCTCGGTAGAAACTTGTGCGTTAATGGCTGCAAATGCCTGTTCGAAATCAGCTTTAATATCATCGATATGCTCAATACCAACTGAGACCCTTAAGGCGTTTGGTTTTACGCCCGCGGCCAGTTGTTCTTCTTCACTCAATTGCTGGTGTGTGGTGGCCGATGGCTGGATGATCAGCGTTTTGGCATCGCCCACGTTGGCTAGGTGCGAAACCAATTTCAAATGATCAATAACCTGCGTGGCATTTTCCTTGCTTCCGTTTAGTTCAAAAGACAGTACGGCTCCAAAACCATTGCTTAAATATTTTTTCGCAAGATTGTTGTATTTGCTACTTGCTAATCCGGGATATTGTACTTCTTTAACCAGCGGATGGTTTTCTAACCAGGTGGCCAGTTCAAGGGCATTATCAACATGGCGTTGTACGCGGAGCGATAGCGTTTCCAGTCCTTGCAACAAAAGAAAAGAATTAAAAGGCGATAGGGCAGGCCCAAGATCTCTTAATCCTTCTACACGGGCACGGATGATAAACTGAATATTACCGAACGGCCCGCCAATGCCAAAAACATCACTAAAAACCAAACCATGGTAACCTGCTGAAGGCTCGGAGAACTGCGGGAATTTCCCGTTACCCCAGTTGTAGTTTCCGCCGTCGACAATTACGCCGCCGATGCTTGTTCCATGACCACCGATCCATTTAGTTGCAGATTCGACCACGATGTTTGCTCCATGTTCTAATGGCTTAAACAAATAACCTCCTGCACCAAAAGTATTATCAACCACCAAAGGAAGATCATATTTTTTGGCAATAGCGGCAATCTTCCCAAAATCAGGTACACTAAAGGCTGGATTGCCGATGGTTTCCAGGTAAATGGCTTTCGTTTTGTCGGTAATTTTAGCTTCAAATTCCTCAGGCACATCCAAATTGGCAAAATCTACATGGATACCTAAACGTTTAAAAGCCACTTTAAACTGGTTATATGTTCCGCCATAAATGTGAGAAGAAGAAACAATACTATCACCAGCCTCCAGTATATTATTCAAAGCGATGAATTGTGCAGCTTGCCCTGAGGCCACGGCCAGAGCAGCAACGCCACCTTCCAAAGCGGCAATACGTTTTTCAAAAACATCGTTGGTTGGATTCATGATCCTGGTGTAGATATTACCAAACTCCTTTAGAGCAAATAAATTGGCACCATGTTCAGCACTATTGAACCCGTAAGACGTTGTTTGGTAAATGGGGACGGCTCTTGAACCTGTTGTTGGATCTATTTCCTGACCAGCGTGTAATTGTAAAGTTTCAAATTTATATGATGTTGACATAATTTCTGTTTTAATTTATGAATTGATGAGATAAATGGCTTAGGGTAGTCCTAAAGCTTAAAAGGGCGTATCCCGTTATCCGGGACCTTCCAGTTTGAGGGAAACAAAAAAGGAAGATTTTTAAATTACTGTATGCAACAGCACATACAAGCCATAGCAGGCATATAACTGCAAGTAACAGAAATAGGAACTTGTCTTACCTTTTTAAGGTCTGCATTGGATTCGCTTAGCGATCGAAGATTTAATGTTTTCATCAGTTATAATTTATATCACCAAATAACACCATGTTATCTGGTCAGGAATTGGCACCTTCTCTTTCTGAGGGTTGCCAGTGGGTCATCGAGCCAGTCTCTCGCCACTTCTTTATAAATCAACCTGTGAAGATTGACTTTTATTTAACTTTCCGCCAAATAATATTTCAAATGTCAGGATAAATTTTTAATACACAAAATAAAATTTTGATTTTTAAATAAATAACTGATAACTAGTTGTTTAATTTTATGTTGCGCTGCTAAAATCGAACTTTCGATGTGAAATTAGCACTTAATATGCTAAGTTTGCGCTACCTATCTAAATATGATTATCATGAAAAACAAAAGTGTTTTAGGTTTAAGCCTGCTATTCACGGTGATGTTTGTCAGCACCACCAATGCCCAATTTGGAGGTTTAAAAGATAAATTATTAAAAATCGGAACTGCCCAGGGTGCCAAAGCCTTAGGGGTAGACAGGTTTCTGAAACAGCCCGCTGCCATAACCACCAGTTTCGAAGATGTAAACAGGGAAGGAGAAAAAATGCCCGACTTTATTACTTCGTTAAATTTAAAGGCACAACCATTGTATTTACTACCTAAAAATCCAGAGGGCGGTTTTGTACTTTGTGAGGGGCTTTATGAGATGACCAACAAAAGTTATTGTTTGAAGGCCGGAACATTTGCGCCGTCAAAAGGCGATGGTTATATGTTTGCTCCTGTACTAGGTTCTAAGGAATAAATAGTGGTTGCGATATTGAAAAGCGCAGAAAAACATCCTGAGGTGGATCAACATGACATCCAGGCGCTGCTGTGGACCATTATTGCCAGAACAAAATTTGCTGATTTTAACGGACAGGTAAAATTAACCGCTGTAAAATTATTAACCCCGAGTCAGATTACACAATTGGAGGGAGGCGCCCTGGGTGTGTTGCCTTTTGATGTAATGGAAAAGGCTAAAGACCAGTTGCCAGCGGGTGTAAAAGCAGTTTTTGAGGCAGAAAACAATATCAGACAGCTGGTAGCTTCCGGAAATTACACTTATGCTGATATGGAAAAATATGCGATTGTGGCGGGTATGGCCCCACCAAGAAGCGATGTACCAAGCGGCATCTGGACCAAACATCCTGATGGTTATTACATACGTTATTTTCCTTCAGGTTATTCAGTTACCAAAGTACAGGTATATGTGCCAAAGGAATTGATGGCAAATGGGAACAAATTGGTTTATGATGCCGCAGGAGATATTGCTTGCCCTGCGAATACGGGATCACAACGTTTGGCACAAACAAATGAGCCACTGGAGGCAAACTATTCTTTGAAACTGACCACGGTTTGTAATCCGAAATAGATTTTTAGTCCTACAAGGTTTCAGAAACCTTATAGGACTGTGGAAAACTTTAGCTTAACGCCTGCTCCAAATCGGCAATAAGATCATCTGCATGTTCCAGTCCAACGGAAATACGGAGCAGATTTTTAGGCGTTTTGCTATCCGGCCCCTCTACTGAGTAGCGATGTTCGATTAAACTCTCCACACCACCTAAACTGGTCGCCTGTGCAAATAACCGGACCTTATTCGCTACTTTATGAGCGGCTTCAACACCACCTTTAACCAGGAACGACATCATGCCACCAAAATCTTTCATCTGTTTTTTTGCAATACCATGTTGCGGATGGTCTTCCAGTCCGGGATAAAAAACGGCCTCTACATTTGGATGTTTATTTAAATAATGAGCGATAATCTTTCCGTTTTCACAATGACCTTTTATGCGGTAGGCCAGGGTTTTTATGCTTCTGCTTAATAAAAAGCAATCGAAGGGTGATGGAACGGCACCGCCGGTTTGCTGTATGTTTTTGATTTTCTCCCACAGCTCATCTTTCTTTGCTGTCACCAAAATTCCTCCAAGCACATCGCTATGGCCACCAAGGTATTTCGTGCTGCTGTGCATTACAATATCTGCTCCTAATAAAATTGGATTTTGTAAAATAGGGGAAGCAAATGTACTATCGCAGACCATGGTGATGTTTTTAGCCTTAGCTATTTTAGCAATCTCTTCTATATCGGTAACCTTCAACAGTGGATTGGATGGTGTTTCGATCCAAATTAGTTTTGTATTGGGCTTGATGTTTGATTCTATTAGCGACAAATTGGTCTGGTCAATAAACTCAAATTCCAGGCTATTATTAAAAATCGTAAGCAATTGTTTTTTAATGCCCCAATACATATCGTCTGGTGCAATAATGTGACTACCGGGTTTCAAAGCCTGAAACAATGCCAACCCGCAGGTATTACCCGAGGAAAATGCTGCTGCATCTTCGCCATATTCCAGTTTAGCTACAGTGTTTTCTAAAGCAGACCGGTTTGGATTGCTTACCCTGCTATACATGTGTCCGCCAGGATAGCCACCATCTTCGTCACGAAAAAATGTGGTAGATAAATTGATAGGCGGCGTAACATCACCTGTATTGATTTTTACAAGATTAGCGGCGTGAATAGCAAGGGTTTCTGGTTTCATGATGATTGATTTTGGACGATGTAATATGGGTATGGGATTTAATAATTTAGCGCTAATTTAAGGTTAGTAACGGTTTTGGCAAGATTTATGTAACAAGTTTGACAAAATTTAAATTACATATAAAATGAAAAGATTATTTATAGCTATCGCAATTGCATGTTCTACCTTAGTAATGTTACAAAGTTGTAATACTGCAAAAAGAGTAACTGCAGGCGTAACAGGTAGCAGAGGTACAGTTGTTCGCGAATGGGTAGTGAGTAATGTAGCTTTGGAAGGTTTGCCTGATGGTGCTGTTCAGGGCTTATTTGGAGAGAAATCTTATAAATGTTTTGAGGGAAGTACATGGAATTTAACCAATAGTGGTAATGGATCTTATACCTTACCTGCATCAAGTACCTGTGGTGCTGTAATGCAGACTATTTTCTGGTCGGCTGCCCCTAAAGATCAAACCTTCCAGTTTAAAAAAATATACGAGGGTGACAAAGCAAAAAATGTAACTGAAGGTTATCGTTTGGTATTAACTGAACTTTCAAGCACACAAATGGTATTAAAATCACCAATTGAATTTGGTGGCAGAACTGCAAATATTATTCTAACTTTTGTACCTGCAGCCAGATAATATTTAACATCGAAAAACATACCCTTAAAGCACTTCTGAAAAGAGGTGCTTTTTTTGTTTACTGTCTTTTAGGGTTGCCACGGAGACACGGATTTACCCGAAGTTTCTTAGAATCACTTGTAGCAGCTTGTTAGCATTGAACTTAGATCCAGGTTTTATCTTACATAAACTACCGTCAAGTGTTGAAACATGGATTTATCCCCGAGCTTGATAGTTATTTCTCCGTGACTTCTGTGTTTCCGTGACTGATATTAACGCCTATAGCTAAGTTTACAATAAAAAGTAATCAATATCTGTGTTGATCAGTGTTCAACTGTGTTTAATAATCAGGTACAATATCCAAAAATCACGGTTTGTTACAAGAAAATGATTTTCAAATCGGCTCATTATCGTATTTTTGTTCAAAATAAATCAGGAATGAATACAACTGAGCAAGTTGAAAAAATATTAGCTGATACCAATTTATCAACTGAACTACAAAACATCGCGCATAAAGTTCTTCATAAAGAGCGGATTACCTTCGACGAAGGTGTGTACTTATACGAACATGCAGAATTGGGTTATCTTGGCGTATTGGCCAACTTTATCCGCGAACAGAGACATGGCGATAAAACCTATTTTAACCGGAACTTCCATCTGGAACCTACCAACCTTTGCGTTTACGACTGCAAATTTTGTTCTTATTCCCGTTTAATCAAGCAAAAAGAGGAAGGCTGGGCCTTAACGATGGAGCAAATGCTCGATATTGTTAAAAAATATGATGGCGAACCGGTAACAGAGGTACACATTGTAGGAGGGGTACTTCCTCAATATGATGTAGCCTTTTATTCGGCTTTGTTCACCGCTATTAAACAACACCGTCCGGATTTACATGTTAAAGCATTAACCCCTGTAGAGTACCATTATATCTTCAAAAAGGCTAAAATTGATTATGCAACGGGTATGCGTTTGATGAAAGAAGCCGGCTTGGAATCTATACCGGGCGGAGGGGCAGAAATTTTTCATCCCGAAATCAGGGAACAGATTGCCAAAGACAAATGTACCGGTCAGCAATGGCTGGATATCCATGAAGAATGGCACAAATTAGGTATGCGGAGTAACGCAACCATGCTTTATGGACATATTGAAAAATACTGGCACCGGGTTGACCATATGGAAAAACTACGCCAACTGCAGGATCGTACGGGCGGTTTCCAAACTTTTATTCCTTTAAAATTCAGAAATCAGCATAACCAGATGAGCAATGTGCCTGAATCTTCGGTAATCGAAGATTTGAGAAATTATGCAATTGCCCGAATCTATCTAGACAATTTTGATCATATTAAAGCTTACTGGGCCATGATCAGTCGCGAAACGGCACAGTTATCCCTAAATTATGGCGTTGATGATATTGACGGTACTTTGGATGATACGACTAAAATTTACTCAATGGCTGGAGCCGAAGAGCAGAATCCGGCGATGAGCACTAAAGAGCTGGTTAATCTGATTAAACAAGTGGGCCGGAAAGCAATTGAACGCGATACACTATACAATGTAGTTACCGATTTCGAAAATGTTGTTTTTGAGGAAGAAAAGAAACCGCAATATTATAAATTACCGGTAGTAAATTAAGATTGTTATGATGATAGGATTTTAAGATCTTTTCGCAAAGTCAAAAAATAATAAATGTTAATCCTGCAATCTTATAATCCAAAAAATCCCATTTAATGGTTAAAGAAATATACATCATACGCCACGGCGAAACAGAACTTAACAGACAGGGCATAGTACAGGGCAGGGGTATAAATTCTGATCTAAATGATTTGGGGAGGGCGCAAGCTGAAGCTTTTTATCAAAAATACAAGGATGTTCCTTTTGATAAAATTTACACATCCGATCTCAAACGAACCTGGCAAACGGTGCAGAAGTTTATCGATGCTAAATTACCCTGGGAAAAACTTTCGGGATTAGATGAGCTGGCATGGGGTATCTGGGAAGGAAAACCCAATACCGAAGAGGCACGCGAGGCTTTTCGTGAGATGTTACAAAGCTGGGAGAATGGAGATTATTCCGCGCATTTTGAAGGTGGCGAAAGCGTTCAGGATGTTTACGAACGTTTAAAACAACCCATGGAGGTTTTAATGACCCGACCAGAGGAAAAAACAGTATTGCTTTGTATGCATGGCCGGGCGATGCGTGTTTTTTTATGCTTACTCTTAGGAAAACCATTGAGCGAAATGACTGAATTCCCACATCAGAATACCGTGTTGTACAAAATGGGTTTTGAGGATGGAAAATTTACCGTGCTCGAATTTAACAGCGCAGTACATTTAGACGGTTTAGTAATCGGAGAATAAACAGCCCCGGTTCGTGTCTTCATGAAACGAAGTGCGTTAATCGCTCCTGAGGACACAAACCACATAAGATTGTTTAGTAATTAAATAATTTGCTTAACGCGAAACGCGAAGCGCAAAACATAACACCTTGAATAAGATTAAAATATCGGCGGTTGCCTACACCAATACAAAAGCTTTTATATACGGATTAACACATTCAGACATCATTAATAAGATTGATTTAAGTTTATATATCCCTTCAGATTGCGCAGCAAAAGTGATTAATGGTCAGGCAGATATCGGCTTGATGCCTGTCGCAGCTATTCCTTTGGTTCCAAATGCCAATATTGTGGCCGATTACTGTATAGGCAGTGATGGCGGCGTAAATTCTGTATTTATTTTTAGTGAAGTTCCGGCAAATGAAATTAAAACGCTAAGGCTGGATGCCCACTCCCGTACCTCAAACAACTTAGCCAAAGTATTGCTAAAATTTCATTGGAAAAAGGAGGTAGAATTTACTACCGATCCAGACGCAAAAACAGATGCTTTTGTTTTGATTGGCGACAGGACTTTTGGTAAAAAAGATGATTTTGCCTACGCTTATGATATGGGCGAGGAATGGAAAAAACTTACTGGCCTACCTTTTATGTATGCAGCTTGGGTAGCCAATAAAGAGATTTCAGAAGATTTTAAAGCTGAATTTAATGCAGCTTTAAAGTTTGGTTTAGATCATCGGAAAGAAGTTTTGGCGGAATTATCTGAATCGCCAAATTTCGATCTGGAAGATTACCTTTATCATAAACTTCAATTTGATGTTACAGAAGACAGAAAGAAAGCTTTGTATCTGTTTTTGGGATATATAGAAGAATTAGAAAAAGTTAAATTATAAAAAACTACAATAATGATTGTCAAGTTGAGCCTGTCGAAACGCTTCATAAAATACGTTCAGAGGTCCTTCGACAGGGTCAGGATGACATTTTATATCTATTAATGTGCTTTCATTTTTCCTGCCACTTTTTCTAAAGCACTTTTTAGTTTTGTTAAGGCGCCTGTGATCGCTAAATCGTACGTGTTACCCAGGTTGGTCACTGCTATAGGATCTTTTCCGGTTATTCTGGCCTCTAACAAACATCTTTTATCATCCAGACCATCTTTACTACCGTTCTCATCAGAAAGATGAACTTCTAAACGCGTAATCAGATCGCTAAACCTGCTCAGGCCTTCATTTAACTGAGTGTTGATTTTTTCTTCGTATTCCTGATGGATGGTTAAATTCTTGTCGGTGTTCAGTTGGATCGTCATAATTAAAAAATTAGGTTAAAATTTATATAACGTTAACACATGACTAGGGTAATTGTTTCTATGGGTTAACTGATTAATTGTATTAATTGGGTTAAAACAGACCATTGTACCTGAACCTGGTAGTAGCGAACACGAGCGTAGCGAAGTAAAGCGGATAACAGGACTACATTCTCCGAAATGCACAGAAACCTTCATTTCCAAATAATGGTTAACTGTTTAATCGTATAAATTGGTTAACTGTATAAGTACCAGATTTATTGTATAACCGGGTTAAAACAGACCATTGTACCTAAACCTGGTATGAGCGGGCACGGAGTGCAATGAAGTAAAGCGGATAACAGGACTACACTATCCCAAATGCACAGAAACCTTCATTTCCAAATAATGGCAATTGTTTAATTGTATAAATTGGTTAACTGTGTAGGTGCCGAATTTATTGTATAACCGGGTTAAAACAGACCATTGTACCTAAACCTGGTAGGAGCGAACACGAGCGCAGCGAAGTAAAGCGGATAACAGGACTACATTCTCCGAAATGCACAGAACCTTTCATTTCCAAAAATGGTTAATTGTTTTAATTGTATAAACTGGTTAATTATTGAGCTCACGATCATACGACTAGATTGGAACCAGACCATTGTACCTAAACCTGGTAGGAGCGAACACGAGCGAAGCGAAGTAAAGCGGATAACAGGACTACATTCTCCGAAATGCACAGAACCTTTCATTTCCAAAAATGGTTAATTGTTTTAATTGTATAAACTGGTTAATTATTGGGCTCACGATCATACGACTAGATTGGAACCAGACCATTGTACCTAAACCTGATCGGAGCGAACACGAGTGCAACGAAGTAAAGCGATTAACAGGACTACACTATCCCAAATGCACCCCCCCCTTCATTTCCAAATAATGATTAACTGTTTAATCGTATAAATTGGTTAACTGTTGACAAAAGAAAATTATTATGCACTTGGGTTAAAACAGACCATTGTGACTAAACCTGATTGAAGCGGTAGCTCCCGATTGAAGAGAGGGCCTACAAGCGTAAAGCAGGACTGCGCTATCCCAAATGTACAGACCCCTTGATTTTCGAATGACAGTTAACTGTTGATGGAAGAAAACAATGATGAGGTTAAAGTTAGCTGATTAACCCTGGCTTTTAAACAATCTTTCAACTTTTCAACAAAACAGCGGTAAAATGCTTATTCATGTTATCTTTATGGCTTTTGTAAATTCATTTCAGTTTTGGCTAAAGACACGAATAAAGAAACCCCGTTAATGCAGCAGTACAACGCGATAAAAGCGAAGTACCCGGGTGCACTTTTACTATTTAGGGTTGGCGATTTTTATGAAACCTTTGGCGAAGATGCCATTAAAACGGCACAGATTTTAGGCATCGTATTAACCAGAAGAGGTACCGGACCCAATGGTGGTGCTTTGGAACTGGCCGGTTTTCCGCACCATTCTTTAGATAATTATTTATCGAAACTGGTCAGGGCGGGGCAGCGCGTTGCCATTTGCGATCAGCTTGAAGATCCTAAAACAACAAAAACCATTGTAAAAAGAGGTGTAACAGAGCTGGTTACCCCAGGCGTAGCTTACGGCGACAATATTGTAAACCAGAAATCGAACAATTTCCTGGCCTGCGTTTTTTTCGATAAAACACAATTGGGTGTTTCATTTTTAGATATATCTACAGGCGAATTTTTAATTGCGCAAGGCAATAGCGATTATATCGATAAACTTCTGCAGGGTTTTAAGCCTACAGAAGTTATCTTTCAAAAATCAAAGAGACAAGCCTTTACCGAAAACTTTGGCGACCGTTTTTACACCTTTGGCTTAGACGAATGGCCATTTACCACTGATTTTGGAAACGAAACCCTGATGAAACATTTTGAAGTTTCGTCATTAAAAGGTTTCGGTATCGATCGTTTACAAAGCGGAATTGTTGCTGCTGGTGTTATTTTACATTATTTAGGTGAAACCGAACACCGCAACCTGCAGCACATTACTTCCATTAGCCGCATTGAAGAAGACCGTTACATGTGGCTCGACCGTTTTACCATCCGAAACCTGGAATTGGTGAATTCACCTAACGACAATGCCGTAACGCTTTTTGATATTTTAGATCACACCTGTACCCCAATGGGCGCACGTTTGTTACAGAAGTGGATTATTATGCCATTGAAAGAGCTGAAACCCATTCAGGAACGCTTGGGCATGGTAGAATATTTTGTGGCAAACGAAACATTACAGGAAGAATTTCTATCGCACATTAAACAGATAGGAGATTTAGAACGTTTAATTTCCAAAGTTGGTTTACAACGGGTTGGCCCGAGGGAATTGGTGGCTTTAAAACGTGCACTTTACCACATTGAAGCCGTTAAAAAACTTGCTGCAGATTCTAAAAATCCTTTCCTGATTAAAATAGCAGATCAGTTAAATCCATGTTTAGCCATCCGGGAACGAATAGAAAAGGAATTGCAGGCCGAACCACCAGCGTTGCTGATTAAAGGAAATGTAATTGCCGACGGGGTTGACGAAGATTTAGACCGTTTGCGCAAAATTGCTTTTGGTGGGAAAGATTACCTGGTTCAGATTCAGAAGCGGGAAGCAGAAGCAACAGGCATCCCATCTTTGAAAATCGCCTTCAATAATGTATTTGGTTATTATTTAGAAGTTACCCATACCCATAAAGATAAGGTACCCGATGGCTGGATCCGTAAGCAGACCTTGGTAAATGCGGAACGATACATTACGCCCGAGCTGAAAGAGTATGAAGATCAGATTTTAGGTGCTGAGGAAAAGATACAGGCCATCGAAATCCGTTTGTACAACGAACTGATGTATGAAACGGCGAGTTACATCAAACCCATCCAGCTTGATTCATATCTCATCGCACAGCTTGATTGTTTGCTGTGTTTTGCTCAACTGGCAGCTAAAAACCATTATAACAAACCAAAGGTTACCCAAAACAAAGTGCTCGATATTAAAGGTGGCCGCCACCCGGTAATTGAAAAACAATTGCCTGTTGGTACAGAATACATTACCAACGATGTATATCTTGATACCGAAAGTCAGCAGATCATCATGATTACCGGTCCTAACATGGCGGGTAAATCAGCCATTTTAAGGCAAACGGCATTAATTGTATTAATGGCACAGATGGGTTCCTTTGTGCCGGCAAAAGATGCAGAAGTAGGCATAGTGGATAAGATTTTTACCCGTGTAGGGGCATCTGATAACATCTCCTCAGGAGAAAGTACGTTTATGGTAGAAATGAACGAGACGGCAAGTATCCTGAACAATATCTCTGATGATAGTTTGATCCTGCTTGATGAAATTGGTCGCGGAACAAGTACATATGATGGTATTTCGATTGCCTGGGCAATTGCGGAATTTCTGCATCAGCATCCAGCGGCCCGACCTAAAACCTTATTTGCCACGCACTACCATGAGCTAAACGAACTGGCCAATACCATGCCCCGCATTAAAAACTTTAATGTATCGGTAAAAGAAATGAGCAATAAGGTAATTTTCTTAAGAAAACTTATACCTGGTGGTAGTGAACATAGCTTTGGTATACATGTGGCAAAAATGGCCGGTATGCCGACAAAATTAATAGGACGTGCGAATGAGATTCTTAAAAAATTAGAAATAGACCGTACAGAAGGACAAAGTATAAAAGACAGCATTAAAAAAGTACAAAACCAGGCCTACCAGTTACAGATGTTTGCCATTGATGATCCGATTTTGGTGAAAATACGTGATACTTTAAATAATTTAGATGTAAATGCGTTAACTCCTGTTGAGGCACTGTTAAAATTAGACGAAATACAGCGGTTAATAAAAAATTAACGACAGGTAAAAAACGTGAACATAGATGTTGGTAGGTTGGTATGATAGCTATCTGTCTGATTGTGTGACCAAAAGAATTAAAAAATATGATAAAAGCTAAATATTGTTATTCTTTAATTTTAATGTTCTCCATCATTATAACATCCTGCGGAACAAGAAAATACACGGTTAAAAGTGATACGAAAGCAGCACAGGCGGCTGATGCGATGGCTAATTTAAAAAGCAAATCGCTTTATCGTTTTATTACCGATTGGACAGGAGTGAAGTACCGTTTTGGCGGATTAGATAAGAATGGGATTGATTGTTCCGGTTTTGCATTCTTATTGGAGAAAGAAATATTTGGGGTTACACTACCACGTATTTCCCGCGAGCAGGCCAATGTGGTCAGAAGGAAAGATATTGATAGCCTGAAAGAGGGCGATCTTGTGTTTTTCTCTTTTGGTGGAAACGATGTAGACCATGTGGGCGTTTACCTCAATAATGGTTTTTTTGTACATGCCAGTACCACACGAGGGGTAATTGTAGATGATTTAACATTACCGGCTTATCAAAAGGTTTTGGTTAAATCCGGATCGGTTAATTGATAGCTGTCGTCATTTGGACTGAAGTTCAACGAAATGTAGAAATTTTTAATATCTGTTCTTAACTACCAACCGATCCAGGAATCACAGACGCTTAACAGGCTTCATTAAGATTCCCGCCTGCACGGAAATGACGAACAACCGTTCAGGGTGACGGAATGTAAAACAACAATCCACTAAAATTTCGTTATCATGCGCATAATCCTCATAATCGGTTTTTCTTTAATAACTTATGCTACTAATGCACAAGTAAAATTACTCACCCTAAATGAACTGGATAAACGCATTGCCAATGGAAAAGATACCACCTACGTCATCAATTTCTGGGCAACCTGGTGCTCGCCATGTGTAGCCGAATTGCCGAATTTCGAGAAACTACGGTTAGCTAATATAAAGAAACCGGTGAAAGTAATTTTGGTAAGCCTGGATTTTAAATCAAAACTGCAAAAAGAAGTTATTCCATTTGTACAGCGTAATCAAATCAATGCGGAAGTATTTCTTTTAAATGAGCCTGATCAGCAACAGTATACAGAACGGATCGACAAAAAATGGTCGGGCGCTATTCCTGCTACCCTGTTTGTAAACCAAAAATCAAGGCAACTCTATGAAAAAGAATTTACCGAAGCTGAACTGAAAAATACTCTGCTGAACCTGAAATAAATCATCCCTCAAATTAAAAAAAATTAAATATAACTCAACCACCATTGCCTGTGTGTTTGCTTGTATCTTTTAAACCACCTGCAGGGAAGGTACAAAGAAGCTACCACACAAATCCATATCAAATAAACACCAGGTAAACCAAATCCAAAAGCTGCCGGCCTAAATAAAAACGGAACCTGCATAATTTCTTTTTCGCTATGCCCTGTGGCAAAAAATGCCATCACCAGGAGTATATGCAATAAATAAAAATGTATCACATAATAAAAGAAAGGTACAGCGCCATATACGGCGGTTATCTTCGTAAACCAATTGGCTGTTTTTTCGATAAGCGCTAAAAACAGCAGTGCTGGGCCCAATGTCATGGCTGTGTATTGCAAGGAGGGAGGATATTTGCTTACGTTAAAAAAGGACAACAGGTTCTTAAAGAAATCATGATACTCCTTACGCGGTGCCGGATCGCCGTAAATATTGATGAGCCTCAAGGTAATAAACAATAATATGGTTAATAATCCGGCAACCAGTAAATTTCGCTTTCTGAGTTCGTTAGCATATTCTTTTTTATACCATGCGCCAATCCCATAACCTAAAAACATAATGCCTGTCCAGGGCAGGATGGCATAAAAAATACCGACTAAATGATTGCTGGATAAAGGTATAACCGTTCCCGAAGCAGTAAAAAATACTTTCAAAATCAATCCGGCTGTTTGATCGGCTGGTTTGGGCAATAAATCGAAAAGATTGTGTCCAAAAACCAGAATATAGCCGATGACGACTACGCTTTGATAAGAGATCCGGCTCGCCAATGCCAGGAAGATCATGCTCCAGCCAGTTGCCCAGATTACCTGTAAAATAATAAAGTTGTATTGCAGATTAAAGGTAAGACCGAGCGATACCACTGCTATTTCAATAAAAATTAACCATAAACCCCGTTTAAATAAAAATGAAGCTGCCTGAGCTGGCGTTTTATGTTGTGCAGATAAATAAGCTGATAATCCTGACAGGAAAACAAAAACGGGCGCACAGAAATGGGTAATCCAGCGGGTAAAAAACAAAAGGCCCGTGGTGGTCTCAGGATTTAGCGGATCAGCTGTCATCGCACCAATATGAAAAAAATCTCTGGTATGATCCAGCGCCATTACAATCATTACAAATCCACGTAGTATATCAATAGATAAAATACGTTTAGACAGTGAAACGTTATCAGCATCCATAAAATTAGGTTTGGTTAATTAAATATATTATTTTATATCTATAATTAATCACCTTAGCAAAAGAACACAAGCTGAATCAATTGAATATATTGTGTAAGAAAATCGATTTAGGAATAGTTAAATTGAACATTATGATTTTGATGTTCGAAAAATTATGATAATATTTGTTAAGGACTAACCGAATAATATTTACCGCTGCAAGTGATATGAATTTATAAGGTATCGTAACACTATCGCTAAAAATTAAACCTAAATATCATAATTAATCATAATGAAAAGAAGGACATTTATACAAAACACTGGCTTATTAGGAGCAGGCGTTGTTGCATCAAAATTTTCGTTCGCCGCTAATCTGGCGCCCGAATTTCCGGTGGTACGCGTAGCTGCTGCAAAACGACATTTTAAAAGTAAAGCGGTAGACGCAGCCATTAACACCTTCAGGTCAAATGTTAAGAATCCCGAATTAGCATGGCTGTTTGAAAATTGTTTCCCAAATACTTTAGATACGACGGTTTATCATGAAGAAAAAGATGGCAGACCAGATACCTATGTAATTACAGGCGACATTGATGCCATGTGGCTACGCGATAGTTCAGCCCAGGTTTGGCCTTACCTGCAATTTGTTAATGAGGATGAGCCACTTAAAAAACTGATTGCCGGTGTAATTATCCACCAAACCAAATGTATTTTAAAAGATCCTTATGCCAATGCTTTTTATGGTGATGCCAATAAAGTGGGAGAGTGGAAGACCGATAAAACCGCTATGCAGCCAGGCGTACACGAGCGCAAGTGGGAAATCGATTCATTGTGTTACCCGATCCGTTTGGCTTACCATTATTGGAAAAAGACAGGTGATAAAACCCCTTTCGATGCCGATTGGAAAAAAGGAATTGAGGCTACGTTGAAAACTTTTAAAGAGCAACAACGCAAAACCGGTAAAGGCCCCTATCATTTCCAGCGGGAAACCACACAACCTACCGATTCGTTACCCATGGCGGGTTACGGTTTTCCGGTAAATCCTGTTGGTTTGATCTGTTCTGCTTTCCGCCCGAGTGATGACGCCACTATTTTTCCATTTCTGGTTCCTTCAAACTTCTTTGCGGCATCAAGCCTAAAGCAGGCTGCAGAGATGATTAAAGCGCTAAACAGCGATAAAACTTTAGAAAGTAATTTATTAAATCTGGCCAACGAGGTAAATGCTGCGCTTCAAAAACATGCCATTGTAAATCACCCTAAATATGGCAAAATTTATGCTTTTGAGGTAGATGGTTTTGGAAGTTCTTATTTAATGGACGATTCAAATGTACCCAGTTTATTGAGTTTGCCTTATCTGGGCGCAATGAAAATTGAAGATCCGATTTATCAGAACACCAGGAAATTTGCCCTTTCTAAAGATAATCCATATTTCTTTAAAGGCACAGCGGCTGAGGGTATCGGTGGTCCACACGCGGGGCAAGACATGATCTGGCCAATGAGCATTACCATGCGTGCACTTACCTCTAAAGATGATGCCGAGATTAAATATTGTATAGATACTTTGCGCAAAACACATGCAGGCAAAGGTTTTATGCACGAGTCGTTCAACAAAGATAATCCAGCCAACTTTACAAGAGCCTGGTTTGCCTGGTCGAATACGCTATTCGGAGAATTGCTCTGGAAAACGTATCATGAGAAACCTGCCTTGTTAAAGGCATAAAAGCTACGGGCCGTGTTTGTATTGATCGTTTGGATAAAAGGCGAATCGATATAAACACGGTTTTGTTTGACATAAGCGGATTCAGATTAAATCGGTAAATTATGCGTTCTTAAACGAATCAATATGAGCAACATTTTTGTAGACGATAAAGTGCCGACATCAACACTACTGGAACTAAAAGCAGGGGAGGCGATTAACAATAATCATTTAGCTGGTGTCATCAAACAGATTGATATCACCGAAACGGATGAATTTTTAATGTTTCGATTTGTATTGGCACAGGGTGAAATTGAAGTAAGAAAACTTAAACAGGTTTGTTAGCGCTATGCTCTTATCAGCTACTGGATGAGGATACGATAAACAATTTTGATTAACTATAATTAAGGGCCAAAAACCGTTCGACTCCGTTACGATTGACAGACTCAAATAGTGCGGTTGTCATCCGATAGCAATCGGATTTCGTGTATGCCGGAATCTTAAAGCAAACGATCTAAAATTCCCATCCGATAGCTATCAAATCAAGTTTGGAATGACGATTCCTCAAGGGATATCACTAATTAGATTTTATCTGTTATTTATAATGATTTTTATCCATTAAATTATCCCCCGGCGCGACCGACAGGAATTAAATACGTTCAAAAAAACTTTAGAACAGTTTACCGATCGAACACCGATAATTAATTAAACTGGTACGTTTTTCCGGCCAGCGTATTAAAACGATACCTGAAATCTTTATCCGATTTTTCCTGAACAATATCTTTCGCGTTTCCCTTTAGCTGATTCGGCGTTCTTACGATACATGGCCCGCCCGATAACGATTTGATAGCTAAAGAAACCACTTTGCCATTTTTCCACTCCAGATCGGTAATTTCGAAGTCTCCACGTGCCCTTAAACCCTGAATGCTTCCCGTAACCCATTGATCAGGCAAAGCTGGCAGAAATTGCAGTTCGCCGGCCTGGCTTTGCAGCAGCATTTCAGAAATACCTGCAGTATAGCCGAAATTTCCGTCAATTTGAAAGGGTGGGTGTGCGCAGAGTAAATTGGTATAGATTCCCCCTCCCTTATTGTAGTCGGTACCAGAACCACCAACGGGCGTAATAAAGTTTTGCAGGATTTTATAAGCGTGATTACCATCCTGTAACCTGGCCCAGAAATTCATTTTCCAGGCCATCGACCAGCCGGTCGATTCATCGCCACGGGCAGTTAAGGTTACTCTGGCTGCCTTTGCCAGTTCTGGTGTTTTAATGGTGCTGATTTCTCTGCCGGGGTGTAAACCAAAGAGATGTGAAATATGCCTGTGTTGGTCGGCAGGGTCATCACGATCGGTTTCCCATTCCTGCAACTGACCCCATTTCCCAATTTTTGGCTTTAATAAGTGTGCTTTTAAATCGGCAATGTGTTTTTTGTAATCAGCATCTACGCCCAAAACTTCAGCCGCTTCAATGTAGTTGGTAAAAAGGTCAAACACAATTTGTTGATCATGCGTAACCCCATCTTCCGTTGGTCCGTGTTCTGGCGACCAGCCCATTGGTGATACCAGTGTTCCATCTGGTCTCCTTTTTAAATGGTCATCCCAAAATTCAGCGATTTCTTTTATTATCGGATAGGCAAAGTTCTTCAGGTAATTTTTATCCTTTGTAAAGGCATAATGCTCCCAAAGAGCCTGCGCATACCAGGCACTTCCAGGGGTATTCCAAAGAAAGCTCATGCCACCAAAAATATTATTTTCGGTTTTAACCGTCCAGCCTCTGGTATTTGGATACTGCTTGCGGGTATGCATGGCACTCACCTCGCGCATGCTGTTAATATAATCTAAGTAGGGGATCATGCATTCAGAGAGGTTGGTCGGCTCGGCAAGCCAGTAATTCATCTGGATGTTGATGTTTGAGTGGTAATCACTGCCCCATGGCGGCGTGTTGCTTTCGTTCCAAAGTCCTTGCAAATTGGCAGGTAAGCCACCTGCTCTTGATGAACTGATCAGCAAATATCTGCCATACTGAAAAATTAATGCTTCAAGAGCGGGGTCTGCTTTATTTTTATAGTTGATCAATCTTTGGTAGGTGGGTAGCTTCTGTGTATTTTCATCGCTCTTGCCAAGGTTTATTGCGAGGCGATTATATAATTTGCTATAATCCTGAATATGTGCATTTAAAAGTTTATCATAACTTTTGGCTTTAACGGCATTTAAAATACGGTTAACTTTAGGTGCCGGCTCTTCACCTTTCCAGTTTTGCGCTCGTTTATTGCTGTAATTGGTCGCCGCAGTAAACGTAAGGGTAATGGCGTCAGCAGCTGTTATTTTCAATTTTTCAGTATTACCATCTTTTATCGATTCAAGCTTTCCATTTTCGATCTTAACAGCAGCAATAGCCTGGTAAGTCATGCCATTTGGTAGTTTACCCGTAATCTGAATGGTATTGCCCTTCGCGATGATGATCCCATCATGCGCATCTTTTAAGCCAATCATTGCAGAATAAGCTTTTTTCTGGTTAGCGGTAAAGCGCAGTACCATCACTTTATCCGGAAAGCTGCAAAAATACTCACGTTTAAATTGGTTGCCATTTTGGGTATAACTAATGGTATGTACAGCATTAGTAAGATTGAGTTTACGGGTATAGTTGGTAAATTGTTGTTCTTTATGATTGAAATCAATAAACAAATCGCCAAAAGCCTGGTACATACCCCGGTCGTTCTCATCGCCGGTCCATAGCGTATTGTCATTAAATTGAATATGTTCCTGATCAACACCTCCGAAAATCATCCCGCCGATACGTCCGTTACCGATAGGATAGGCTTCCGTCATCCATTGCTGTGCAGGTTTGGTATCCCACATGGTAAAGGCAGTATTTTCTTTGTTCTGTGCAAGAAGCCTGTTGGCAGAGCAGAAGAGCAGTAAGTACAAGAAAAATGCGCAAAGGATGTTTTGCCTGTAATTTAAAAGCATATTGGTTATTTGATTAGTCTTTAAGCCAAAGATATATAAAATAGCACAGCGAGCATGAAAATCGCGGCGGCAAAGCATACTGATATTTGGCAAATTATTCAACTATTTAAGCATCCCAATTGGACACTTTCGCTGATTTTAGCAGGTAACTATTATGATATTCTATACATTGGTTTAATAGATTTTATATATTTGATAAAATACTAAAACGTTTTATCTAAAATGAAATTGCCAGCCCAATCCTTCACCATTCTCTTGATATTTATTATCGCGATTCATCACAAATTACAGGCGCAAGCTAAATTAACACCATATGTGAACACCTTTATTGGTACAGCACCTCTGACTGATCCTAAAATTTTGGGATATGAGTTGCCTGAAGGCTGGCGGTCATGGGCAGGTTTAACTTTCCCTGGCAGCTCCTTACCAAATGCCATGGTGCAGTTAAGTCCCATTACGGAATTTGGTTCGGGTGCAGGTTACGAGTATGAAGATGATACCATTTATGGTTTTGCACACACAAATAAAGGGCACTGGAATTTATGCAATATTCCCATCTTACCACTATCCAACCCAAAAGGTAAATTTGGTTCAAAGTTTTCGCACAAAAAAGAAAGCGCAGCACCTGGCTTTTATCAGGTATATTTAGATGATTATCAGGTGGATGTGAGGCTGACATCAACATTAAGATGCGGTTTTCACGAATATACTTTCAAAGAAAATAACGACAGGCAAATCCTGTTCAGCATGGGAAAAGCCAACAGCAGTGTTAATACCTGGAATCTTGCGCAGGACGGGTCATCCGCCATACAAGGTTTTCAGGGAGGTGAAAATGTGTATTTTTATGCGGTAGTAAATGGAACGATTGATAAACTTGAGATTGTTGATGCCGGCAAACGTTCTGGTTATGCAATCGTGAATTTGGCTGATGGGAGTAAAGCCCCGGTCGAACTTAAAATCGGGTTATCTTTTGTGAGTATAGCCAATGCCAAAGAAAACCTGGAGAAAGAAATCGGAAATAACACATTTGCACAGATCCGCCGGGAAGCAACCGAAAAGTGGGAGGCACTATTATCAAACATTCAGGTAAAGGGCGGAACGCAGAAGCAAAAACAGATGTTGTATTCCTGCCTGTACAGATCTTTCTTATGGCCGGCTTTGCGTAGTGATGTCAACGGTGAGTTTAGAGATGCAAAACGCAATGTGGTAAAAGGAAATTTCAATTATTATACAGAACCATCACTTTGGGACACTTACCGCAATAAAGACGTGCTTTTAGGTCTGATTACACCTCAGGTTACTTTGGATGTAATTAAATCGATGAAGGATGTGGGCGATAAAACGGGTTTTATTCCTACCTTTTTTCATGGCGATCATGGTGCTTCATCCATTGCCGGGGCTTATTTGAGGGGGATTGATGGTTTCGACATCAAAGGTACCTACCAGATTTTGTTACGTAATGCCAATGTGGATGGCGGTGCCCGTCCGTTTGTGAAAGAATATATCGAGAAGGGATATATTTCAGACCCTGATGTTAAAAATCCACATGTAGAAACCAAAGCGAAGGCAGGTGTTTCCAAAACTCTCGAGTATGCCTATGACGATTATTCGCTTGCTCAAATTGCTAAAAAACTCGGCGATAGCAGTAATTACCACGCACTGATGGCCCGGTCGAAAAATTATAAAAACATGTTCGATCCGGCTACACGTTTTATGAGGGGCAGGTTAGCAAATGGTGACTGGATCAAACCTTTCAACCCTCAGTATCCATACTACGAATATATGTACAGAGAAGCGAATGCCTGGCAGGTTTCGTTTTATGCGCCACATGATATGAAAGGTTTAATAGAGCTGTATGGTGGTGCAAAAGGCTTCGAATCCAAACTGGATTCGCTATTTACCTTACCCTGGAACCCGAAATACATTGCCCGCAATGTAGAAACCATGATCGGGCAATATTGCCAGGGCAACCAGCCTGACCATGAAGCACCTTTTGCTTATACCTTTATCGGCAAGCCGGAAAAATCGCAGAAAATTATTGATAAGATTTTAAACGAACTATATGGTATAGGCGATGATGGTTTGGCGCTCTCCGGAATGGACGATGCCGGCGAAATGTCGGCCTGGTATGTGTTTAGTGCACTGGGTTTATATCCATTCTCGGCTACTGATCCAACTTATATCGTTACCGCTCCTCTTTTTGATGAGGTAAAATGGAAAACCAATACAGGAAAAATGTTAACGATTTCCAAACCAGGCCAAGGAAGAGGGATTAATAATATCAAAGTTAATGGAAAAGCGATACCGGGGTATTTTATTTCTCATGACTTGTTTAAAAAAGGAGGTCAGGTAGAGATTGGTACTAAATAAAAGTTTGAGGTCCATATAAAAGGGGGAGTAATTGTAAAATGCTAATGATTAACCTTTGTTTGGAGCGCAAGGCCTGTGCTGAGCAGGAAATCTCCTCCCGTCTTTTGCTTTTACGCTTCGCTGCCTCGTACCTCGTTGCTGCAGGGTAATGCTTCAGCCGGGGCCAGGTAGCTTTGGCAGCATTTCATATTAACGGTTGCCGAGGGGCATAAACCCTTGCTCCTAAACCCGACAGAAGCGGCAGCCTCCGATTCAAGCAATGGTTTATAGTGTTACCAAGATTCTCTATCGGAGCTATAGCGAATGGCGGGACTGCAGACCGCCAAGAACTACCGGTCGATCATTTTCTTACATAGATAATTTATTACGTTCGTTGGGGACGCTAACAAATAGGATAAAAGTTTGAGGTCCTTATAGAAGGTGGCGTAATTGTAAAATGCCATTGGTAATCTTTGTTTGGAGCGCAAGGCCTTTGCTGAGCAGGAAATCTCCTCCCGTCTTTTGCTTTTACGCTTCGCTGCCTCCTACCTCGTTGCTGCAGGGTAACGCTTCAGCCGGGGCTAGGTGGCTTTGGCAGCATTTCATATTGAAGGTTGCAGGGGTCAGAAACCTTTGTTTCTAAACCAGACAGAAGCGGCAGCCTCCGATTTCAACAATGGTTTATAGTGTTAATAGGATTTTCTATCGGAGCTATAGCGAATGGCGGGACTGCAGACCGCCAAGAACTACCGGTCGATCATTTTCTTAAATAGATAATTTATTACGTTCGTTGGGGACGCTAACAAATAGGATAAAAGTTTGAGGTCCATATAGAAGGTGGCGTAATTGTAAAATACCATTGGTAATCTTTGTTTGGAGCGCAAGGCCTGTGCTGAGCAGAAATCTCCTCCCGTCTTTTGCTTTTACGCTTCGCTGCCTCGTACCTCGTTGCTGCAGGGTAATGCTTCAGCCGGGGCTAGGTGGCTTTGGCAGCATTTCATATTAACGGTTGCAGGGTGCATAAAACCTTGTTCCTAAACCAGACAGAAGCGGCAGCCTCCGATTTAAGCAATGGTTTATAGTGTTACCAAGATTCTCTATCGGAGCTATAGCGAATGGCGGGACTGCAGACCGCCAAGAACTACCGGTCGATCATTTTCTACATTAAATTATTTATTACTGTCGGTGAAACACAACCATTGGGATATGCTCCGTAAAAACCATAAAAAAAGAAATAAGGATGCAACCTAAATTAGATCCTGATCGTCTTTGCTATAATAATTAATTAACTATACTTACAGCCTCAAACCAATCTGAACATGAAAAAATCATTTTACTTTCTTATTTTCTCCATTTGTATTCTCGCCAGCTCTTGTACCATGATGGTTAAGGGAATTGCTAAACTTGTGGTTAAAAATTATAATGACTATACCAGTACGCATATTTCTGACATACAAATTGAAGACCTGAACGGAAAACATCAAACTTTTGGTAGCTCATACAATGGAAAAACGGTCTACCTATATGTTTGGAAGGATAAAAAACTTTCTGAGCAGCAAGAAAAAGCTTACCTGTTATTAAAGGAACGTTTTGCTAAGTACCCTGATGTGGTTTTTACCAAACTTTGCATCGGTTCAGATAGCACTTCAAATACCAACAGGCTGGTTAATAATGCTTCATCAGCTGATTTCAGAAATATTTTAAATATTAGTGATCCTGCACCATTTATTATTGGAAAAGACGGCGCAATCTTATCTTACAAAGGACCAAAACCTGAAGACAAAATTATAGTCGACTATGTGCTTTACCAGGCCATGAATGGCGAAGATGGTACCAAATCTGCCAAAAGATTCATTAGGGGAATAAATGGAAATAGCCAGTTTAAATCTGATAAACTAATTGAATGGTATACGAACCACTTTGGCAAAGCGCCTGAAGGTAAATTATCCATGTCGTTATCTTCTACAAACTAGATTTTCACTATACTGGCCTGTAATGAAAATATTTGAAACCTTTTTTGGTAAAAGACTACCTGAAAGATATCCTGAAAATACCCAGGGAGATTTCTATGTGGAAGATCAGGTATGCACTTCCTGCGGTGCGCCTCAAGCCGAAGCGCCAGACCTCATTGATCATTCTAAAATTGAATATGGCCATTGCTATTTTAAAAAGCAACCACAAACTCCCGATGAACTTAGCAGGACCATAAGCGCTATGCAGGTTTCATGTATTTCAGGTCTCAGGTATGGAGGTCGAAATGAGGAAATATTAAAACGCCTCTACGAGTTGGGCCTAGCGGATGAATGTGACCACAAACCAGAAAAAAGGGTAGTTCTGGATAAATATCGCTTTTACTAAGCTTAAGTCAGGTTAGTCATTGAGCCCCGTGTACTAACCCCACGTTATACAAGTTTGGTGAAGCACTTTCATATTGCGTATCTTCTAAATCTCGATGATTAAATCGATGTCATATCCATTATACTCCTCGTTTATATAGCCATGTGGATTGCATATAATTTCAGTTTTGCCAATGTGGTACCTCACAGGTGTATGGATATGGCCATGGACCCAATAATCAGGCTGGTATTTTAAGATCACATCTTCCAGATTCGAAGCATAAGCTGAAGATATCGGCTCATTTTTATATTCTTCAGGTATCGATTTTATACTAGGAGCATGATGAGTGATTACAATATTTTTATATCCATTAGATTCTTCAAGGCTTTGTTGTAGCCATCGCTTTGATGCCTGGTGGATTTTATAGGTATCTATGCTTCTGAGCTTCGAATAGGATGGGGTTTTGCGAATCTGTCTATAGTCGTTCATTTGTGCCTGACATATTATACCGTACTCAACCGGGCTGCCAAAAAGAGAAAAGTCAGTCCATAAGGTTGCACCATGAAATCTGATGCCTTCAAATTCAACCATTTTATCTTCAAGAACGATAATATTTGAATGAAGAGATGCTTTTATGATTTGATCGAGGGTTTTAGGATAGGCACCCTTGTAATATTCATGATTCCCCAATATATAGATTACCGGCTTATCCCTGACATTATCTTTTACCCAATCAATACCCTTTGTACCTAAGTTTGTATCGCCAGCCAGGATCACCAAATCAGCATTGCCAAAGTCCATATCAGAAATTCCAAATTCCTGATGCAAGTCGCTGATGATCTTTATCCTCATTTATTATGTGTGTAAGTGCCAATATAATTATTTATAAAAGAAAATTACATCATGTTTTAACTCAACTGATTCATATCAATGAGTCTTGACCAGACAGGTTCGTGAGATTTCGAAACAGTTTTGATTAGTTCTACAAAGGCTGTTGCCGCTTAATCTTGTATTTTCCCGGGCTAAGCTTAAAAGTGATGGTATTCGTTTTCTTTGTTAATCCTGCTACCTCCAATTCTTTTGTTTCGAGTAGATTTTTATTGACAAAAACCTTTGAGCCTGCAGGCAGGCGTATAACAGCTGTTGTACCCAGTGGAACAGTAAGCTGTAACTTAAACCCGTTGGTATTATTTTCGAATGAGGTGTTAACCATTCCTTTTACAGTGGGTACATTAAGGGTTCCTTTGCTTAGATTTGCAGGGTCAGGCTCAATCAGAAAGGTTTTGTATCCAGCTTCAATAGGTCTGATTCCAAACAGGTATTGTGAGATCACGATCTGGGCACCACCACTCCAGGCATGATTGGTGGTGCCGCCACCAAATCCATTTTCACCTATACCCCAACCTTCGAATAATGTAGTGTAATATGGATTGTTAACCATTTCAGCGAATCGTTGCTTTGTTCGCTCCATCGCATATTTTCCTTCTCCCATCTTAAAAAGTGCTTCCATCACATATTTTTCCATATAAGGGCTTGCATGCCTCTGCGTATGCAGTACCTGGGAAATAGCTTTGTATTTTGATGGATCAGCAATTCCGGAAATCACAGCAAGGGCCTGTACACGGTCATCGGTTTGTTTTGTGTATGAAGGATGGCGGTACGCATGTCCGTCCCAGCATTTATTATAACCACTTTTTACATTATTCATTATCTGGCGGTACATGGCAGCATCTTTGGGATATCCAAGCATATCAGCCATTCTCGAAGCGCCATCTAAAGCAAGATAATGCCAACCCGCCATGATAAGCCTTACATCAATGTTATCACCCCAGTCGCCCCAAAGCCAGTTGCCCTTCCGCAATGTAGTCAGCCCGCTTTCGTCAGTTTTCCATATTGCCAGGTATCTTTTTACAGCTGGATAAACCTCTTCAATCGTTTTACGGTCGCCGGTATTGATATAGTAATTCCAAAAACCGTAATAGCCAATGCTGGTCAGCATCTGATCGGGAAGTTCCTGATTAAAGTTGCCAGGAATTGGCGCAAACAATTCGCCTGTGGGGCGTTGCCAGGCTGCAAGCTCGCTTATTGCTTTCCGCATTAAAGCATGTGTGGAAGTAGAGTAGGTGTAGAAACTTTCGCCCATGAGCAGTACGGCATCTCCCCACCATTGCGCCCGTTCCCTGTCAGGGCAATCAAAATAGTTATCACGCATGTTAACATATAAAGTGCGCTGGGCCTTTTTCCAAAATCGGTTGTAAAACGCATCACTACTGGCAAAAACACCCTCTGGTTCGGCATCGTAACCCGTTTCGCGATATTTAATTGCGCTTACTTTAATGGCCTTGGGCACAACAAGTATTATTTTTTCGCCATTCAACCATCCATAAGATTCATATTCCTGAAAACCTTTTTTTGTGATATATTCTGCCCGCAAGTTGTCGGTTCCTCCAGCGTTGCTATGGTCGGTATTGATTTTGATCAGCTGGCCACCCATATCGTCCTTTACTGAAATAATGGGGGTAAGCTGCATATTATATGGAAGCTGTGCAACGATCGTATCGTTAATATTGCCTCTAAGGCGATAAAATTTTGCTGTCTTTATCCCAAAGTTTTTCCATTGGGGGATAGGGCGTTCTAGCAGTTTGTTCAATGGAGCATCACCAGGCTGCCCGATGATCGATGCATTGCTAAAACCAGCAAGCGCAGTTGCTGGCGCGGTTTGCCATTTGGTGATATCTTTTCTGGCATCAAAACGGATATTTGATTCTGGCAGGCGGTAGTTCGGAAATGGAGCTTCCGTATCGCCATAAGCCGGATGTATACGGCAAGACCAGCTCATGTCGCTATTGATCATGGTATTTCCTGCATTCATATTAAAATAAAGGCCAGCAACACCACTGCCTACGTGCGAAAAGCCATTTTTACCAAAATACCAAAGTAAAATGGCAATCTTATTTTTACCCTTTTTTAAATATGGAGCAAGATTAATCTTATCTGCATAAGTATCCTTCGGATTAGGTCCGCGTTTTAACCCTCCTTCAAATATGACTAGTTTACCATTTATCCAAAGCCAGTATTTGGTATCTGCGGCAATGGTGGTCAATGCCTGTTCGGGTTTTTCTTTAAGGGTTAAGTCCCGGCGAAATGCTATCCAGCAATTAGCCTTGTTTGCCTCTTTTAAGGGGGTAGAAATCCAATAACCGACCATTGATTTATCCTGAGCAAAAGAGGGTTGAGCTTTAATAAAAATTAGGAAACAAATTGAAATATAACAGATATATTGTTTTAGTTTAAAATTAGTCATGCTTAACGTAATCTGATGCTTTTTCATTTTTATTAATGGTTCTTGATTGTAGTAAAACTGTAGTTTCCGGACGGCAATTCAAGTTGTAAACAATTGTTGGTGTTTTTAATAAAATATTTCATTATCTCATTTGGCGAACCATCCGGATCACTAGAAAATTGATCTGCTGTAGTGGCGATGATAAAAACTGATGCTGTAGTATTAGGTGGTATCTGGATGGAATAGTTGCATCTGTTATTCGCGATTGCCCAGCTAACTGCAATCTGTCCATATAAAGATTCGTAGTGTCCTTTCGCAGATTTCATTTTTCCGGAAGGATCTGGTTTTGGGGCGATAATAAAATGTTTAAAGCCTGGATTGTTTTCATCATGTTGTATGCCCAAAACATTTTCGTACATCCATGCACCAACTGCACCAAATGAGTAATGATTGAAGGAGTTCATGTTGTTATTTCCTCCAAATCCCTGATCATGTGTATACGAATTTAAGCGTTCCCATATCGTGGTTGCCCCCTGGTTAACCGGATAAAGCCAGGAGGGGTAGGCTGTTTGTTGCAGCTGCAGATAAGCACTTTCGTTGTTTCCACCCTCAGAAAGCGCCTTTAAAATCCAGGCTGTACCAATAAACCCTGTCATCAATGAATATTCAGGATAAATTTTACCATCATCGCCAATGTTTTTCCTGGTTACGGTGTTATTCAGGTTTCGTGCCACAAGTTCTTTTTTGTCGTCATCAATAATTCCTAAGGCTAATGGAACGGCATAAGAACTTTGGGTATCTATTTTTTTTCCACTAAACCGGGTAATGCCTGTTCCAACTTCTACATAAGTTTTATTAAAATGGGACTTTCGATCATTATATAGTTGTTGGAGCCTGGCTGCATCATTGTATTTCTGTAGCACGGTAGCCATTCTGATTAGTTTATCAAGGTCATAAATTAGATAGGCTTCCCATAATAAAGTTTTTTCGGTCTGGTCATACTGTGGACTTAGCCAATCGCCAAGGCTAGACCAATTGTTTCTATTCTTCTCATCTAAAACATTGCTTTTAGAATCAATCTGTTGAAGCAAGAAATCAATATAATTTTTCATTGCAGGGTAGTGTTCTTCTATCATGCTTTTATCTGCATATTGCTGATAACTTTCCCATGCAACCGTAATACCTGCGCTGCCCCAAAGTACGTCGCCAAATCCGCCACCCAAGGGTGCAACATCAGCAAATCTTCCGTCGGCACGTTGTACATCTCTCATGGCTAGCATATGTTTTCTAAAAAACTGAGGCATATTTGACAAATAAGTTGCCGTAGGGCTAAAAACCGAGATGTCTCCGCTCCAACCCAAGCGTTCATTTCGTTGCGGACAATCTGTTGGTATAGACATAAAATTGGCCATCATAGACCATTTGATATTTTGCCACAACCGGTTTACCAGTGGATTGGAAGTTTCAAAGGAGGAATTAATTTGATGTACGGAACTTAATACATCAGCACATACATCTGATAAGGCTAAAGGCTTTTTTATTCCGGTGATTTCGATGTATCTAAATCCGTGATAGGTAAATCTGGGAGCAATTGTTTCCTCACCGCCATGGGTAATGTAGATGTCTTGTGCCATTGCTGCCCGTATGTTTTCCAACATAATCATGCCGGCATGTTTTTCATATTGCTTTGCATTCGGATACTTTACTTCGGCATAACGTAGCTTAATGGTTGTTCCTGATGTAATTCCATGTAATTGTATATGCGGTACACCGGCCAAATTTTGCCCCATATCATAAACAAATACGCCTGGTCTTACTTCTTCCATTGATTTTGCCCTTATACGGTTTACCTTCCGAATTGTTTCCCCTAGCTGGCTTATGATAGAAAGCTCCCGATAATCATCAACATCGGGCATGCCATTCATCCTGTTTTTAGCATCCAGGCTGATCGTGTTTTTGAGCTGTACTTCTTCTACATTCTTCCAGGCGGTATCCAGGTAGGAGGAACTACTCCAATTTAGAATCGCTTTTTCTTTCGTAGCATCATATACTTCGCCCTGAAACATACTTCCGTATATCCAAGGTCCTTTGGTAAAGCATTTCCAGGTTTTTGGTTGACTAACTATTATTTTTTCATGGCCATTGGCATAAGTAATCACCAATTTTGACAAAAACGATTGTCGGTCTCCAAAGAAATTCCAGAAATCCCCCATATAAGTACTTCCGCCGCTCCACCATCCTTCGCCAAGAATAACACCTATAGCATTCTTGCCAGAAATCATCAGTTTAGTTACATCAAAGGTTTGATACATCTGACTTTTGGTATATTGTGTTAATCCAGGGTTAAAATAATCTTCCCCGATACGTTTTCCATTGATGTATGCATCATAAATACCCCGCGAAGTGATGTATAAACGAGCTTTTGCAATCTTGCCCGATTGAAGCTTAAATGTAGTCCTAAACATAGGCATTGAGTTTTTAGCGGGATTTATAATATGAAAAGTTGGTTTTCCGCTACTTTTTAGCACAAATGGCTTTTCGTAGCCTTTATAGAGTGTATTTGAGGGGCTTCTATAGTTACTTATCTGTAAGTTGGAGAACTGAGCCGTTTCGTTTTCACGTACTGCAAATCCAATATCGGCCACTACGGGATAACTGATAAAGTCGCCACCCTGTCCTAAAGGATTTAATCCAATTTGACCGATGAGGTGCTCTTCCTTTTCATCATCTAAATAAATTTTTGTTGCGCCTAAAACTGAAGAGATGTATAGCCTGTGCGTTTGGTAGGCATTTGTTGAATTGATTAGCGATAATGGTATTTTAAAAGTGTGCAAAGGTTGGATAGTGCTTTCTCCGGGATTGTAGCCTGCACGGAATACATGAATGACTGCTGAATTTTCCTGTTGAAGTGCCGATACATCAAGTTCCAGCTTTATATATGAACTATCTTTATCTGAAGTCAGATTAAATTGATTTTTGTTTCTGTCCATTAAGCGCTGGTCATTCGCCCCAAAAATCAACCCGGCATGCGTTGTATTTGATAACTGATCAAGCTGTATGGTGCAACTTAACTTAAAAACAGGCAAATATTGTGGATAAAGTACCAGGTCATCACTACCGCCACCAATCCATTTAGCGTTGTTCCATGCCGAAATTTTAGGGTTCATTAAACCTGTTTCGAACCAGGATTTTGCTGTGCTGCTAATTTTATTTTGATCCCATACCATTACACGCCAATAGTAACGGGTACGGGCTTTCAGTGGAATGCCTTCATAGTCGATATTGATCGAATTGCCACTTTTAATGATTCCGGACCTCCAAACAGAATTTCCTTTTTCTGAACTGACTTCAATGAGATAAGCAGACTGTCTGTAGTTTTTTTCTTTAGTTTCCATTCTCCAGCTAAAGCGGGGTTTACTTACATCGATACCTAAAGAACTGGTTGCATATTCTGTTCTTAGGTCAACAACATTAAATTTTGCTTCATGGGCATGAAGTAAACTGATGAAAGAATTAAGAAGCAGAATAAAAAGCATTTTTATAGATTTCATTGACGTTCATTCAATAATTTAGCGTATATTTTTTTCAATTTTATTCAACTTAAAATAATAATATCTTCTTTACTAAGAATGTATCAAAGAAAGTTGGCTGTTGTATAATCATTTGCGCAAAGTAATAATTTGCTAAATGGATTATATAAAATTTTTCATAGTGAGCTAGTTTAAACTTTTGCCCAAAATCGATCAAATAATTGGGATTGAATTAATCTATTTTATCCTTTTACAAACCATATTTACCTATATTTCATTGGTCAGTAGGTTCCCGTATTAGGTTTTTCGGTACTTTTGCGATAGGTAATACCGATTAATAATAATGGTAATGGCAAGTTCTTCTATGATGCCTTATTGAAATGTTTCAAAATGGACTATTTAATTCCTTGATTTATTAAAAAATCTGTTCAAACATTTACAGAAGATAATAAAACAAAAAAGCCTCACATTTCTGTAAGGCTGCTTGTGATCCCGCTGGGATAGGAACCTTGCCCTATTTCCTGCGTTTTATGACTATCTGTAAAGGTTTTGATTTCTAACTCACCGAATCGCTCACCTTTTTTTGTGTATTTTTTAGTTGCAATTGCTATTGTTTAAATATACGTTTTTTTGAAAAAAAAACAAACAACCATTCGAAAGAATTTAATCATGATTTTAGAGGAACTATATAACGGCTAAAAGACTTAGTATCTTTTAGTCGATGACAATATAGAAGCTTTCACACATCATAGTTGAAGTTTTCAAATTGCGCAAGTGTGAACGCTCGCAGCGCCGCTATTTTATCGATTCTATCGCAAGTACGTTGGTTACAAAACGGTTTCCGTAATTTCTCGTCGCTAAAACCAGCAACATGTATAAAAAGACTAAACATAAAATGTAAAATAAACTGATATTGCTATCGCCGAGCACCAGAAAGGGCAGGCCACTACATACAAGGAACAGGAAGGCCATTGCAGTTAAATCCCTGCCAAGTAGGAACCTACGATGACTTGACTGGATTGCCTGATCACCTCTGTTTAGCTTGTATATTTTGTACCATAATTTATTCTGGTGTTGAGGAAGCGTTGGAAGCGGATTATACAACTCAGATAGGCGGTCCATGTCGATCCTATTGTCTTTTTTTGCCAAGACGCTGAAAGACCTGCAACCAGGAAGCGCATTTTTTACTTTCCAAAATACTAATGTGGCTTTGATTTCTGGTGTGAGCAGACCATTTACAATGAAAAGTATCAACGGGGCAATAAGCACTCCTGAAGTTCTTATCGTCAAAATGGATTTAAAATCCGAGAGGATGACATCAATGTTTTCTGCAAAGAAAAACGATGCCAGCATAGCTATATTGAAACTAAAAAATACCCACAGTATAAAAGTATTCTTAGATTTTAGGTCTGGTTCGTTACTCATATTTGGTAAAGATATATGGGTGAATTTTTGTTCCGTTAATCACTGTGACGCAGGTTGGATAATGTATGGGATCCAATATTTTTCGGATTTCTGAAATTGCGTGTTTGTCTGTTCCGCTTAGGCTTGCACTTCCTGTTGGATGTGTATGCCATTCTCCAACGTATTCTAGCATGTCGCCAGTTTTCTCACGAATTTCCTTTACTTTTTCGCTAAGCCCTTCGATGCCCCTAGTGAACATGTACGGCGATTTCGTGCTGTCAGATGGCGCGTTTATAATATCGGCAACATGGATGATCTTATTGACTTTATCTACTCTTCCGATAAAAATACCTCCTGTTTCATTGGGCCGGTTTTCGTTCAGTTCATTGATCAGATGTTCGTGGAGTGAATGGCGCAATCGGAGCTGCCATTCTGGCTGGTTATCGGCCTTAACGATAACAACTGGTTGGACAGACAAGGCCTCTGTACCTATGGAAGCTAGCGGGGCATCTGAGACCTTCGTAATTTGAAGAAGCCCATTGTGGTGTGGAGACTGATTAAAGTTTCTCAGTCCCAGGCTGGCTGCGGCTGTATGAAGGGAAACCTTATCGTCGGGCATAATCAAGGTATCTGAGCTGCAGTTTAAACCCAAATATATCTCATCGATCAAGGAATAACTTGCCCTGGCCAACTGATTTTCCTTTAACCAAGCCGACAACTTTTCGTCTGTGATAGCCAGGTAATAGACCTCGATCATGAGGTCATCCATACGGGGGTTTCGTTGAAGCCCTTCTACCCGAAGAAAGCCGATGTTGCCCTTGTCAGCCATTTCTATCCTTGCATACCTAGAGCCGTCTATTTTAAGCCTATGGGTTAAAAGGTTCTCGACTCCATAGGATGCAGTGCTGTCAATTATCAACCTTGACTTATCAGAAAATAATTCTGGGTCTTCTATCAGTGCATTTAAAACCGTATTTGGGATTTTTTTGATGCCAAATGCGTTGTCTATATTGTTCAAATAAAGTTGTCTGATATCTAAATCAAGCTTGTCTATCTTTTTGCCACCAGGATAGTTGATCAGCGCGTTTCGTATGTTGTTGTGTGGCAGCGAATAATCCGGGTCGATCAATGTTTTGGGAATCAGGCCGGCTCTGGAGAAATGCATTGCAATCTTTGAACCAACCGCGCCAAGTCCAATATAATGCACTTCGCTATAACTTTCTCCTAATGGATATCCCGAGAGATATTGGGCAAGCGGAATACTGTTCTTTCTATAAAGCGCAGCACTGACTACAGACGACGACAAAAGAAGAACTTGTGTATCTTCGTCATAGGCAGGTATAACTGTAAATGAAAGAAACTCAAGGTCGGTCAGATGGTTGATTACCTTTCTTGGGCGTTTAATTGCAAAGACTATTGGAAACATTCTCCCCATTTCAAGGTGTGAAGCTGCGAACTTTGCTAGCATATTTTGCAGGTTGATTTCACGATCGTTTGCCCAAACGATTAGAGATTCCAGGTTGTGCGGTAACCGAGTCACGTACCGACTGTCTACCGTATCGGTATTTGAAAATACGATTAGGCCAGCTACTTGGTTGGGCTTGGTTATCACGCTCGCCTTTGTCAGATCGCCGACTTCCTCTTGAAAAAGCCTGACAAGCCAAACTATTTCTTTCTGTCCGGCATCCTCTGGTGCATTTTCTTTGGCCATCGCAAAATTTCCGATTACCATTCCCTGACAACCGCTATTTTCTTTCCACTTTGCGTTAATGATATCTACAGCATCTTTTTCTGGAAAAAATATCACATGCTGGTCTTGATCAACCCTAGTCATCTCGAAGTCGTCTTCGAGTTTGTTAAGATTGCCTTCGGCAGCGTCCTGCATCCATGTCCTAAGTCTTTCAACGAAATCAAGGATAGTATGTTGTGAAAACCAGTCCGAAGAATCCCCCCTAAATAGACATAGTGAATACGGCCGGTCCTGCCTGGTCGGGTTGATATGTGGCGTATTCTCCGCAGGAAAGTCGAGCCTGTCCGTATAGGGAGCTGGAGCAACAAATGGGTATCTTTTTATATCGAGCTTGATCAGCACCGGCTCTTTTTTATGGTACAAAATCGCTCGATTAGGCCTTCTGATTTCAAGGTCCATAGCTATGAAAAATTCATCCAACCCTTCAAAAGCTCTCGCCCTTGAGGCCGGATAATTTTTTCTAAGCAAAGCCAAGCTGCCTAAAATCTCGACTGGCAGCTTGGCTTCATCCTGAGGACTAAGTAGTTTGAGCCCATCGGAAAAATTACCCATAGGTTTTTGCTTTTTCAGTTACGCCACTAATAGCACTTACAAGATTCGCCTTGGCGACATAATCCTTTTTACTAAAGCCATTGTTTCCGGCTTCGAAAATTAAAGGTGTCAACGGATCATCTCCGGTACTATAGAAATCATCCTCGTCGATTTGCCCTATATATTCTTGTTTGGCAGGGTAATGCGGAGGATTATCCTCGTCGTCAATAATTTCTTTTGAAGAGGCTACTATCATTCCTGCACCCCTTTGGCGTTGAAGAAATTCTATTGCCGAATCCTGTGGTTCTGGAAAATCCTCGTATGGGGTCATATTGAAGTAGGTCCAAGAGCAGTGGTGAGGGGCCAAAAACAGGTCCCATTGAATGCTTTCGTCATCACGTTCGTCCAAAAGACGTTGAAAACGGTTGTAGTCGGCATCTCCAGCAAAAAAAGCAAGGGCGGCCATTTCATCGTTTGCCGATCCGAACCTAAGCTGCATAATAACGCTCGTTTCATTACGGGGCTGGCTATCTGCAGTCGGCGTTTTGAATGGGCCATGGATGAACAGTGAAAAGTCAGTTTTTTCAACCTGGTTGAACATATTGGTTGATGTTCCAGGCTCAACGATAATGCTCTCAAAGCCATCGTCTTTGCATTCATCCTTAAAGTCGATAAGGATGATTCTGTTGCCAGGAAGCTTAGCTTTTTCAGGACTATTCTTAAACAGTTCCTTCCTACGCTTAGCTTCTTTTTTAAAGTTTTTTGCTGCTTCGGACAATGGATCGGTAAAACGGTCAAAAAGAGTATTGCTGAACCACAATTCATCAATTATGATAGCATTGCGGTCTTTGGCATCCTTGTCGTAGTTTGCAGGATCATCGCAGAAAAAGGTATCTTTAAACCCAGCACAGTGGTCATTGTCGGGATGGGTTAAGATAAACACATCCAAGTGGTGCCTGCCTTCGCTGTCTTTAGGAAGGTTGGCCACTAAATCTGCCTTAACATCAAACTTGTCTTTGTTAGTCGGCGCATCGTTATCGATTTTGCAATCGATCATCATGTTCTGGTTTCCAGAAAGGCTAATCAAGGAGGTGTCTCCATTGCCTACAGGATAAACTTTAATAGATTGGTTAGCCATTTTTACTTCCTCCTTTTCTCACTGAAGGGTTCACATAATGGACATACTTATTGCAGGCTTTCGCAATAAGAGTTGGGGAGTTTGGTGGTCTAACCGCTCCTGATCGGTGCATCGCATCCGAAAGTAATTGTTCTTGCATAGTCTAGTTTTAATTTTGCAAAATCAACTTTGCTTCCATTCTATTTCGGGTCAGGAAGTGCTACTCCGGCTTCAGGTTTTTCAAGATATGATATGTAAAGCCTTAAACTTTTTGATTCCTTTTAAGAAAAAACCAAACTTTTTATACTTTTGCGCCTTATATAAAAGAACACAGTCATATTGGTAAGCCAACGGTGATTAGCCGCTTCCTGAAACTAATGACTTACTATAAGCCTATAAGGATCACTACTCCTTATGGGCTTCTCGTTTTAAAGAACAAATCAGATTACCTGCGTTCATAATTGTGCCATAAACCGTAAAAGATGCTGTGAAAGGGTTTTGTTAATAAACTTATCTCTTAATATGACATTGTGTCTTGTTTTTATCAGATTCGCTCTCAATTTTTCAATGTACTCTGCCATTTTATTTAGTTTTATTTTTAATTAGCTACAAATAATAGTAATTACTTTTCGAATTAAAGTTTTATATGTTTGATTTCCAAAGTACTTTACGGGTTCCCGTAATTTTCATTTGCTTTTTACGGTTTTATTCAAATCAAAACCTACACAGCAAGAAGTTTACTGACATAAATTCCTGTTTTCTATCTCTGGATTTTAGTTTATCGCCTCAATGGCTTCAGCAGTTTACTTAGGAAGGAAAATTGCAATAACTTTTTATCAGGCGAGAAAAACAACAACCTATGAAATAAAGTGATATAAAATTGCGGAATATTTGACTGTAAAGGGGAAAGATGCATCAAAGTATTCAGGTGGTTTTTAACTGCGCTAATGACTTTCGTTACTTCTAATGCCATAATATTTTTTTAAAAAAACGTTAAACTTTAATTAGGGTGTTCCCCTCCACCCAGCCAGTCTCCGGTCAAGTGCCATACCTCATAATGATATAGCCATAATGCTATCCAAGGCAGGATCGTTTCGCTAAGGAAATCACTGAACTTAAACTCTCCATAAATTGGACGAAATAAGCACAGCCTTTCCTGCGAGTAAAGGTGTTCAGGCATTTCTCCTTTAAAATTGCACTCAATTTTCGGGTTAAGTAGTATTATATCAGGATTTTTTTTTAGCTTATAACTTATTTGCACTTCATAGGCTCGGCTTCTTGCCGTAGGGCGTAGCTGACCAGTCGCAGTTAAAATTCCACCATTCAAAGTCACTGTAAACCCAGGCCATCTACGTTGGATGGCCTGGGCCTGTTGTTTTAGAGATTTGGCAATCAATAGTTTATTTCCGAAAAACTTTCTTTTCACCATAAAATGTATTGGTCTTAATCGCGGTACTTGCAGCTGTACTAGCTTTGACAAAATTTCCAGTCTCCCTGTTTACACCTAAATCCCTACGATTGCGGTAACTCTCCAAAAGTTCAGTTTGAGCTCGTTGTGCATTGATGAAGTTATCCTCTCCGAAAAGCCCTTTTAAGATTCGCCCTTCATTTAATACACCATTTTCACGTTTCAGTTCCTGCCATTCATTGTATAGATGTACAGCAAATGCCTTGAATGCTTCATAGTATGCAGGCTCTGAGTCCCACTTATCTGTAAAGTCTTCCTGGGCATTCACTGGATTTAATATCTTAATTCTATGCGGCAGTCTTGAAACATTACTTTGAATCTGATTGATGATACCCTCAACAGTATCAAAAATACTCTCTTGACCAGTGTAGTAAATTCCCGCAATTGTGGTTAGTATGATGCTGGAAGTCTTATAGGTATCATCGTCCTGAAAGTATATATCTCTGTACCTTTTTATGAGTTGAACCGCACGCTGCAAGGGCTTTTTAAACCTAAAATTATCGGCGGGGAGGTTTTCGGCACGTATAGCTTTTTCCAGCAAACTCACCTTTACAGTGTTCGCTCTATCAATAAACCATTTAGCGTAACCTCTCGGATTACTACTTACCCAAGTGCCGAGTTCTCTATCAGGTACGCATAGACGGTCTTCATCCCATTCATATTCTTGAATGCCCGGCAATACATCCATGTGGAAATCGCCAGAGTAATTTAACCTTAAACACCTCTTCTTTGTCTCAAGCATCCCTTTATAGGTTTCGTGCTCCATTAATCTCCGTTTAAGTTCCTGATAAATCTTTTGTGGTGTATGTGCCGCATGATTTGTTTTGAGATGAAGCGCGATGTCCAGATCAAACTCATCACTTCCAATTGGCTTCACTGTAGTTAAAATTCTAACTGAGCCATGTGGATATACTTCGTAGTTGAAAGGCTTAAAAAACTTCTCGTCTTTTTCTATCCAGTTTTTAACTGCTTCATAGTGCTGCTTCATTCGGTCATATCGTGCATCACCAAGTTGAAGACCTTCGGCCATTCTATCCAGAATGTCATCTATCTGTGCTTTTTTATCGTTTAAATTTAGCATTTAGGTAAAATTTTAAATGTGTGAGGAAGTATGCTAAAACCATTATTTGTGGAGCCTTTTCTAATTTCGTCTGGGCTTACAAAGACAATTTCATCATGTTTATTAATCAGGTTGGCAATTGCAGCCTTTTGGACATCAGTTTCTGGCCTTAGCTCATAAATTTCTGCATACCTAAATTCATCAATTGGGAATACGGGCGATTGTATAATGCCTTCTGTATGCTTACCAATAAAAACATACTTAACATGTTTAAATTCCGATGCGGGTAACAATCCGGGTTCTATTAACTCTTCATAGAATTCTCTCCACGGGTCCATCTCCCTGTTTTTTCGGCTCTCAAACCATTTGATGAATGATATAAGGTGTTTTCTCTTTTTCAAGCGGATACGTAAATCCTGGTCGGTATCCTCGTCCCGAGGCACATAGTCGCATGGCTCAACACCAAGTTTATCGAACAGTTCTCTGTTTTCCTCTTTGAAATATTTAAATGCCCCTCCAACTGGTTGATATCCTATCTTGTCCTTTTTATGCCGCTTTATGAGAACGTATTTGCCATTAACTTCAATTCTGAAAAGATATGCTACCGTTACCCTAACTGGCTTTGAGGCTTTAAAGATTTTCGTCTTAAAGAGATTCCAGTGTTTCCTGTTTTCGACCAGGTACACTACAAAATCAATCACTCCTCCAAGCACAAAACCTAAAGCAATTTTTGAAATTGTAGAGCGTACATCGCCTGGCAGTAGGAAGAGGCAGGCTATAAAACCAGCGACTCCAATGAAAAAACTTATTGTACCTTTTAAATTCATATTTACTCTCTTATTTTTTATAATTAACTTACCATGTTTTTAGAAGCCAGTTTATTAGAAGCTCTCTGTATTTGATATAACCGGAAATTTTAAAAACTCCCCCAATGGGGTAAAAATTAAATTAACCGGTTATAACCTTTATGATGCTCGGACCTTATTACAGTAATAATTACAAAAGATTCTCATCAGTCACTCAAGCTGAATGGAAAGTAGTGCTTTATAAATGCAAGAAACATATCCGTATAAGATTAAAGCAAAAGACTTCGACCGGAGCGCATGCGGCATCTACAGTCGGTAGTGATCCTGTTGAATTTTATTTAGGTATGGCTTATACAAAATTACTGGAAGGTGCTTGGGAGTGGAAACAGCAATATAGTTTATTGGAGCAGATGATAAGGGCGATAGACAGTGCGGTCACCAAGCAGGTTGAAAAATATACTACCAAAAAAGCGGAGGCGTTAAGAATAACATACCGTGATGATATTACAGATGAATTCTACGTCATCGAAGATGACCACTTTGAACCAGATGAAGAGCAAAAATTCAAAGAACAGGCTGAAGCTTTGCAAGATGCAGCACGGGGTGATACAGAACTTGAAATTATTTACGAGGCAGTCTGTGAGGGCATGAAAAGGGCAGACATAGCGGAGTTGTTGGGTAAGTCACCTAAGCAATTCGACAAACTAAAAGAAAAACTAATTAACAAAGTGAGAAAATCACAGCAATCCTAAATGATGTCAACAAACTCAAAGCAAATACTGAATAACCTCTACGGATTGATGTTGGAAATCAACTATCATCGTGAGGATCAAGAGATTCTTTTGGAGCTGGAGCAAAAACCTGACCTTCAAATAAACAATCATTTGGTAAAAATCAGGCAGCTTACTGCTAAATTAAAAGCAGAAGCTACGAAAGCAAGATACGCTGATGCGCTTGATCAGCTAAAAAAGCTAAAGGAGCAGGGTATTGAGGAATTTAAAAAAATGTTCAGTATTAATGAACAAGCTAACCTGATTCCCATGTTTAACAAATTTACAGAGTTATCTAAAAAAGATGAAGAAGCAATACTTGAAGATCAGGAAATGTTGCAGTTTATGTCAATTTTGAAAGAACGCACTGACGAAACTACATCTGATGATTAGTCCCCCTCTAACAGCACAAAAACTATTAAATGATCTCGGATGGCTTCAACCCGGGGACTTAAGTTTGGAAGAAATAGCTTTTTCATTGGATGGTATAATAAAGTACAGCCCTTTAACCGGTTCCAGCGGCCGGATTCTGATGAATAAAGAGAGCGCGATTATTACGGTTGATTCTAATATTTCCTACGAAGCGAAACGAAATTGGGTTACAGCACATGAGATCGGTCATCTATGTCTCCATAATGGATTGACCCCATTATTTTCAGATACCGAGAAAACGCTTTCCGATTGGTATAAGAATGGCTCCCAAGAACAGCAGGCTAATGATTTTGCTGCTGAACTACTGATGCCTTCATCGCTGTTCAAGCAAAAGGCAGGAGGTCATCGATTAAGTATCAGCCTTATTCAAGACCTTGCACAATACTTTAATGTTTCGTTGACAACTACATTTTTACGATACAGATTACTTGGCGACTTCCCCGTTATGATTGTTTTTATTGAAGATGGATTGGTGAAATGGAAACAGCATACACCTGGATTTCCATTTGAATATTTGCCTTATGGAAGCAAGGTGCCCGTATATTCTGTAGCGGGAGATCTTTTTTATCACGGCACTTCAGCTGATACGCCTGAAAAGGTGGATGCAATAGAATGGTTTCCCGAGGATTTTCAGATCAAGTTCAAGTCACAATGGAAGCTTTGGGAGCAGTGTTACAGAGTTTCAGAGAATGGCATTCTTTCTTGCTTATGGACATTTTAATACACACTGACAGTTATCGTGGTTTATCTGAAATAATCTTGGGTGCCATTTTATTTCTTAATAAAAACCGTAACAAATACGTAACGGAGCAAAATTTTGCGGTTCTAAAAATAGTCAGTAAATTGTTTTGGTAAGTCAGAAACGAATTTTTTTGACCAAATTCAGGTGGATAGAGTGGAAGACTCATAATCCTTTAGTCTAAGAAGCAAGTGATACATACAGCAATTTGTTAAATGTGCATTTTTTGAAAAAACCTTAAATTAGTTTATTCAAGATTCATAGCTCATGAAAGTTAGTTACTTCAAACCGCGCAAACCCTTTTCATTTTCCTCTCATCCGTATGATCTAGGAACATATATGGGCTTATGGCATAGCCATGATGACAACCATTTCCTTCTAAAAATCTATAGAATTGATGAAAAGGAGTTCCCTAATTATTATGATTACCATTTGAAATATACTTTGGGCAACAATTTAGCCAGTGAAGAAGATTTTTTCCATCATGTATGGCAGGTCGTCCAGATAAGGATTAAACATTTTGAAATACAAGATCCTTTTTCAAGTAACCACGGCATGCACAGGCAGAACCTTGCAAAGCTCCAACAGTTCCAAAAATATCTTGCAAGCATAGATAAGTGGAATGCGAGACCTGCCAATATCGTTATCGCCGAAAAAGACGAACTCATCCAGAATCAGAAACAAGAGATTGAAAAACTAAATGCTAAACTGGCAGAACTAAATGAATACGAAGTTTCACTCAAGATCTTGATCGATGATGGCCATCTGCCAACTTTCATTGATGTTATTCAACAACTACGAGAACTGCAACTTCCTTCGGGCAGGAAACTTATAAAGAGCGACCACAAAATCCCGTATGCTAAGATGATTGCCAAATATTTCTCACACGGCGGTAAGGATATTCCCATCGAAACCGCTCGAAACTACTTTGTCGACAAAAAAGGGGACGTTGCGATAAAAGGTACTGCTATCCAGCCAGAGCATCGGCTTTTCAAAGTTATCCCAATATACCTTGCCAAAAAATAGCAGGTAATTTAGCTACTGCACATGACCAGACCGATCGGATGGTCATTGTCCCCAACCTTTCCAGCCACAAATTTGCTTCCGTAAACTTAAAAACGGAGGCATTATGCAGATCGAGATGTTAACGAGAGAAGAACTCCACAGGTTCAAGTCCGAACTTATTGAGGAGATTAAACAGACCATCAAAACAAATGAAACGGTAACTAACAAGCAATTCCTTCGCAGTTCGGAAGTAAGGAAGCTATTGAAGATTTCTTCGGGAACGTTGCAGAACCTGCGCATCAAAGGGATACTTCCCTATGAAAAGATTGGCGGCATATTCTACTATGCACATGGAGACATCGAACAGTTGTTGGGCGAAATCAGAAATTCGTAATGGGAACGGCAGAACAACTGGCCAGCTTTCTGAAGCTTGCCAGCGGGAACAAGCGTTTCCGTCAATCGCACCTTAGCCTATTTTCGGCCATACTCATGTACCACGACAGGGCTTCACGCCAAAACCCGTTTCGGGTATCAAGGCGCGAACTGATGAAACATTCGGCCATCCGTTCTTATGCGACCTATCACAAATGCATGAACGAGCTGATCGCAAACGGCCTTATCGAATACGAACCGTCGTACCATCCGAACTTTGCCAGCCGGGTTACCTTGTTAGACAATAACGGCGAAGCATGAGGGGTATGCACATTGCAGAAAAGTCCTTTTCCTTCTTTCGGAAAAGGAGCAAGCGGAACTTGGGCTGCGCCCTAGTTTGCTTGCCATTTGCTGCGCAAATGGGGTTTGAAGAACCCTCCGAAGGTTCTTCTCCTTTCTAAAAGAGCATTCAAGTGCGAAAAAGGAACTCCACTCGGGGTTCTGGATATCATTAAACAAAGATTGATAGATATAGAGATATATGGATATGCAGGAGACATTGAGAACAGTTAAGTACTCGACCAGTGACGATATCAAGTTTGGAAAGATAGCGATCAAGTTAGGCCGATCTAAGCGTCAGGTACTATCACAGATGATAGATTATTTCTACAGGAGCAAGAAAGATCCGACAGATCTTAATGATGAGCTGTTAAAAAATACCATCCTTAAGGGACAGAAGGAATATATCGGTTTTATCAGGACACAGGAGGCGGATCTATTGATTCCAATCAAAAGAGATGCTACTTCTATGGTGGAATTACTGAAGAAGATAGTGTTGTCATTCAACAACCAAGTGCTCAATTATAATGAACAGGTACTTTCAAACCAAGTCAACCAAATGAAAGTGCTTTCGTCAGTTTACGAAACCCTTGGCTATATCGAAAAGAAGACAGACACTAAAGCGATGCTAAAACAAAAATCTATGAATATTCTAAACCGCTACATCAAGGATAGGGAAAGTTTAGGCCTGATGAGTTCCGCAAGGGAAAAGGAAGAACTGGCAAATAAGGCACGTAAGGAATTAGAACTGCTCTGATATGTACATCAATATTACCGATAGTAAAACGGCGAAAAATAAAGGTAGCAGCAGGGAACTGGTGCATTATCTGGAAAAGGAGAACAGGATTGAAAACAAATTGGAACAAGAACGTTGGTTCAATCATGAGGGGCGGTCATTTGAGGGGTACGAGGTTCGGCATGCCATAGACGGAAATGTTGCTAAACTCGGAAAGGCCGATGCGAAATTCTTTCTGATCAATATCAGTCCCAGCCAAAAGGAATTGAAGCATCTTGCGGACAAATATGGAGTAACGGACATCAGGGAGCAATTGAAATGTTATGCCGAGCGTTTGATGGATGAGTATGCCCGAAACTTTAAACGCCAAGGTGTAAACTCGGCTAAAGACCTATTATGGTTCGGAAAGGTTGAAAACCATCGCTACTACGGATTTAAGGATAAAGAGGTCATAAATGGAAACAAAAAACGGGGCGAGCTGAAGGAAGGAAACCAGTTGCATGTGCAGATCGTAGTCAGTAGAAAGGATGTAGCCAACAGTATCAAGCTCAGTCCAATGAATAATTCTAGGGGCAGGAATGAGCAACATTCAAGAAAGCTTGGACAGTTCAATCGTGTCGCCTTCAAACAATGTGGCGAAGACCTGTTTGACAGGACATTTAATTTTGATAGACAGCTAAGAGATAAAATGGCCTATGCTAATATTCAAAAGAATGGAAGTCTGGAACAGAGAATGCAATTGGACGTTCTAAATAATGTAACTGGCAATAAGCTTTTGAAAAACAACTTGGTCAATGAGATTACAAATGGCGAATTCCCAACCCTTAATGATATGATATCGAAAACGAGCTATGCAAGTATCTTTGAATTGCTCTTAGCACCTACTTTCGAACCAGCTCTGCAAGATCCTAATAAAACAAAAAAGCGTAAAAGAAAAAAGCGTTCGATAGATCAAGGATTAGTACGATAGCTTTCTTGTTGTCAGAAAAAAAAATAGGTACGTGAGACAAACTTCAGACTACCGCGAAAAAATAGAAGCTCTACTTTGTAAAGTGTCGCCAATATATTATATATTCGAAAGGTTGGCGTTATAGATTAGCTCACATATAAAATTTATAAAAAATATAGCCGATGGACAACACGACAATAAGACGACAGAAAGATACCACCACATTTAATTTTGACAAACAATGAAGAAGTCTCACCAACATCCAAATACGGACCAGTTGATAATTTGGAGACAACTTTTAATAGAAACAAGGTTAAAAAATTTAACTTTGACGATTGGAAATTTGAGGAAATAAATGACGACAAAAACAGAAACAAAACAGTTTCAATATGAAATACAAAGCTTTCAGGAGAACTGCGTTATAAACATTACCAGTCTTTTTGAAAGTCTTCGCCAAAAATTAAATTTTGGTGAGGTGCTGACAGCCCACCACAAAAAGTACAATTACAATTTTCCAGTTCATAATACAAAAAACATTGATATAATGATGGAAACGGGAACGGGTAAAACCTTCACGTTTATTAAAACCATTTTTGAACTAAGTAAGCATTTCGGTTACAAAAAATTTATCATTCTTATTCCGACAGTTCCAATTCGAGAGGGAACAAAAACAAATTTAGAAGATACTAAAGATTACTTTAAAAGCCTTTACGCTAACGAGAAAGAAAAGGAGATTGAGACTTTTGTTTACGAAGGTGGAAATTTATCCGCAGTTAAACAATATATAGGCTCATCCCATTTATCTGTTTTAGTAATGACACCAAGCTCATTTAACAGCAAGGACAATATTCTAAACAGACCTTTGGAGCGTGAAATAAATTCACCTGAATTATTTGTAAATAACCAAGAACCGCCAAAATCCTATTTGGAATGTTTGAAACGCTTAAATCCAATCGTGATAATGGACGAACCTCACCGTTTTGAAGGGAATGCCTTTAAAACTTATTTCGAAGGTTTTGACAATTTCTACCTACGTTTTGGAGCAACATTCCCAAAAAAGAAGGACAGCTTGCCTTTATCCAATGTAGCGTATGTATTAGACAGCATTTCTTCGTTCCGACAAAGTTTGGTAAAGAAAATTGTGGTTTACACGCAAGACGTAATTGAAAATACAGACACACTCATTGGCATTGAAAAAGTTGGTACGGTTAATAAAGCCTTTGTAAGCACCTTAACCAATGGAATTACTGCCAGACGAGAATTAGGAGTTGGTGCAGTTTTTAACGGTAAAAGCATTAAGAAAATTAACAAAGACACTATTGTTTTAGCAGACGATACGATTGAAAAGGTTGATTATTCTTTGTCGGACGAATCATTTCGGGCAATGATTAAAGAAACAATCAAAATTCATTTTGAAAAAGAAAAAGAGTTGTTTGAGCAAGGTATAAAAGCTTTGACCTTGTTTTTTATGGAAAGCGACACCAGTTTATTTCGTGGAAGCAATCCAAAAATCAAGAACTTTTTTGAAGAGGAATACAAAAAGAAATATACAGAAATTGTAAGCAAACTTGACCAATCAAGCGAATATTATAAATTCTTGCAGAATGATTTTGACAGCGACAATGCATTGCAAGTTCATAAAGGATATTTTTCAGGCGACAAAGGAAACGCAGACGAAAAAGTAAAAGCAGGAGTTGACGAAATTCTAAAAGACAAAAAGAAATTGCTTTCGTTTGAAAGTCCCACTCGTTTCATTTTCTCCATTTGGGCGTTACAAGAAGGTTGGGACAATCCGAATGTTTTTACAATCTGTAAACTTTCCAATCAAGGAAGCGAAATATCGAAATTGCAACAGATTGGTAGAGGCTTACGCATTTGCGTTAATCAAAACTTACAACGTAACACACTGAAAAATCTGAATGACGACCAAGAAGCATTTTGGAAAATCAATAACCTTGATGTAGTTGTTTCAAGCAAGGAACACGGTTTTGTTGAAGCAATTCAACATGAAATTTTAAGTAACTCATTCCTTATTTCTGAAATATTTACAGAACAGGAACTCATTAAGACACTCAAAGAAAAATCGGGCTTTGATGATGATACCGTAGTTACTTTAGTAGATGATATTTTGAAAGACAAGAAAATGATTGTTCGCAAGGCAATTGTTGACGGTCAAAAGATTTACGAAAAATCGCCCGACTTTTCCGCTATTCTAATAGAACAAAACTTGCCCGAAGAACAACATAAAGCAATTGAAAGCTTGTTCGCAACCGATACAAACACATATGTTCAGAAAGCCGAGAAGAAAAAAGAGAAAAAGAAAGTCTTCATAAAGGCAACGCATTTGCAAGAGTTTCAAAATCTTTGGAACGCTATCAATAAAAATGCTTTCTATGTATTAGAATCTTTGACCACAGAACAGGAAAGCCAACTGATACAAAACATAAAATCACAAATTGAAGCCGTAAACATTGAGGAAATTTTATTGCAAACCATTCGTGCTGAACTAAACGTGAATAAGATTGGCGAACAAGGAGCAATCACAGAAAAACTGACTGACACCGTTTCATACAGAAGCAAAGTTGATTATTTGGAATTGGTTCGCACTTTGTCAAACAACACCAAAACGCCTATTTCGTTTGTGGTTAAAGTTTTCAATGCTTTGAGTGATGATTTCAAAACGAAAATGCTCTGCAATAATCCTGACCAGGCACAAAGAGAAATTTCCGAAATAATCAACAAGAATTTAATTGCAATGCTTAAAACGAACATTAAGTATGACGGAATTAACGGCACGGGTTTGCCCAACGTCTTCAAAACCGAAAAAGGAAAACCGTATTTAGATACAGGAAGCGTTGGTAAATTTCAAAAAGACATTGCAGGCAATTTCAATTTAAAAAACAAGTGGGTATTTGAAGAAGTGATTGAATATGATAGCGATTTTGAATTAGAAATTGTGGAGCAAGATCCCGACATTGACAGTATTGAAATTTTCGGCAAGCTACCCCGTCTAAAAATCAAAACGCCATTAGGAGATTACAATCCCGACTTTTGCTATGCTATCAAAAACATCGAAGGCAACAAAATATTTCTTATAGTGGAAGCTAAAGGTTACAAGTTATCATCAGCAATACCCGTAGATGAAAAAGGAAAAATTGACTTTGCAAAAAAGTATTTTGAGGCATTAGGCGAACACTACAAGGATCACAATATTAAAATTTCATTTAAAGAACGCATCAATAAAACGCAATTGGCGGCATTGATCAACAACGCTTAAGACAATGGCAGAACAAGATTTTACAAAAGCAGGATTTACAGTAGTTGGTACAGAGGCCAGCGAAAACAAATTGTTGAGTTTTCTAAAAGAAAACTACCCTAATATAGTTAGAGATACCGAGATAAATATTGAAGAACTGAAAGCTGTTTTGGGCTTGCCCATTGATGAAAAAGTAAACGGTTACGGTTTAAACTTTGTAGGAAGAAACTTTGCCAGGGCTAAATATGCTCAGAAAACAGAAAAGGAATTGCGTGTCAACGCGATACTTAGTAAGAATTTTGACACAACTGGCAATTTAGTATTAAAAGGGGACAATCTTGACAGTCTGAAAATTCTAAAAAACTATTATACTGGAAAAATTAAATGCATATACATAGACCCCCCATACAATACCACGGGCGATGAATTTGTTTATCCTGATAAATTCGACAAAGAAGAAGCGGAAGTTTTAGGATTAGGAAACTTAAGTGAAAGCGATTTTGCTAGAATGGACTTCAGCTATAAAACAAAAAAAAGTCATAATGGATGGTTGTCATTTATTTATCCACGTCTTTTATTAGCAAAAGATTTGTTAAACAAGGAGGGCGTAATCTTTATCAGCATTGATGATAATGAATATGCTAACCTAAAATTACTATGTGATGACGTATTCGGAGAGGAACATTTAGTTGGGTCTTTTGTATGGAAAAACAAATATGGTGCTGGAGCAAAAACCAAAGGGTTTATTGAAGTTCATGAATACATCTTGTGTTATTCCAAAGGTAAGATCACTAATATAGAAGCAAAACTAACTGATGAGCAAATAAAAGTATTCGATAAAAAAAGAGACGAAAACTATGTAAATAGAGGAGGATATATTACTCAACCATTAATGACTAAGAGTATGGATGATAGAGACAACCTGAAATACTCAATAGTATACGAGGGAGATAAAATTGTTCCAAGGAAGCAGTGGGTTTGGGAGGAAACAAGATTATTGAAAGCAATCGAAAGGAATGAAGTTGTCTTTAAAAAGAAGAAAAATGGAGAATATAGTGTCAGGAATAAAGTCTATTTAAAAGATGAAAATGGTAATTTAAGAAAAGGTAAACCAATTACAGTTTTGAACGGACCATTCAATCAAGAAGGTACAGAAGAAGTGGAAAATCTGATTGGTGAGGGAGTTTTCAGTTTTCCTAAACCTACAGCTCTATTGGAATACCTGTTATCATTTACAATAAATGAGGAAAAAAAAGACAATGAAATATTTCTAGATTTTTTTGCTGGATCAGGAACTACTGGTGAGGCTGTCATGAAGCTTAATGCAAATGATGGGGGAACACGAAAATTTATTTTGTGCCAAGTAGACGAGGCTGTCAAGAAAGACAAGTCTGCATACAAATTTTGTCTCGAAAATAATTTGCCACCTGTAATTTCAAGCATAACGATTGAACGCATTAAAAGAGCAGGAGAAAAGATTAAAAACGTTATAGAAATAGAGAACACCAAGACAGGACTTTTTGAGTACGATAAAAAACAAGTTCCTGATATTGGATTTAAAATATTTGACAGTATAGATGCTCCAAAACTTAAAGTTGACGACAAAGGACAAATTTCAATAACTGAAAATGAGAATGATGCTTTAAGTCGTATCTATAATATGATTTTCACCGTTGGTTTAGATGAGCCTACACAAATTCCCGAAGAAATAATGAAAGATTGTATTTACAAAATAGGAAACCATTACTACATAACGAACAGTAATAAAATCACAAGCGATGACTATTCAAATGCAATTAAAAACGGCAAAGTATTTATTGATGGTTGGACAGCGAGTTTAAACGGAACTTTACAGAATTATAAAGAAGAAGTAAAAATAGTTTTTTAACCAGTAATTACTGACGTTCCACCAAGCAAACCTTACTCCGATGGTCTCCTATTTTGCTACTGCACTTAGCGAGTTGGGTTGTAAGCTTATTTATCTATCATTGATTTGTCTGGCATACTAAGTCGGTTTTAATGTTAATCAAACATTATTTTTCAATTCGCTCTTCTAGGTGCAGCTCGGCATTCGGGTACTTAGAAACGTTATTTGACTCGGCAAGATATCCGGAAACAAAAGAGACAGCATTTAATAATGCTGTCTCTCTCTTAATTTATTGATTTCCTTTTTTTAGTAATTCTAGCTTTTCACGTTCACTTGCTAGCAGACGCTCATATAACTCAACAACTTTATCAAGCGGATTATAGTGACATTGATAGTTATACTGATATGCCGAAGCATTATCGTGCATATTTTGAATATGGAAGATAAGCACTTCTTCACTGAAATTTTTAATTGCCTCTACACTAACACCAAGCACACCTGCAATTTTATCTAACATTGCGTCTTCCACATCTTCACTCTGCTCAATCTTTGAGATGGTCTGTTGGCTTACGCCAAGTTCAATGGCAAGATGATCCTGCTTTATACCACGTATTTCCCTGATGCGGCTGATCTTTCTGCCGAGATGCACTTTGTTAGATTTTGTAGGCGTTTCCATAAAGCAAATATAATAAATTCTGAAATAGTACGGAACTACGGTTCTGTGGTAAGATACCAATATAATTGGTAGGATACGGCAAATGGCCTGCGGAACTTTAGGATTATAACCTAAACCTAAAGACAATGGAAAATCAAGATGACAACATGCTCGGCGGAAAAGTGCTCCGTACCTACCACTATAAGGCCAAAATGTCCCGAACGGACGTAAATATTCTGTATAGTATGATGCTGCTCAGGATATCAAAGGGATATCTCCCAGAGGAGACATCGTTTCTCATGGGAATGGGGAACGATGCGATCGGCAACTTCGAAAAGCTTGCCCGAAAGAGAATGTCCATGGGCATGCTCATGGACATACTTGCTGCCCTTGGCAAAAAATCAGTTAGCGGCTTTATCCTTTTCGGCTCAGGCCGCAAGGCAGATGATTTTCTGTGCCACATGGTTCGTACTAAGCGAACTAAAATCATAGAACACACCCTGTACATTGTAGATGACGCTGGAACTGAAAGATTGGTCTTCAAGCTTTTCGAGCTTAACCCAAGCTACTTCCAATTCCCAAATAGCGACGAACATCGATTAAAGGAGACACGGGAAATCCTCGATGTCGAGCTAAACGATAATTGGTTTAGCCCGAAGACACCGCTTGAGATCTATCAACATTGTTGTCTGTTGACGGATCAGGAGATCGAGCCCCGCAATGTCATGAAGGTACTCGAGGAAATGACCTCAAGGCGCAGCTACCCCAAGCTGTTGCGCAATAAAGCTAATGAGGGAAGAAAAATCACATACGAAAAGATAGACAAATAGGAATTATGGAAAAGGAAAACAAGATTGCTATTGCTGGTCGTATTGCCCAAGCGATAGCTGTAGAACGTATTTATGGATTTGAATATGGTAGTGGAGATAATTTTGGGCTACATCTGCTTATCCTTGCCTGCTCGCCCGATGGTGCCAAGCTTACCGAGCTTGATCCATTCGTACTGATGGCCATCAACGAGGAAAAGACGAGCTTTCGCATTTATCAGGCAAGCGAGATCAGAAGGCTACAGACAGAGGATAGTATCTACCATCTAAGCATCTGCTGTCACTCCAATCTTCTTTATGAGGCTGATGAAGCTACACCGATGCCACAGTTTTCAGTGGAGGATTTGAGGCAGGTTCGACTTCGATCAGCTGCGGCATACGATAGCGCAATGTTACGTGTAGCCTCCTTTAGCGAGGGTGCAAAGTTCTATATCGAAAAGAATGACGACACTGTTGCGTTATTTATGCTCCATCAGGTATGCGAACTGACCTGTAGGGCGCTTGAAATCGGGTTGTGTGGCAATGAAAAACGTTCACATCAGTTAGAACAACACCGCAAGTATTTGAAGAAGCTCCTTCCTGAGTTCGAAATCATACCCAAGGAATTTGATGTAGAAGCTGGAAGATTGATGCTTAACATGATGGACAAGGCCTATTCGGCGGTAAGGTATGAAAGCGGATTTTCGGCTGAGGGCATCGATATCCAATCGGTGCATCAATTGGCATTGGATTTCCGTAAATACGTGGAGGCAACAATAAGGCTATTTCTTGAAAGTGGGGATGATATATTTGAGCAAGAGCCAATCAGTGCAAAAATCCCTTTGCAGGTGGTAGAACATATGGGGCAGACCAGTAGTGACGAGGTGCTTGTTGGCATATTGGAAATCATCACACATTATCTTGAGCCACAGGCTGTCTATCAGCTTGGGATGCGTACAGATAGCGAAACGCAGGATGGTATATTCGGCAACAGTGCCATCATTTCACGTATTGGCGTGCACTACGACCTATTGGTCATCAGCGAAGTTGCCAATCCCTATGCGCTGAACCTCCAACAACATATTACCCATAGATGTGGCGAGGGCGTATCGGTATTGTTGTTGATACATGGCCAGAATGAATTCTCTAAGGCTGTACAAAGGGGAAGTAGTTTTTTCCATGCGATAGCCAAATCTGGAAAATTATTGCTGGGCAGCGAAATCCCTTCGAAAATGATCGCAACAGATGCACGGAGGTACAGCGCAGAAAAACTGGATCGCAGTACGCTGAACAGGAATACAAGGGCTGAGGAGTTTTTAAGATGTTCGGGCGAAATGATAGATGAGGGACACATGGTGCTTTCAATTTCCCTGATGTCCCAAGCGGTGGAACAGGCCTGCCTCGGGCTTATCCTCAAATATCTTGAGTATAAGCCGAATTTGTGCCGTGTAGGTCATCTACTAGATATCTGCGGAATGTTCTGGCCGCAAGCAAGGTTGTATTTTCCGACGGTATTGAACAATGATAGAAGTATGTACCGCAGGCTGTCCGATGGGCAGTCCAATGCAAGATATGGCATAGACGAGATTGATGACTGGAGTGACGCATGGGGACTGTACAGGAAAACTGAAGCGTTTGTTGGAGATGTAATTCTGCTTTCAAAGAATAGTTTAGTTACCGCTGAAAATCCCGAATAATATGAGAAAAAGAAACGAAGTCCCTATTGAAATACCATTAGAATTCAGGGTTGCCTGCACGCTGCTGAACCTAGAAATAAGTGGGGTACTACAGCGCTTTATCGACCATGTTTCGGTATACTGTTTTTTAGGGGGTGGCCCGCTTGATGGCTACAGCGAGGCTACCAGTGTCATAACCGACCTGAACCTTGAACAGCTACAAAACGAAAACAGTACAGCATGTCGGCCGAAACGGGAGCTATCAAAACGGCATTCAGCCTGCCCCCCCTAAAGGTATTGCGGCAGTTGGTAGCACTTGGAACAAGTAATGTCGGTAAGTGAGCAGCAGAGGCATCAGCGTAGTATATCGCTTGTGGAAAAGCTCTATGGTTATAGGAAGGAGTATCAGCGCAGTCCCGAGCGGCTGTTTTTGGAAGATGGGGCTTGTCTGGTCTTCGGAAAGGACTTTAGGATCATCTGCGAACTATATGCGGTAGATGCGATCAGCTATCTACAGTATTTTATGTCGTGTATCTCCCTTGCAGAATTTAGGGCGCAGGTCGCATTAAAGAGACAGCTTGAGAGTATGCCCCAACTTTTCGTCTTTGATTATATCAGCAGGAACAGGGATGAGCAATCGAAGATCATACCCCTGACCGAGGCAATCGATTTGTACATAACCGAATTACAGAAGCTCAACGCAAGGCACTTTATCGTGCGAGATCTGAAGAAAAGAACGGAATGCTATCGGGAGTTCTTTTTATCGCATTACTACAATATACTAAAAGAGAAAGGAGATCATTATGGAAACACCAATTAAGCTTGAACTGCCCGAAGACTTTATCATGATATGTGAAATATTCGAGATCAGACCGCAGGAGTTCATCCAAAAGATACTGGATGAAATATCACTTCCACGTTATTACAGTGGCCAGAACGGAAAGGAAATTTGGTCGACACTGATCATGTTGGAGCACTTGGACACAATTGATTTTAGCGAGGAGAAACTTGCCCTACACGAACCCTATATGGAAAAACTGCACAATATCGTTTCTCAGAAGCCATCTGCCAACGAAGAAGAGGTTGAGCTGACGGAAAGAGAAGCGAGGAACCTCATGGTCGAATGGCACAAGGCGATACTGGCATACCGCTCCAAGTATCTTTTGGATGGTCTGGCCGATGATGTATAGGTCATATTTCCCCACGCTCATTTTCGGCCTGCGGAACGCCCACGCACTTGCCCGCACCAGTTCCCGCTTTTAGCATCTACGGTGGGAAATTCGCTTGGAGGTTGTAATTGCAGTGGGAATACCAATGGTATTTTGCTGATTTTTAATGATTTAATCGTATATTAGATTATCGTAAGAAATTTTTCATGGCCTGAGTGGTGCAGGCTTTCATTTTTTGATTGTTTGACGGGACTATTATATAATAGTCCCGTTTATTGTACAGGGATGTGGGGTCCACTTAGAATAGCGAGTAGAAATTAAATTTTATCGCTAATCTCTTGCCATTCATCTAAAGGTTGTATATAATCAGTCAATTGACAAGCATCATCTGCTATTGCATACGATAATTCTAATGCGATAATGTCCTTACTCCCCTTCTTCGCTTTTGCAGCTTTAGTATAGTATTTTTCCAAATCTCCGTTCGACCAGATAAAAATATTATGTGTATTGAGCTCTTTTTGAAATTTGTTAAAGCGGTTTTCTCCCACTTTGGTTAATAGTTCTTGTTTTAAATCACTTTTAATATATCTTTCTTGCATATACGTAATCAAAGATGCGAGCTCATCATCTGTTTTCTCGATAGTACCGTTCTGGAATTTCTCGAAGATGTTCAGTAACTGTTGAGCATCAAGATTTGATTGTACGCCCTTTAATCTTTCTTTTAAAGCTATGGGATCAATTTTATCGACATTAATCAATCCCTTTATCTTTTCCAGTTCTGAAGTTAGTTCTGGCAGATTTAGAAATGTGAGTATTTTTTGAAGAACATCTTTGTAGCAGTCCAGATCACCAATTAAAATCCATTTGATTTTAAAGGCGTTCAACATCTTTATATAGCTTAAAAAATTACCCTTTCCATTTACTCGAGCAACAGATATATTTTTATAATCTAGATATTGTTTAGTTTTCTTTAATTTATCAATCGCCGATGGTAGCAAATAGTTTTCTCCTCCTTCAACTAGTATTACCATGTCAGAGAAAAATATCTCTGTGTTATTGCTCCAAAGAAATCTTTTGATTTCCTGTGATATGCCTAAATCCTCACTTCTCTTTATTTGAGAAACTTGTGAGTAATTATTTTCGGGGGATTTAAAAACCCGTATAATATTCGATGGGTCAACACCTTTCAAAAACTCTATCGAATGAGTACTAATTATTAGCTGCCTTTGAGTTTTGTCATTTAAGTAGTTATTTAACTCTGCTGAAATTATTCGCCTTGCTTGTGGGTGTAAAAAAACTTCAGGTTCTTCTGTGATTAAAAGAGAACTGGTGGCGTGGAACTTATTGCAATAAAGTGAAAATAATGCAATTATAACTGCACTTTGAATACCTGTGCCTTTTTCTGTAATAGCTCTATCAATTCCATCATTTATAAAAATTTGAACATTTTTGTAGATATCTGATGGGTTATCATTGTATAATTTAAACGAAACTTTTTGATGAGCAATTGCTTGGCTTATGACTTTTCTAATTTCTTCTGTGTTATCAAAGAAAAGTTTGTCAACCTGCATCTTAATTTCTTCTGAATGACCTAAAATCAATTCAATATAACTACCCTTATTAGTAACTAGTTCAGTATTTTTATTATCATTCCAAATTTTTGATATTAGTTTTCCAAACCATGTATAGTTAACAACCCTCAAATCTTCTTTGGGGCTTCTAAGGGAATTTATAACCGTTGACGTTATTAAGGCATCACGTAGCTTTTTTGGAACAAAATGAGACAACCAATACTCATTATTGTTTTTAAGTATTAGACCATATCCCGATGCATCTTCTGACCTTAACGATTTAGTGAAAAAAATCTTTATGACTGTGCTCTGCTCAATAAAGGAAATCAATGCATCACCCTTCATCCATGTAGTTTTGTGATTGCGTTCATTGGCGACAATTGCGGGATTCTCAGCTATAACATCTAAATTCTGTAATAAATTATAGTTCACTTTGATTTGATAACCGTCGTAAGAATAAATTGACGATATGTTGTCGACTTTTGAAAAAGCAATATTCTTTATTATAGTAGCTATTAGGTCTTTGTTTATATCTCTCTCTTCTATAGTTACTTCGATATAGAAATTGTCCTCGACAACATCCTGTATCTCATCGGTATCGGGATTTGGTTCTTCATGACAATAAAAATCATTTTCCGTAATATTCAAATAGGTCGGGAATTTCTCACCAATTAGCATATCCAATGCTTTCACTATATTGGACTTACCACAATTGTTTTTACCAACAATGACGTTTTTTCCTTTTGAAAATTCAATTGTTGATTCTTTAAAACTTCTGAAATTTTTAAGAAAGAGCTTCGAGATGTACATTCATCTAAATTATAATTTTTAAGATAGATTATTTACGAATCCCTTACGTTATTTAGAGTTGGTTTACTACGAATTAACAAGATAGCGGCAACAATCCAAAGTTTACTGCCGCTGTCTAAATTGACTCTTAAAATTGAAATAAGAAAAACCTAATCTTAATCACAAGTATCCTTAATACCTATACAAATTGTTCAGCTAACCTGACCTTGAGATTTGCCATATCCTCGCTTAACTTAATGTCCAATATCTTGGCGTAGTGCTGTGTAGTCCTGATATTCGTATGCCCGAGCATCTTGGATACACTTTCGATAGGTACGCCATTTAAGAGTGTTACCGTTGTTGCGAATGTGTGGCGGGCGATATGCGAGGTCAGTTTCTTTTCGATACCGCACAGTTCGGCTATCTCCTTTAGGTATTCGTTCATCTTTTGATTGCTCGGAACGGGAAACACAGTTCCGAGATTGCCGCAGATGGGATGGCTTTCGTATTTGTTGATCAACTCAACTGCGTTTTGAAGTAAAGGGATGGAAGCCCTTACATTAGTCTTCTGACGGTTCTTGATGATCCAAAGCTCGCCATCGATACCCTTTTGTATATCAGTGACCTTTAGCTTCTGCACATCGGCATAGGCAAGACCAGTAAAGCAGCAAAAAAGGAAAACGTCCCTAATAACATCCAACCTCGCAGAAACAAACCGCTTTTGTAGTATGATCTGGATTTCCTCCTGTGAAAGAAAGTTCCTATCGACGGTTTTCGTGCGCCCCTTATAGAAAGTTATCGGGTTGCTTTCTGCGGTTCCGTTCTCACAGCAGATATTGATAATCTTGCCAAGGTTCTTGATCATTTTTACGGTATAGTTGTTGGCACATGATCGTGACCTTAGGTAGTAATCAAAGTTGTTGAAGAATGAAATATCCACTTTTCCCACCTCCACATCATCAGCCTCATACTGCATCTTGATAAAAGTCTGCAAGTGATTGTAGAGTACTTTATATCTGTTCAGCGTTCCCCTCACGTAATCTTTGCCGACTAGCGCTTCCATTTTTTCGTTGTGTTCAGAAACCGCATCCAATAGCATAGAAGATTTTGCAACCTTACCAACCAATACATCCCGAATAGATTGTGCAGTGATTTCCATACCTGACTGCACTAGTTTGGCATGGGCGTCATACACCTTATTTTGCAATTGGTCTAGGCTGGTGTTGAATAACCGATATTTTTCCTTGGTACCAGTTGCCCTTCCCGATTTGCAATGCCAGCGGTCGGGTTCACAAGATCTGCCAGTGGCAAGTTCCACACGTTTCCCATCTACCGTGATGCGCATGTAGATATGGGCTTCGCCCTCTGAATAGTTCTTTTGTCTTTTCATAAAGAAAAGCAGGCTAAAATTAGTTTTCATAATCTAACGATTAAAGGTTAACAAATTTAGCATTGGCAACTAAAGGACACAAGATGTTCAGTTTGTAATACCCTGTACACTAAATGGATACAGCTTATTCGGTGAGTCATACAGACTTTCAGGATGACTCACCGAATTACGCACCTTTTTTTTGGGAATTCGTGCAAGTTTTGGTAACTTCCTAAAAGTAAAAACCCTGCTAATCGTGCGATTGCAGGGTTTTATACGTTTTGTTAGTCATTTCTGTGATCCCGCTGGGATTCGAACCCAGGACCACTACATTAAAAGTGTAATGCTCTACCAGCTGAGCTACGGAATCGTTCCTTTTGTTTAAGGAGGTGCAAATATAGAGATTAATCCTTTCTTTGCAAATGTTTTTATAAAATGTTTTTCGATATTTAGCGTTTAATTTACTTTGGCCATTTGTAATTCCTTGATTTTAAAATGGCTAAGACCTGATTTTTTTTAATATTTTTTTTTAAAAATAATGATGATGGGGCGGTAGCTGTTAAAATCTGATACTTGTTATTTGGATGTTTTGGGTATAAAGTTCAAAAATGATTGAAACTGGGCTTTGTGTTTGTTTTTATCGAGCTTAAAGTAGAAAGCACCACGTCTGGAACTCGATTTATCCTTCTCATTTTGTTTAATAAGCAAACCACTGGCCGTTATTTTACGGATAAAGTTGCGGTTATCAATTGGGGCATCGTAAACCTGCTCATATAAAGCCTGCAATTGTGGTATGGTAAAACGTTTGGGTAATAACTCAAACAAAACAGGGTGGAGGGCAGCCTGGTATCGGATTTTATCCATCGCTGCTTTAACCATCACGTTATGGTCAAAAATCAGTTCAGGTACTTCTTTAACCTTAAACCATTCTGCATGATACTGATCATTAATCTGCTTGCTGTATTTATTAATATCAATCAATGCAAAATACACTACTGATACCGTACGTTCAATCGGATCACGGTCAGGGCTACCGTAAGCGTGCAATTGCTCTAAATATACATCGTGCAGTCCGGTAAGTTCTAAAAGGATCCGTTTCGCAGCACCATCAAGGTTTTCATCCTCGCCAATAAAACCGCCCATTAAACTCCATTGATCTTTTATTGGCTCAATAGCTCTTTTGATAACCAAAAGTTTAAGATGTTCGCCGTCGTAACCAAAAATAATGCAGTCAACAGCAACCAATACAGGTTTCTGATTTAAGTATTTTCCCATTTTTAAAAAAGCAGATTTAATTTAGCATCGTTGTAATCGGTAATATAGCCCAAAATATTTGGATAACCATCAAATTCTTCAACTGCGTGTGTAGTTGTTAAAACCAGGCATTGCATACCTGCGTTCTGCGCTGACTCTACACCTTTTGGTGCATCTTCAAACACCAGGCAATCAGCGGCTGAAATGCCGAGTGCGGCTGCAGCCTTTAAAAAGGTTTCCGGATCAGGTTTACTCATTTGCACATCATCTGCACTTACAATCGCATCCAGGTAATGGCGAATGTTTAAACCATCTACCACAAAATCAATATTGAAGGGAATAGCTGCCGAGCCAATGGCCATCGGTATTTTTGCAGCCTTCGCCCGATCCAGAAAATTGTTTAAGCCGGGAAGTAAAGCTAAATTCGGTAGATAACCGGCCTGATAGCGCTTTTCCTTTTCTACCGAAAGCCGTTCTATTTCTTGCTGGCTAAATTTATCCTTGCCAAAAACGCGTTCCAGTACTTCGTGGTTTTTGCCGTACATTTCTTTTTTTACGCTTGCATAATCAAGCTCTGAACCTAAATCTTCGGTCATTATACTGTACCAGGCCATGGTATGGTACTCCATATCGTTAATCATGGTTCCGTTTAAATCAAACAGAAAAGCTTTTGGTTTGAAATTCAAATCGCGCATATGCTTGCTAAATTATATGATTTTTTTTGATGTAAGGAATGATCATCAATATTAACAGAAATAATATGATAATCGTTAACCTGACGTTAATTATTTTTTACTACTTTAGCCCTAACCAAAAATAAATCTGTATGCAAGCATCAGGAGTTTTGCTATGTAAAAATCACGATCGCTTCATCAACTTAAAAAAAAGTAAACTGATGAAAAAACCATTTCTTAAAGCATTACCATTGGCTACCTTATGTTTAGCCCTTGCTTTTAGCGCATGTAACCCCACAACTGATAAAGGTACAGCAAGCAGCACACCGCAAGATTCGTTAAAATACAACACCACTATTGATGGTAAAGCGGTTAAGCTTTATACGTTAAAAAATAAGCAGGGCGCTTCGGTGTCTATTAGCAATTATGGCGGAAGAGTAGTTTCGTTGCTGGTACCAGATAAAAACAACAAACTAACCGATGTAGTACTGGGCTATGATAGTATTGATGCCTATCGTAAAAAAGGAGAGCCATTTTTTGGTGCGCTGATTGGACGTTACGGAAACCGCATTGCTAAGGGTAAATTTACTTTAGAGGGCAAAGAATATCAATTACAGCTTAACGATGGCGTAAATACCTTGCACGGTGGTACTGATGGTTTCTTTGGCAAAGTGTGGGATGCGAAACAACTGGATAGCACAAAACTGGAGCTGAGCTATGTTTCTAAAGATGGTGAAGCCGGCTATCCGGGTAAACTGGATGTTAAGGTAATTTATACTTTAACTGACGACAATTCACTGCAAATTGATTATGAAGCCACTACAGATAAAATAACTATTGTAAATCTAACCAATCACGCTTATTTTAACTTAAACGGCGAAGGAGATAGTACCATTTTGGATCACGAACTGATGATTGACGCCAACACTTATACGCCGGTTGACTCAACATTAATCCCGACTGGAAAATTACAGCCGGTGGCGGGTACTGCTTTCGATTTTAACAAAGCAAAATTAGTTGGCAAGCAGATTGGCGATAATGATGAGCAGTTAAAATTTGGTAAAGGTTATGACCATAACTTTGCTTTAACCCACCATGATGGTAAAACACCGGTTGCGGTGGTAAAAAGTGCTAAAACAGGTATTGTGCTATCAGTGATAACCACAGAACCGGGCTTACAGTTCTACAGTGGTAATTTCTTAACTGGAGCGGATAAAGATGGTAAAGGCGGTAAATCATACCCACACCGTTCGGCTTTCTGCCTGGAAACACAACATTTTCCTGATGCGCCAAACCACCCGAACTTTGCTTCGACAGTTCTTAAACCGGGTGAAACATATAAAACAAGTACAACTTATAAGTTCTCGAAATAAGGCTACTGTTTAATTGGTTAACGGTAAGTTTTATTCAGACCTCTCAGGTTTTAAAAATCTGAGAGGTCTTTTTTTGTCTTTTATTCTATCTGGTTGATGCCACACCAGCCAGCAGAATAATACAGTAGGAGATTGCCAGTCAAACCGGAAATGACGTTTTATACTTCCAATAACCTTTCCTGGAATTGGGAAATTTTTTCTATAGTAAGTTGCTGCATAATCTGGTACAAATGGGTTTTAAACATATTGATGGTATGGTCTCCACCGTCGTTACCCAATGCCCCAACGCCATACATAAACGGACGGCCCATAAAATTAAATTCAGAACCTACGGCATGTGCCCTGGCCAAATCAACACCCGAACGGATTCCTCCATCCATCATGACTTTCAGTTTTGACTTGTAGGCATCATTTGCTGCAAGTTTAATTAAAGAGTTGATCGATGATTCACCCGCATCAATCTGTCGGCCGCCGTGATTCGAAACGATGACCCCATCAACGCCAATCTGGATAGCAGCCTGCATATCTTCGTCTGTAGCTATGCCCTTTAATACCAATGGACCTTTCCAGATTTCGCGGATTGCCGACACCTTTTCAATGTCAACTTTTCCGGTAAAGGTTCGGTTCATAAACTGTCCCAGCTGAGACATGTCCATACCTTTTTCCATATAAGGTTTTAAGGTAGCAAAAGAGGGAATGCCATGTTGCAACGTTTTAATACCCCATAATGGTCTGGCAAAGGCCTGTAAAATATTACTGACAGACATTTTGGGTGGTATGGAAAGGCCGCTTTTAATTTCCTTATATCTTAATCCGAAAGCAGGAACATCTACCAGCACAACCAAAACCGGACATTCAACTGCTTTTAACCGTGATAGAATGTCATCCCGTAATTTATTTTCGGTGGGATGGTAAAGCTGAAACCAGGCTTTTCCTTCTGAAACTTCAGCAATGCGTTCGATGCTGCTGGTAGATACCGTACTCAGTGTGTAGGGAATATTGTGTCTGGCTGCCGCCCTCGCTAAAATTTCGGGTGCATTAGGCCACATCAAACCTTGTAAACCGATGGGAGAGATGCCAAAAGGTGCACTGTATTTATGCCCAAAAAGCTCAACCGACATATCAATTTCCCCACCAACACGCAAATAATTTGGTTTAAGGTAAATATTATCGAAGTCGCTCTCGTTTCTTGATAAATTAAGTCCCTCATTACAACCACCTTCCAGGTAATCAAAAGCAAATTTTGGGATTCTTGATTTGGCTCTTTTTCTTAAATCGGCTACAGAAGGGAATTGAGGATTATAGGGGAATGTAATCTTTTTACTCATAATTAAATATTGTGTTGGTCAGATGGTGTTTTAAAAAATGAAAACTAATGTTTTGTATGATGTTTTCCATCCTGCACTATCTGCTATTTTGTATTGATCGTTTTGGGTTGGAATTTGTTTGCGCTCGTTTCCAAACGAGTGCATAAATAGCAAAACGATTATATCGTTATAAACGATAAAATATTCAACGCTCGTTGGAAACAAGCGTTGGCGCGTAAACTTTAAATACCATAAAATTCCTTTGCATTATCAGAAAAAATCATTTTTCTCTCTGCTGCAGTAAATTTTTCTGTGTAGTGATTTACCAGATTGAACCAATCCTGATATGGCCTGCTGATCAGCACGACCGGCCAATCGCTGCCATACATTACACGTTCAGGACCAAATGCTTCAAATATGACATCAAAACAGTTAAATAATTCTCTTTCCTTCCAGTTTAGCCAATCCGCTTCAGCCAGGAGGCCTGATACCTTACATCGCACATTTGGATTGTTGGCCAAAGTTTTAATATTTTTAGTCCACTCTTTTAAAGTCTGTTTTTTTACATCCGGTTTACCACAATGATCCAATACAAATGGTTGGTCGGGAATTTGATCAACCATTTGTATAATCGCATCCAATTGGTTGTGATAACACAATAAGTCGTAGGTATAATTGTATTTTTTTAGCCGCTTAACACCAGCAATAAAAGCAGGATTCAGGATAAAATCACGGTTTTCGGCCTGTAATACATGTCGCCAGCCTTTAATGAGCTGATGGTTTTGCCAGTGGCTTAAGCGTTCGTCAAGATCAGGATCAAGCAGGTCAACCCAACCCACAATACCTTTTATAATTTCATGTCGTGCGGCCAGTTCAAGTAGAAAATGATTTTCTTCTTCCGATTGGCTTGCTTGAACAGCAATACATCCCTTAATATTTAAATCATTATAAATATCCAAGAGATTTTCGGGAGCAAAATCTTTGCGAATGATTTGCATGTCGTCATTAATCCAGTTATCCCTAACTGGATCGAAATTCCAAAAATGTACGTGGGTATCAATCATTTTATTAAAGTTTAAATATCTGATCGGTTAAGATCCATTTTGCTTCTGTTGTGGTTTCCCGGTATTGCTTTTATTATAAAATGAGGTTTGCACCATCAAAAAATCAGCGCCAGGGCAATATCTTTTTATCTTAAATGTCGCTATAGGATTTAACAATTTGTTTACTGGAGCCTAAACCATCAATACCCAATTCAACCACATCACCAGGTTTTAAATACCATGGCTCCGGTTTTTGTCCCAAACCTACGCCGGCAGGTGTGCCAGTAGTAATGATGTCACCTGGCAAAAGGGTCATAAACTGGCTGATGTAGGAAACCATAAAAGGCACATTGAAAATCAGGTTCGAGGTATTGCCATCCTGTAAAGTTTTTCCGTTAACAGTTAACCAAAGACGCAGATTGTGTACATCGGCAATTTCGTCCTGTGTGGCAATAAATGGTCCGATTGGCGCAAAAGTATCGGCACTTTTTCCTTTAACCCATTGTCCGTTACGCTCCAGCTGGAATTCGCGCTCGCTGTAATCGTTATGCAAAACGTAACCCGCAATATGATCCAAAGCATTTTCTTCACTTACATAACTGGCTTTTTTACCAATAACAATGGCTAATTCTACCTCCCAATCGGTTTTTTTACTGTTTTTGGGGATGACCAGATCATCATTCGGTCCTACGATAGCAGAAGTTGCTTTAAAGAATAAAATCGGCTCAGTTGGAATAGGGGCATTGGTTTCGGCGGCGTGGTCTTTGTAATTTAAACCCACACAGATAATTTTTGACGGGCGGGCCAAAGGCGGACCAAGACGTACGCCTTTATCTACCCGTGGCAAATCAGCAGATGCAATAGCTGATTTTAGTTCTGCTAAGCCGTCGCCGCCAAAAAATGCTTCGTTATAATCACCGACCAATGCAGATACATCATAATAATTATCGCCGATGATCACTCCTGGTTTTTCTGCCCCTGCTTCTCCAAATCGTATTAATTTCATGTTAAAAAGGTTATATTTTGTATTTAAGAAGAATATTAATTGTTTAAAGTCGTAAATCCACCGTCAATCGGGTAATCGCAACCGGTAATAAATGCGGCTTCGTCACTACATAAATATAATGCCAGCGCACCGATTTCTTCAGGGCTGGCCATACGGCCAATCGGCTGCGTTTTAGATAATTTATCGAACATTTCAGGAATATTGTCCGGATAGTTTTTCTGTAAAAATCCATCTACAAATGGGGTATGCACCCTTGCCGGAGAAATGGAATTACACCTGATGTTCTCACCGATATAATCTTTAGCTACACTCATGGTCATGGCTTTCACTGCGCCTTTTGCTGTACTGTACGCGAACCGATCCGGTAAGCCAACTAAGGCTGCAATAGAGGCCATATTAATGATTACACCTCCGCCAGCCAAACGGATTTGTGGAATGGCAGCGTGAAGGCAGTTGTAAACACCTTTAACATTCACACGCATTACCCGGTCAAAATCACTTTCATCAGTCGTATCGGCTTTACCAATATGCGCAATACCAGCATTATTAACTAAAATATTGATGTTTCCTATTTGCTCAAAAACAGCTTTAACGGCATTGTGGTCTGAAACATCGCAGGCATAGCTAAAAGCCTGCTTTCCTGCTGCTTTAATTTCATCAAGCGTATCTTGTGCCTGTGCAACACCCAGTTCAATGATATGTACTTCGGCATCTTTTTTGGCGAGAATAGTTGCAATAGCCCTGCCGATTCCACTTCCGCCACCTGTAACTACTGCTTTTTTGTTTTTGAGTGAAAACATGTGTATTGTTTAAATTGATTGTTGATGTAATATACTTATGTTGATTTTGCACCCTTCACATTATAATTTGTGCTTGCTACCGATTGAAAAGCGGCGGAATATTATAATTGATTAGAATACGACTACAAATAAAATAAATATTGTTGATTAAAAATTTTATCTTCTTGTCTAAATATTAACAGATATTGTCATACCAGCCGAAAAGCTTTAAACAGGCTTTACCTTGCATAAATTTTACAAAACGCAAAAGTCAATTTACTTATATTTGAATATTATTTTTATATTTAAATAATATTATAACCAAATATTATCCATTACCCAAGTTTAAAGGGTTTGTGATTTGAGCCAGATTAAATGAGAAAATTTCTGATTTTTATTTCCTGTTATTTTTTATCGATCTCTTTTTCAAGTGCAGGAAACCGCACTGATAAAAACATTTTAATCCCTGCAGCTGCGCATACAAGGATAAAGTTTGGTGCAGAACGGATTTTAAAGGCATTGAATAAAATTGGTTACCAGACCAGAATAATGCAACAGGCTAAAGCAGGGGGAAGCAAACCAGGTATTGTAATCGGCATATTCTCCGATGCGATTATAGCTGGTAAATTACCGGCAGCCGTAAAAAATACGATAGCCACCGCTAAAAAAGAAGCTTACACCATTTTTACAGATAAAAACGGAACCATTTATATCGCTGGTCATGATGCTTCAGGCACTTTATACGGCTGCATTGAACTGGCCGACCGAATTCATGATACCCGAAAATTGCCGACTGCTTTATCGCTTACCGATCAGCCTGAAATGGTGTTACGTGGCACGTGCATCGGTTTGCAAAAGCCGGATTATTTACCCGGACACGATGTTTATGAATATCCATACACGCCTGAAACTTTTCCCTGGCTTTACGATAAGGCTTTATGGATTAAGTACCTCGACATGATGGTGGAGAACCGCTACAACTCCCTTTATTTGTGGAACGGCCACCCGTTTTCGTCTTTATTACGATTAAAAGCCTATCCTTATGCTGTAGAAGTAGATAATGCCACGCTCAAAAAAAACGAAGAAATTTTCAGGTTCTTAACGCACGAGGCTGATAAACGTGGCATTTGGGTAATTCAGATGTTTTACAACATTATTATCCCTAAACCTTTTGCCGATAAACACGGATTAAAAACACAGGATCGCAATCGACCAATTATCCCTTTGATTGCGGATTACACCAAAAAATCGATCACTGCATTTGTCGAAAAATATCCGAACGTAGGTTTAATGGTGGCATTGGGCGAAGCCATGGAAGGAGTTGGGCAGGATGATATCGATTGGTTTACCAAAACGATTATCCCCGGTGTGAAAGACGGTTTAAAAGCTGCCGGTATAAAAGAAGAACCGCCTATTGTTTTGCGGGCACACGATACCGATGCACCCAGTGTAATGAAAGCTGCTTTACCACTTTATAAAAACCTGTATACCGAGAATAAATTTAATGGTGAAGCGTTAACCACTTACACACCACGCGGGGCCTGGGCAGAACTGAACCGTAAACTCGCAGCCATTGGCACGGTAAATATCTCCAATGTACACATCCTGGCTAATCTGGAACCTTTTAGATATGGTTCGGCAGATTTTATCCAAAAATCGGTACAGGCCATGAACAAAATTTATGGCGCCAAAGGGCTGCACCTGTACCCGCAAGCCAGCTACTGGGACTGGCCATATGCTGCAGACGATGTTAAAGGTCGTTTATTAGAGGTAGACCGTGACTGGATCTGGTACAAGGAATGGGGCCGCTATTCCTGGAATTCACAAAGAGACCGCACGCAGGAAATAAACTATTGGGGTAAAGCACTGGCCGATAAATACGGAACCAGCCTAATGGGTGGAAAGGCCATTCTAAATGCTTATGAAGAATCGGGAGAGATTTCGCCCAAACTCCTGCGCCGGTATGGCATAACTGATGGCAACCGACAGACCTTAACGCTGGGTATGTTAATGACGCAGCTTATTAATCCATATCGTTACGGCGTATTTACTTTAATGTACGAATCGGAAGCGCCGGAAGGAGAGATGATTATTGATTACGCCGAGAAAGAATTTAAAAAGCTGGGCCATATCGGCGAAACACCTGTGCAGATTGCCAGAGAAGTTGTAGTACACGGTCAGAAAGCTTTAGCTGCTATACAAAACGCAGCCCCAACCGTAACTAAAGATACCGCAGAATTTAACCGGCTTAAAAACGACATGTATTGTTATGATGCCATGGCCAACTTTTACGCTGAAAAGGTTAAAGCCGCACTCTGGATATTACGCTATAAATACTCAAACAACGTGGCCGATCTGGATCAGGCATTGCCTTTTCTTGAAAAAAGTGTAGCATACTATGCCAATCTGGTTAAATACACCGAAAGGACTTATTTATATGCAAACAGTATGCAGACCAAGCAACGCAAAATTCCGATGCGCGGCGTGGATAAAACATTCATCCACTGGCGTGAAATGTTGCCGGTTTTTACCAGGGAACTCAATCATTTTAAACACAGTATTGATTCTTTAAAATCGGTTAAGCAAGGAGAAACAGCTAAAATCATCAACTATAAAGCGGCGGCAGTACAAATTTTAAATCATAAAGCGACTTATGTAATTGCTAAAGAGGCCGTGGTTTTTAGCGATACTACGGTCAAAATTAAAGAACTTGCAGACGAGTTGCAGGGTTTAAAGGGCATTCAACTTTCCAAAGCCAGCCAAATTAAAAATGGAACTGAAATTAAGTTTAGTACCGCACAGTCCGTAAAATTGCTGGTTGGCTTTTTTAACCAGAAAAACCCACAGTACCTGGCAGCACCGCAACTGGAAACCGATGCAAGTGCCAATAATTATGGTCAGTCGGAAATTAAAATATCAAATGCGCTGGTTGCCACAGGCTTCCCGCCGGTTAACATACACGCTTACGCTTTTCCCGCCGGCACACATACCTTAAATTTAGGCAAAGGTGCTTGTTTGGTATTGGGTTTTATTGACGATAAACAGGAACTGCGGATTTTTAACGCAGGATTGGACGGACATGGAAAAGATATAGACTGGTTATTTGAATGATGGTAAACACAAGAAATTTTATAGCCACAGCGATATTATCGCTATGTGCTTTTATGGGCTTTGCGCAGCAAAAAACGGTTATCGGAACAGATAAACTAAAAAAGTATGTAACGTATTTTAATGCTATTGATAATGAGGCTGTAAAAAACTACATAACTAATGCCGAAGCCTTTAACTGGCTTTCGGGGCAGATTCCTTTATTTGAATGCCCTGACGAAGTGCTGGAGCAAAATTATTATTACCGCTGGTGGACGTATCGCAAGCATCTGGTCAAAACTCCGGAAGGTTTTATTTTTACCGAGTTTATTGAGCCTGTAAAACATGCAGGTAAATACAATTCCATTAGCTGTGCCTTAGGTCACCATCTTTACGAGGGCAGGTGGCTGAAAGACAACAGCTATTTACAGGATTACGTGAAATTTTGGCTCTACCTTGCTGATGTAGGTCAGACCAGGCAACGTTTTCACCAGTTCAGCAGCTGGGTTGATGATGCTGTATACCAAAACCATCTGGTAAAACCCGATCAGAAATTCTTAAAGGATATTTTACCTGCATTGGATAAAGACTATGCCAAATGGGAATCAGAGCGAAAGCTCAAAAACGGCTTGCTCTGGCAAAACGACGTGAAAGATGGAATGGAGGAATCGATCAGCGGATCGAGGAAAGATCAAAACCAAAGGCCTACCATTAACAGCTATATGTATGGCAATGCTATTGCTTTAAGTAAGCTCGGTAAAATGTTTGGCGACAACAGCTTGGTAGCTAAATATAACCTTAAGGCCGATTCAATTAAAAAACTGGTCCAGGATAGTCTTTGGAACCCAGCTTCAGCTTTTTTCGAAACCAGGAAGGCAAAGGGCGGACATGCCGGGGTTCGCGAAGCCATAGGTTTTATTCCATGGGATTTTAATTTACCAGACGATAAAGCCAGCTACGCAAAAGCCTGGGATCAGTTGTTAGATACCGCAGGCTTTAATGCGCCCTGGGGCCTCACCACTGCAGAAAGGAGAAACCCGACGTTCAGAACGCGCGGTACGGGCCATAGTTGCGAATGGGATGGCGCACTCTGGCCATTTGCCAGCTCGCAAACGCTCAAAGGATTGGCCAACCTGCTTACCAACTATAAACAGCATGGTAAAATGAGCGCCGCCGTGTTCTATAAAGAGTTACATAAATTCGCTGCGTCGCACACCAAAAATGGCAAACCTTACATCGGTGAGTACCAGGACGAGAGGAATGGCGAATGGTTAAAAGGTGATAATCCGAGAAGTAGCTTTTACAATCACTCTACTTTTTGCGATTTGATTATCAACGATCTGGTTGGCATCAAACCACGAGCAGACAATATTTTGGAAATCTATCCGCTAATTCCCAAAAATCAATGGGATTGGTTTATCCTTGATAACGTTTCCTATCACAACAAGATTTTAACTGTATTGTGGGATAAAACCGGAAATAAATATCAAAAAGGTAAAGGATTTTTAGTGTTTGCAGATGGAAAGATGATTTTTAAAGGCAAAGATTTAAAACCTTTAAAAGTGATGATGAATTAAATAAGTAATCCTATCCGTAGTATTAAGCGCAGCGTCACTACGGATTATTGAATAAAATTGAGTTTATAACTTAATCTTCAAAAACGAGTCAGAGACTCTTTTCTATTTATTAATCCGTAGAACCCTTCGGAATTCTATGGATAGAGATGAGCTAAAGCGATACAATCGCTCATCTCGTGCATCCTCGTTACAAACGAGAACGATAGTAAATAAAACATCTGTCCGTAGTGTTAAGTGCAGCGTCACTACGGATTATTGAATAGGATTGAGTTTATAACTCAATCAGCAATACGGGTCAAAGACTCATTTCTATTCCAATCGGTAGCGTTTGGAACGCTACGAAGAGATAGGAGTAAACTGAGGCGATACAATCGCTAAGCTCGATCATCCTCGTTACAAACGAGGACGATAGTAAATAAAACCGTCATTGCGAACTGGAAGGCGGGGAGGCGAATGGCGTGAAGCAATCTTTTTAAGAAAATTTGCTTGTATTGCAAGTATACCGAACATGGATACAGCAAAAAATAAATATTTAAACCTAATGAGATACATAATCAAGACTTTAATTTTTGCAATAACAGTTATCGGTTACCTTAACGCAAAGGCACAAGGGTACTATAACGTAATTGAATATGGCGCTAAAAACGACAGCAGTAAACTGGCTACTACAGCCATCAAAAATGCGATAGATGCAGCTTCAAAAGTGGGTGGAGGTACTGTTTATTTTCCGGCAGGTAAATATTTAACAGGGCCAATCCATTTAAAAAGTAATGTTACCATTTTAATTGATGCTGGTGCAGAGCTCCATTTCAGCGATAACTTTGACGATTACCTTCCGATGGTCAAAAGCCGATATGAAGGGGTAGATGTAACCAGCTTTTCGCCCTTGTTTTATGCCTATAAAGCCGAAAACATCTCGATTATCGGTCGTGGTATAATTGATGGCCACGGTAAAAAATGGTGGAATTTTGTTGAAGGTTATAAAGAAGGGCAGCCGGTATCGAAATGGCAAACCACCTTTGCCAGCCTAAATAAGGACATCATCTTACCGGACGATCCCAAACAAATGAAACGCGGCTTTTTACGTCCGCCGTTTATCCAGCCCATGTTCTGCAAAAATGTGTTGATCGAAGGCATTACCATTCGCAATTCACCATTCTGGACGGTTAATCCTGAGTTCTGCGAAAATGTGAAAGTTCATGCGGTAACCATAAATAATCCGCATTCGCCCAATACCGATGGCATTAACCCCGAATCGTGCAAAAATGTACACATTTCAGACTGCCACATCAGTGTTGGCGACGATTGCATCACCATTAAATCCGGTAAAGATGCACCAGGCAGGAAAATGGCAGTTCCGGCCGAAAACTATGTAATTACCAATTGTACCATGTTGTCTGGTCATGGTGGCGTGGTAATTGGCAGCGAAATGTCGGGCGATGTACGCAAGATAACCATTTCCAACTGCGTTTTCGATGGAACTGACCGCGGTATCCGCATCAAAACCGCACGTGGAAGGGGTGGTGTAGTAGAGGAGATCAGGGTGAATAATATCATCATGAAAAACATCCGCGAACAAGCCATTGTACTCGATATGCAATACGCTAAAACCAAGGTTGAACCAGTTTCAGTACGTACGCCGGCATTCCGGAACATTCATTTCGCCAACATCACAGGACAGGTAAACCAGGCGGCCTATTTAAACGGGCTTGAAGAAATGCCCATCAGCAATGTTACTTTTACCGACATCAACCTTGATGCGAAAAGTGGTTTTTCGATTAGTAATGCTACAGCTATTGAACTACACCACGTAGCCGTTAATACCCAAATTGGCCCTGCAATAAAGGCAACTCAGGTAAGTAACCTGATTATAGATGGGCTAAAAAGCGACAAAGTGCCTGCAGATGCAGCCGTTATAGACTTAACCAATACTTCTGACCTCTTTTTATACAATGCTTTTCCTTCATCTGAAGTAAATACATACTTAAAATTAAGTGGTGCTGAAACGAAAAATATATTTTTAGGCAACAATAATTTCAGAAGGGTGAAAACGCCCGTTAAAAAAGAAAAGGAAGTAATGGCCACTATAGAAATTATTTCGGGCGATAAAGTACAATAACATGAAATTTAAATCTTTAGCCACTTTAATTTTAGCCGTAATTGTTCAATCAAATGCCTGGACACAGGAAAACAACAATATTTTGTGGTATAATAAACCTGCAGAAAAATGGACAGATGCATTGCCAATTGGTAACGGCCGCATTGGCGCCATGATTTTTGCGGGTACCATGGTCGATCATATCCAGTTTAATGAAGAAACTTTATGGACGGGAAAACCAAGAGATTACAACCGAAAAGGGGCATATAAATATTTAAAAGACATTAGAGAACTGCTTTTTGAGGGAAAACAAAAAGAAGCCGAAAGCCTTGCGCAGGCACAGTTTATGGGTTTACAAAGCGAAGCCGGAGACAAAAATGCCTGGGTAAACCAAATGAAGGCAGGAAAAGGCTTAACGGGTAATCCTGCGTTGACCAATTTTGATGACAAAAACTGGATAAACCTCAAAGTACCAGCTTTTGATGGCTGGGAAACGGCTGGACTTGCCAATTTAGACGGAGCAGTATGGCTTCGAACAACTTTCGATGTCCCTGAAAAATGGAATGGAAAAGATTTGATACTTGATCTTAACCGCATCCGTGATCAGGATTTTACCTACATTAACGGCACATTGGTTGGCAATACTGATAACAATGAACCGAGAAAATACACCGTTCCGGCAAAACTGGTTAAAACAGGCAGCAATACCATTGCTATACAGGTGCTTAATTATGCTGATAAGGGTGGTTTACTCGGCTATAAAGATACCAGCAAAAAAATTGGTATTTATCCGGTAGGATCAGATATTACACAAGGAGTTTCACTGGAAAAAGCATGGAAATATAAAATTCAGGATGAAAACCCGCCTGCCATATCGCAGTATCAGGAGAGCTACCAACCCTTTGGTGACCTTAACTTATACTTTAAATTTAGTAAACCACTGGTAAGCCATTATAAACGATCGCTGGATATCAGCACGGCGATAGCTAAAACCACTTTCACCAGCAATGGGGTAAACTATCAGCGCGAATATTTTGCCAGTCAACCCAACCAGGCGGTCGTTATTCATTTAAGTGCCAATAAACCTAAAGCCATCACCTTCGATGCAGAATTATCAAGTCCGCATCGCCGGTCGGCCGTTAAAATACTGGATAAGCAAACACTTGCTTTAACAGTTGCAGTTAACAATGGGGCATTGAAAGGAGAAAGCAGGTTAACGGCAATCGTTAAAAAAGGAAGTTTAAAAATTGCAAACGGAAAAATCAGTATAAATCAGGCAGATGAAGTTACCCTCTACTTAACTGCAGGCACTAATTTTATTAATGCGCAGGATGTTTCGGGCTTACCGGCTGCCGCCAATGTTAAAGCACTCAAAAGCCTCAAAGGGAAAACCTATGCTGAAATAAAACAGAACCACGTTAAAGAATACCAGCAATACTACAACAGGTTTGAGGTTAGTTTTGGTCAGTCAGAAAATGAGCGCCTACCAACAGATGAGCGTTTGAAAAAATTTGTAAGTTCCGGTGATGCTGCTTTTGCTGCTTTATATATGCAATATGGACGGTATTTACTAATTTCAAGTTCAAGACCAGGAACGCAACCGGCCAACCTGCAAGGCATTTGGAATGATTTATTAACCCCGCCATGGGGCAGTAAATATACCACCAACATCAACCTGGAAATGAATTACTGGCCAGCAGAAGTTTTAAACTTATCGGCCTTAAACGAACCCTTATTCCGGAAAATTAAAGGTTTAATCAAAACCGGTGGCGAGACGGCCAAAGCATATTACAATGCAAGGGGTTGGGTGATACACCATAACACCGATTTATGGAATGGAACCGCCCCTATAAACGCTGCTGATCATGGTATATGGGTAAGCGGCGCAGCCTGGTTATGCCAGCATTTATGGGAGCATTACCAGTTTAGCCATGACCGGAAATTCCTCGAAAAAGAAGCTTACCCTTCAATGAAACAGGCTGCGCTGTTCTTTGTAGATTTTCTGATAAAAGATCCTAAAACAGGTTGGTTAATCAGTACACCGTCTAACTCACCCGAAAATGGAGGTTTGGTAGCAGGGCCAACTATGGATCACCAGATTATCCGCTCGCTGTTTAAGAACTGTATTGCAGCCGCTGATGTACTCCATACCGATACAGATTTCAAAAAAATACTGCAGGAAAAGTTGAAACAACTGGCACCAAATCAAATTGGTAAATATGGCCAGTTGCAGGAGTGGCTAACCGATGAAGACGATACAACCAACAAACACCGTCATGTTTCACATTTGTGGGGCGTTTATCCCGGCAGCGACATTACCTGGGATGCCGATGCCAAAATAATGCAGGCAACAAAACAATCATTGCTGTATCGTGGAGATGATGCCACGGGCTGGAGTTTGGCCTGGAAAATAAATTTCTGGGCCCGGTTTAAGGACGGCGATCATGCCATGAAACTGGTAAAGATGTTGATGAAACCAGCCAATAACGGAGCCGGATCTTACTTAAATCTTTTCGACGCACATCCGCCGTTTCAGATTGATGGCAATTTCGGGGGATCTGCGGGAATAGCTGAGATGATCCTGCAAAGCCATCAGGGCTATCTGGATATTTTACCGGCTTTGCCAACAGCGATGTCTACTGGCAATATCAGAGGTTTACAGGCCAGAGGTGGTTTTGAAGTAGATTTGAGCTGGGAAAAGGGTACATTAACTTCATTTACACTTAAATCTAAAACCGGTGGAGATTGCACGTTGCATTATAAAAATTTAGTGATAGAACTGCACACCAAAGCAGGCGAAACTTATAAACTGAACGGAGATTTGAAATGATGAGTTGGTTGAGGAATTGTTTTGATAATATTTTTAATGGTAAAAGGTCCGTGGAGACAAGTATCTTGAGCAAGGAAGTAATCCCCATATTCAAAAGCCTTGGTTCATGTCAGCACGAACCAAGAACCTATACTTCAAAGCATTTCTTCACCTTATTGTTGCTGGCATTATGCAGTATAAATTTCGTTAATGCTCAGATCCGGAAGACTATTTCTTTAAATAACAGTTGGCTTACTGTTGCCGATGAAAAAAGTATAAATGCCTTTGAGGGTTTTCAGGCAGCCACTTATCATCCTAAAAACTGGAAAAGTGTAAATGTACCGCATAACTGGGATCAATACGAGGGCTACCAACGCAGGTTGCACGGCAACAACCACGGTTATGCCTGGTATCGCAAGAGTTTTAAAACAAATGAAATTAAGGCTGGAAAACGTTTCTTTTTGTATTTTGAAGGAGTAGGCTCTTATGCAACTGTTTGGCTAAATGGTCAGAAGGTGGGCTACCATGCAGGTGGCAGAACTACCTTTACACTCGACATTACAACGGCGATTAAACTGAATAACGTTGAAAATATACTGGCGGTGAGGGCCGATCACCCGGCCAACATTCAGGATTTACCCTGGGTTGATGGCGGTTGTTCTACTGAACGTGGCTTTTCGGAAGGCTCGCAGCCTATGGGGATTTTCAGGCCTGTTCACCTCATCGTTACCAATGAAGTTCGCGTAGAACCTTTTGGTATTCACATCTGGAACGACAATAAAATTTCAGAAAAAGCTGCTGTTTTAAATTTCACTACAAGTCTTAAAAACTATGGTTCAAAAGGCAGATCGCTTAACCTCATCAGTCAGCTAACAGAAGCAAATGGAAAAATAATACAAACCTTGAGCAGTACCATTCATCTCGGTCCGGGGAAAGAAATGAATGTAGTACAGAAGACGGCTACTATAAGTAATCCGAAATTATGGTCGCTGGAAAACCCATATCTCTACACGCTTAGAACTACCCTCATTGAAAATGGAAAAGTGCTCGATGAACAGCAAACACCTTACGGCATCCGATGGATTAGCTGGCCAATCGGGGAACAGGCCAATCAGAAAGTATTTTTGTTAAACGGAAAACCTGTATTTATCAATGGGATAGCCGAATACGAACATTTAATCGGCCAGAGCCATGCTTTCAGCAATGCCCAAATCCGTTCGCGTGTGATGCAGATTAAAGCTGCAGGTTTTAATGCCTTCCGCGATGCACACCAGCCACACAACCTGTTGTATTCTAATTATTGGGATAAGGAAGGGATTTTATGCTGGACACAAATGGCTGCACACATCTGGTATGATACGCCTGAATTTAGAAAAAACTTCAAAGCCCTTTTAACCGATTGGGTAAAAGAAAGACGAAATAGTCCGGCTGTGGTTTTATGGGGATTGGAAAACGAAAGTACCTTGCCTGAAGATTTCGCCCGGGAGTGCACCGAATTAATCCGTAAACTCGACCCAACCGCATCGTCACAAAGAAAAGTAACCACTTGTAATGGCGGCAAAGGCACCGATTGGGATGTTCCCCAAAACTGGACAGGCACCTATGGCGGCAACCCCTTAACTTATGGCGAAGACCTGCAAAGACAGGTTTTGGTAGGTGAATACGGCGCCTGGCGAACCATCGATCTGCACGATGTTGATGCAGCAGGAAAGGGTTATACCGAAAACAAAATGACCGACCTGATGGAAACTAAAGTGCGTTTGGCCGAATCGGTAAAGGATAAAACTGCAGGGCATTTTTTCTGGCTATATAGCTCGCATGATAATCCGGGACGCGTTCAGGGCGGCGAGGGACTTCGGGATTTAGACCGGGTTGGCCCTGTAAATTATAAAGGCATGTTTACGCCATGGGAAGAACCTACAGATGTTTTTTACATGTTCAGGGCTAACTATGCGCCAAAAGCAACACAACCCATGGTATACATCGTATCGCATACCTGGCCAAACCGATGGAGCAGGCCCGGGATAAAAGATAGTGTGGTGGTATATTCCAATTGCGATGAAGTAGCGCTTTTTAACGACATTAGCGGTCAATCGCTTGGCAAAAAGAAGCGAGGTGTAACCGGCACGCATTTTCAGTGGAACAAACCCAATATCAAGTATAATGTATTGTATGCGATAGGTTACGTTAATGGGAAAGCGGTTGCAAAAGATCAGCTTGTTTTGCAAAATCTACCGCAAAGCCCTGATTTCAATCAACTGGTTACCGATCAAAAAATAATAGCTCCCGAAAAAAGCTACCACTATGTTTACCGCTTAAATTGTGGTGGCGATGATTATACTGATACCTACGGGAATCAATGGTCGGCAGACAGGAACTTAACGGCGAAAAATTGTTTTGGTTCAAGCTCCTGGACAAAAGGTTTTCCGGGTATACCTGTTTTTTTTGCCAGTCAGCGCCGTACTTTTCAACCCATTGCAGGCACAACCGATTGGAAGTTATTTCAGACTTTCAGGTATGGCCGGGACCAGCTGAAATATCATTTTCCTTTGCCAGATGGCGAATATTTGGTAGAACTTTATTTTATAGAACCCTGGTTGGGCATAGGTGGTGGCTTAGACGCGAAAGGCATGCGCTTATTCGATGTGGCTTTCAATGGCAAAACAGTGATTAAAGATTTAGATATCTGGAAAGAAGCCGGGAGCAATACATTGTTAAAGAAAACCATCAAAACGACCGTAAAGGGTGGTGCTTTAACGATTCATTTTCCGGAAATAAAAGTTGGACAGGCAGTAATTTCGGCCATTGCCATAGCCAGTTCAAATCAAAATATTAAGCCTGCACCCGCAAGCCAATCGCTTCTAACCAAAATTAAAAATGCAGAAATACATAACTGGCTGGACATTGGAGAAGCACAATTTATTGGAGAAAAAACAAACTTTACCAGCCTGCCTTCCAGCATATTTGGTTCCGAATGGCTTAAAGCTTCGCGCGGGCAGGAGGGCATTGAATTTACCGCGACGGACACGGCAGATACCTTTGTTGCATTAAACCCCAATAGCCGTGTGCCAACAGGTTTTGACGATACTAAAACCGCTCTGGCCAACAGCAACGCAGAAAGCTTCCGGCTGTACCGTAAAAGGCTTAACCCAAACGAGCGGATCATTTTTGATAGCCGCACGGCAAATGTTTTCGTTTTACCGGTTACGCATTTACAACCTGCTTACGATTTAAAAAATACCGCCACCTACAAGGCTACCGATGCTATTTTAAAAGGTAACAACATTGTAAAAGAAGAGTTGATGGGCAAGGAGCGCGTTACTTTTAAAGCCAATACAGATGCCGTTCTAACCTGGAATTTCGCCGTAGGCGTTGCCGATAACTATTCGTTAACCATTAAATATCACAACCCTTTTGAGCAAAACCTCAAAGCTAAACTGGAGCTTTTATCAGCTGATGGTACTTTGATGAAAACAGAACAGGCAGAATTTGCACCAACCAAGACAGGTAAATGGAACTATTTCAGCACCAGTACCGGTAGTATGATTAACGCAGGTGCCTATCAGCTAAGAATTACTGCCATCGAAACCAAAGGAATGAGTATTGATGCTTTGGATGTTCAATAAGATAAGATGGTACAATATGTAGCCAAAATCTTATATGAATACTGTTTTTTAGAAATGCATATTTGTTTTAACCAAATTAATAAACGAGCCAATCAATAATGAAGGGTCTGCCTATATTCGATCTTGCGATTATCGCCATTTATTTGGTTGGAATGATACTGGTTGGTGTTTATTTTTCCAGGAAAAATAAAAATTCCGAGCAATTTACAAAAGCGTCGGGCCTCATTCCCGGATGGGCAATAGGTTTATCTATTTATGCAACGTTCTTAAGCAGCAATACTTTTTTGGGTGTACCCGGAAAAGCTTTCGGCGGTAACTGGAATGCTTTTGTATTTAGTATCTCAATGCCACTGGCCGCGTGGGTAGCTTCTAAATACTTTGTGCCGTTTTACAGAAATACAGGTGAAATATCGGCCTATACCCATCTCGAAAAGCGATTTGGTGCCTGGGCAAGGGTATATGCTGTCGTTTGCTTCCTGCTTACGCAGCTGGCAAGGATGGGTTCCATCTTTTTCGGCATCGCGTTGAGTTTACAGGCTTTAACCGGCTATTCCATGCAAATGATTATGATTGTAATGGGCATCTGCATCATTGTTTATACCGTTTTAGGAGGAATCGAAGCGGTAATATGGACAGAAGTGGTACAGGCCATCGTAAAAACCTTTGGTGCTTTACTCATCCTTTATCTCGTGATCAGCAATATGCCCGGCGGAGTAGCGAAAATAGCAGAGATAGGCAAAGCCGCCGATAAATTTAGTCTGGGCAGCTTTAAACCTGATTTTATCAGTTCATCGTTTTGGGTAGTTTTGCTTTATGGCTTTTTCATCAACCTGAATAATTTTGGTATGGATCAGAATTATATACAGCGCTACCATACCGCATCATCAAGCCGGGCAGCCTCCAGATCAATCTGGTTATGTGTATGGTTATATATTCCGGCATCCTTACTTTTCTTTATTATAGGATCTTGCTTATTTGCCTACTACGAAATTAATCCTGAACTGGTACAATCGATCAAACACCAGGTAGCGGTAGAGCGATTGCCTTTACATGCTGCTGCAACTGAGGTTTTAAAAGTACAGAACGCTTTACAACCGGCAGATTACGGCGATAAAATTATGCCGCATTTTATGGTGACCAAAATACCGGTGGGCTTAGTGGGGCTGATTGTTTCAGCCATCTTATCGGCCGCTATGAGCACCATCAGCTCCGGAATGAACGCTTCGGCAACTGTTTTTTCGGTCGATATTTACAAGCGGTATTTTAAACCAGAAATCAATGATAAGCAGAATTTATCACTGCTGCACATCGCAACAGTAGCTTTTGGTTTACTCGGCATGATTGCTGGGATTGCCATGATTGGGGTAAAAAGTATATTGGATGTATGGTGGGAGCTTTCGGGTATATTCGCTGCAGGCATGCTGGGTTTGTTTTTATTGGGCATTATAAGCCGGCAAACCAAAAACCACGAAGCCATAACTGCAACTATTATCGGTATTGCCGTAATTATATGGATGACATTTTCTTCTCTTCTGCCTCCGGAATTTGAAGCTTTTAGAAATCCGCTGCATAAAAACATGATTATTGTAACCGGTACCTTAACCATTTTTTTAACAGGACTTTTCCTGACGAAAATTAAAAACAGAAAAATCAAAACCGTCAGCTAAATCCGGAAGGTTCAATCTGGCAATTATTTAGAACAATTTATCAGGACAAAATATAATGGAAAACTCACAAAAAGGGTTCATCCCGGTGATGCTTACGCCTTTTTTAAGCAATGGAAATATCGATTATCCGGCACTTACCCAGCTTACAGAGATTTATCTGCAGGCCGGATCATCGGGTTTATTTGCCAATTGCCTTTCGAGCGAAATGTTCGAATTAACAGATAAAGAGCGCATCCAGGTCATCAAACATGTTATTAAAGTTGTAAACGGGGCGGTACCGGTTGTGGCTACCGGGACCTTTGGTGGGCCCATTTCCAAACAGGCCGATTTTGTGAAAGCAGTAAGCGATACCGGCGTTGAGGCCGTTATTGCCATTACCAGTTTATTGGCCAATGAGGAGGAAAGCGATGAAATATTTAACGACCGCGTGTTCGAGCTGCTGCATCAGACGGATGAAATTCCGATGGGTTTCTACGAATGCCCTGTACCCTACAAAAGAGTATTAAAACCCCAGCAACTGGCTGATTTTGTAGCAACAGGAAGGGTAATTTACCATAAAGATACCAGCCTTGATCTTATTCAGATCAAAGAAAAACTTAAACTCACTGATGGTCATGCATTTGGCTTATATGATGCTTACATGGTGCATGCCGTAGAATCGTTAAAAGCAGGTACTTCAGGATTATCCTGCATTCAGGGCAATTATTTTCCGGAGTTAATTGTTTGGCTTTGCGACCATTACAACGATAACCATTTAAAAGATGATGTAGCTGCTGTGCAAAATTTCCTGACGGAGAATATGGACGTGATGCACAATGTTTACCCGGTAGTTTCCAAATATTTTCTGCAGAAACGCGGTTTAAACATTTCAACTTTCACACGGAGAAATGTGGGTGCGTTTACGTCCGATGTAGTTAAAGAAGTAGAAAAATTGTTTGATGATTATACTGCCTTAAGAAGCGAGTTAAATATCGAGGTTTTTATATAAACCATAGACCTTATAGGTTTTTTGGTGTGGTGTCAGATGTTACCATCTGACATTTTCTATTCAGACCTCACAGGTTTTAAAAACCTGTAAGGTCTGAAAGAATTAATTCAAATACTTCCGCTTATAATCCAGCGGCGTCATTCCCGTTACCTTTTTAAAATGCCGGTAAAAATTGGAAACGTTATTAAAGCCACAATCAAAACAGATCATTTCAGTAGGCAACTTATTTTCAATCAGGAAACGACAGGCGTGGCTTACCCTGATCTCGATCAGAAAATCGTAGAAAGTCTTTTTCGTCATCAGCTTAAAATAACGGCAAAAAGAAGTTACACTCAAATTGCTTAAAGAAGCTACTTCTTCCAATGTAATTTCTTTTTTATAATTACTTAAAGTATAATTGCAGATTTTGTTAATCCGCAGGGTTTCAGATTCATTGCTTTGGTAAAAGGTGTTTTTGCTTGTTACAATGGTCGAGTATTCATCCGTTTCGGCCAGTGTTTTTAAAATTGAGAGCAATATAATAATCCGGTCAAGGTTGGTGGCATCAACTGCGGCACGCATTAAATCAATGAGTTTGTCTTTAGCTTTACCATTAATTACCATGCCGCTTTTTGCTTTCTCAAATAACTTCGGAATCAGGTAAGCTTCCGGCAAAGTGAGCATATACTTCCCCAGGCAATCAGGCAGAAAATGAATCACCATCGCCTCGGTAGTTAAATCGGGGTTGCCCTGAAAATACTCATCTTTACAACGCCAGGTATGCGGCAGGTTTTCGCCCAGCAAAACCATTTCATCAGGTACAAAATTACTGATGTTATCGCCGATAAAACGTACACCTTCACCTTTAATTACATAATGCAGTTCAAGCTCCGGATGGTAATGCCAGATATTGCCGAAATCGGGTTTAATATCATGACGGATACTAAAAGAACTTTGCAGGGTAATGGGTACTTTATGAAAATGAGGTTTCATGATTCTAATAAAAACATTTGGTTAGGATTGCCATCCAATGCCGATAAGGGCATCAATTACAAACGCCCAATTTAGGCACTTAAATGATAATATCCTATATTAAGTTGATAAAAAGCATGATAAAATGCTGTATTTCATTGCGGAGTTTTGTATAAGAGCCGTATGGCATAACCAAATTAATAAAGAGCACATTATTTTCCTGTAAATTTTATGTTCATTAATAAAATATGAGACCAGATCAATCAAACGAAATTTTTATCGTTTCCAGTGGAGATTTACGCCTTTCGGCAAACCAAAGTTGCTGGGCAGCGCAAGCCGAAATGGAGCAAAAATTAACTGCAGCAATTGAGCAGCTTGGAAGGAAGGTTAAACGGGCACACGCTTATGATCCGGTTAAAAAACACGGCTTCATCGATTCGCAAAGAATGGGTATGGATATCTTCAGGAGTATTGACCCCGGCCAGCCTTTAATCGTTGCAGAGAGCGTTTGGCAGTATTCTCATCACGTATTAGCCGGATTAACCACGCACCGCGGTCCGATACTTACCCTCGCCAACTGGAGCGGACAGTGGCCCGGACTGGTAGGCATGTTAAATTTAAACGGTTGTTTAACCAAAGCCCAAATCCCTTACAGTACGCTGTGGAGTGAAAATTTTACAGACGATTTTTTTATCGACGGATTGCAGGAATGGCTTTATACCGGTAAAATCAGTTATGATCAGAGTCACGTTAAAAGTTTCGCGCTAAATAAAATCCCTTTAAGCGACGATAGAAAAGGTCGGGACTTTGCCAGAAGTCTGAAAGAACGAAAAGTAATAATGGGCGTGTTTGATGAAGGATGCATGGGTATGTACAATGCTATCATTCCCGATGAACTGCTGCACCGCACCGGTTTCTTTAAAGAGCGGCTCAGTCAATCAGCTTTATATGCTGCCATGTTACAGGTAACCGATCAGGAAGCTGAAGGTGTTTTAGATTGGCTGTTGCAAAAAAGAATGACCTTTAACTGGGGTACTGACGAGGCTACACAATTAACAAAAAGACAAACACTTGAGCAATGCCGCATGTATATTGCAGCACTCCGCATTGCCGACGAGTTTAGCTGCGACACCATCGGTATCCAATACCAGCAGGGTTTAAAAGATTTGACAGTGGCCAGCGATTTGGTGGAAGGTTTGCTTAATAACGAAGACCGTCCACCGGTATATGGCTTAAACGGCAAAGAACTGTACGCCAAAAAGGCTTTACCACATTTTAACGAAGTTGATGAATGTGCCGGTTTGGATGCTCTGCTCACTTATCAACTCTGGAATGAACTCGGCATGAGCGGAGAAAATACGCTGCATGATATCCGTTGGGGCGAACATTATAAAGGAGGCGAAATTGACGGCTTTGTTTGGCTTTTTCTCATTTCAGGCGCGGCGCCAGCCGCACATTTCATTGATGGTTACGCCGGAGCAAGCAGCGACAGACAGCCTGCCATGTATTTCCGTTTGGGCGGTGGATCATTAAAAGGCATTAGTAAGCCCGGTTTCATCGTATGGAGCCGCGTGTATATAAAGCATAATGAACTGCACTGCGATTTAGGAGTGGGCGAAGTAGTCTCTTTACCTGCAGCTGAAACCAAAAGAAGATGGGAGGGAACCACACCCGAGTGGCCTATTATGCATGCCATTTTAAAAGGGGTCAACCGCGATCAGTTAATGGCACGCCACCTGGCCAACCACATTCAGGTGGTATACACCAGTTACGAGGCCGGTGCACATGAAGCCTGCAGAATTAAAGCAGCGGCTATGGATGAACTGGGCATAAAAGTGCACTTTTGTGGAGATGTCAACCTTGGAAAAAAAAGAAATTCTAATTAAAGATATAAAAAAATGAAATCACAAATTTTAGCCCTGTTCTTAACGTTCTCCGTTGCAACGGCAGTTTTTGCTCAGGATAAGGCCCTTGCAGATCAGGCGGCCTATACCAAAACCATTACTGAGCGTGCCGCTAAAATTGTAAATACCCTGGGTATCAGCGATAGCAAAAAAGCTGAAAAGGTTACCAATATCATCAGAGATCAGTACAGTAACCTGAACGATATTTATACCGCCAGAGACCTGGGGGCGAAAGATATTAAGGAGAAAAATAAAGAGAATAAGGTATTGCGCGATTCGGCTTTAGCTAAGCAGAACCGTGCGGTAGAAGCATCGCTGGCTAAACTGCACAAAAAATACATCAGCAAATTGACAGCCCAGCTCAATAATGAGCAAATTGAAGGGGTGAAAAACGGTATGACTTACGGCGTGCTGCCGCTTACTTATAAAGCTTACCAGGAAGAAATACTCACTTTAACCGATGAGCAGAAAAAGCAGATTTTAGTTTGGTTAACTGAGGCACGGGAACGTGCAATGGATGCAGAATCATCAGATAAAAAACATGCCTGGTTCGGTAAGTATAAAGGCCGCATCAACAATTACCTTTCTGCTGCCGGTTACGACCTGAAAAAAGAAGGTATTGAATGGGAAAAAAGGCGGAAGGCAAAAGCTGATGGCAATTAATTCCCATTGGTTTTAATGCTTGAATTTTTTTTAACATTTTTTATTTAAGAATATTGCATTTATATATGAATTTTATTAGTACCTTGTAATGTCAATTATTAAAAGATATAATAGCTGGTATTTTTGATTTCATGTAAATTAGATCATACAATATTCAGGCAATAAAGCTAGCTGGAATATCGATACTTTAATTGCAGTTTGAATTACTACTTTCTAACCAAAACATTCACACAGATTAACTATACATGAGCCAGATTACGCTATGTTTTGTCGCATGATTTCCGATAAACGCCGATTAACCTATTTTTTTTTAAAATCATAAATAAAGAACCTTTTTAAGCTTTTAATAGCGGCATTTTAGCAACAGCCTGATTAAAATAGCTGAACGTTAAGTGGAGCAATGCAACCATTTAAATAACTTCAAAACTAACCAAATAACAATATGAACTTAAAATTTTTACGCAAAATTTCTTTGCCTTTGCTACTGATGCTGGTGGCAAGTACAATACTTTTTGCCCAGGAGCGAAAGGTTACCGGTAAGGTTATTGATCAATCAGATGGGAGCGGTATACCAGGGGTTAATGTCAGCATTAAAGGTATGCCAAGCAATGTCAGCACCAATGCAGATGGCGTTTATACCATCCAGGTGAGAAACAATACAGATGTATTGGTGTTTTCCTATATCGGTTACGTCAGACAACTGATTACTGTAGGCAGCCAGAACAATATCAACGTAAAGCTTGTTTCAGATAATAAGGGTTTAGACGATGTGGTTGTAGTAGGTTATGGTACCCAAAAGAAAACCTCGCTAACGGGATCCGTTTCTACTCCTAACCTAAAGGCTGTTGAGGATATTCCGGCTTTGAACATTACATCAGCATTAAAGGGTACTACGCCTGGTTTAAGTGTTTCCGGTGGCGCACAAAGACCAGGACAGGGCACCACGATCACGATCCGTAATCCAGTGGTATTTGCTAAAGATGGCGGACAAGGAACCAATCCTTTATTTGTGATTGATGATATCATCAGAACACAAGCAGATTTCGACAACCTTGACATAAACGAGGTAGAAAGCGTAACCGTATTAAAAGATGCAGAAGCAGCCATTTTTGGTATTCAAGGTGCTAACGGTGTAGTGATGATCAGAACCAAAAAAGGAAAAATCGGCGCGCCTAAATTTAATATCAGCAATTCACTGGGCGTTTCTACTGCGACGATTATGCCTAAAATGATGAATTCTTTGCAATTGGGTACATTTTCTAACGATTACACCAATGCATCAGCATATATCCAAACCGTACCAGGTGTACCGGTAGATAAATACATTAACGCTGATGGCTATCTGGTAACCGCTGGTGTTCCGGCAAGCTCAAGAACTGCTGCCTGGTATACCCCGGATGAATTAGAATATTTTGCCAGCAATAGTCACGATTACTTTGGCGATGCTTTTAAACCAGCTTATGTTTGGAGAACAGCAGCAAATATTAGTGGCGGTACAGATAAAGTAACCTATTTTATTGGCGGCGACTTCGTTAATCAGAACAGTAACTTTAAAGGAATTAATTCACACAAATATGGCTTGAGAGCGTCAGTTGATGCAAAACCTGCCAAAGGTTTGGTTACTTCATTATCGTTAAACGCAAATGTTGGCTATTCCAGAAGTTACTGGTATAAACTAACCAGCACTTCAGAAAATCTGGATAATGATGCTGCATCGCTACAGAATGTTCAGCCATGGCAAGAATATTTTATTAATGGTAATCCTGTAGTTATTGGAGGAAGCAATACTGGTGGTAACGATAACATCAACTTTTTCCAGATCCAGAACTCAAATAACTATACTGGTGGTACCAATACATCAACAAATATCCTGGCTAAAGTTACTTATGAAATTCCCGGCATTAAAGGATTGACAGCCACTGCAACATTTAATAAAAATCTAAATGCAGCCAACAACAAGCAATTCGGTACCTCATTTGTTTATTATAAATATGCCGGTTTAGGTGCCAACAACCATATTCCTGGAGGAAATTTAACCGGTACATTCAATGTATTGAACGGGGACAAAGTTCGTTTAACACCGGTGTTTGCAGATAGCTATCAGATAAACGGAGGTTTTAATTACAACCGGTCATTTGGAAAGCATAATATCTCCGCGCTGGCTTTATTTGAGCAACGGGAACAAAACAGTGAAGGTGTTAATGCAGAGGCAACAGGCTTAGTGGCAGGTGCTTTAGATTATCAATCTTTCGCTGTTGGTACGTCAAATTCAAACCAATCCGCAACAGTAAGTACTTTTGGCTTTCAATCGATTATCTCCCGGTTCAATTATGATTACGATCAGAAATACCTTTTTCAGGCGATCTTCAGAAGAGATGGAAGCTCAAGGTTTGCACCGGGCAAAAACTGGGGTAATTTCCCTGCCGCGTCGGTTGGTTGGGTAGCCTCAAAAGAGTCCTTTATTGCAAATAACCTGAAATGGTTAGACCTGTTAAAATTCAGGGCCTCATTTGGTTTATCTGGTGTTGATAATACAAAAGCTTATCAATATTTAGCCAACTACAATCTGGGCACCGGTAGTTCTGGAGGGGCCGTGTTTAATGGAAACGATAACCGGACAATTGCCATTAAACCAAATCTGGCGATTCCAAATGCCGACGTAACCTGGAACAAAGAGTTTAAAACATCATATGGTGTAGATATGGCTTTCCTGAAAAATCGCTTATCATTCACCGGAGAGTATTACTGGAATCACGGAACAGATATTTTAACCACATTAAGTTCATCTGTTCCGGCAACCATTGGCGCAAATACACCAACAGAAAACTATACTAATGCCAATACCTTTGGCTGGGAGTTCTCGTTAACCTGGAAAGACAATATTGGTAAAGATTTTAGCTACAGTTTTAGTCCATTTTATACCTGGATGGATAATAAAATGTTAAAAGTAGATCAATCTGCAGCAATTGTGGGTACTGTTGAAGATGTTACCGGAAGATCTTCTGATTTAGGGATATTTGGTTACAAGTCACTAGGAATTATCAGGACCCAGGCCGAAGCTGATGCAATTATAGCACAACGTGCAGCAGCAGCAGGAGGAGCAGCCAATGTAAAAATATTTGGACAAGCCTTACAGCCAGGCATGATCAATTACGAAGATGTAAATGGCGACGGGATAATCAGTACCGATAAAAAAGATCAGTCTTTTATTACAAACAGGCAGAGTAACCACAACGCGCTGGGACTAAACTGGAATGTTGGATATAAAGGTTTGGTTTTAAACGTGATTATGGGGCTTTCATGGGGCGGTTGGACGTCAATTGATGGTTTAAAACCAGCAAATCAATCCAGCTCTGCAACAGGTGCATCTATTTACAACAACCGACCTGTTTATTGGGTAGATCACTGGACACCAACAAACACGGATGCAGCTTACCCTAACCCTTTTTTCAGAACAAATTTTGAAGTAACGTCTGATTTCTGGTTAGTCAAAGCGACGAGTTTTAACATCACCAGCTTGAACTTAAGTTATAACATACCAACCAGAATCGCCAATAAAATAGGTATGTCTAGCGCAAGGGTTTTCACCGTAGCTACCAATCCAATCCAATTTATTAATCCATATCCTGGTAAATACAGAGATCTGCAAACAGCTTTATATAGTTATCCAACACTAAAAACTTGGTCGTTCGGTTTAAATATTGGCTTTTAATACGTATTAAGATGAAAAAGATATTCGTTATAACTGCATTGAGTTTAGCCGTAATTTCGCTAACAAACTGCAAAAAAGTTCTGGAAAAATCTGATTTGGGAAATTTTACCGCAGAGCAGGTATTTAATGATTCAACCACGGTAAAGTTAAATGTTGATTATTTATATAGTCAAAACCAACCGGGTTGGTTTGGTAGTACAGGCGGTTCCATTCACTCTGCCGGAACATATAACCTGACTGAAGAAGGTCAGGGAAGTAACGTTTTTGTATTAGGGACCGCTACCATAGAAAGTGTTACTGATTTAGGGGTGGCCAATGCCAACAATAACACTTACGGAAAACTCCGGACAATTAATACTTTCCTGAGAGATTTGAACGCAGGTACACTAGATCTAGCTGTGAAACGTCGGTTTGCAGCCCAGGCCTATTTCTGGAGAGCATATCGATATTTCGAACTCGTTAAATTATATGGTGGGGTACCCTTGATCCTGGTGCCGCTTAACGCCGTTGGCGACGAGGCAAAACAGCTGGCGCTAACACCTCGTGCTAAAACCAGCGAAGTATTTGCACAGATTAAAAGCGATCTGGATTCATGTGTAAAATATTTACCAGCAAAATGGCCTAAACAGGCAGATTATGGTAGAATTACGTCAGGTGCAGCTGCCGCTTTTATGGGTAGGGTATTGCTAACTTATGCCAGCCCGCAGTTTAATCCCAATAACGATGTGGCCAGATGGCAGGCAGCCTACGATGCAAATAAGACTGCCGTAACCATATTGTCTGCGAATGGTTTTGGACTTTATCCTAAATTCGACTACACCATGTGGACAACCGAAGGGGGAACTTCGAACGGTGGCCCCGCAAATCCCGAAGCAGTATTGGTAACAGGATTCAATACATCATCTGTTGATATCAATGCTAATAATAATTCATTCGATAATAGTGCCAGACCCAGATCTGTTTCAGGAAGCGGCTCATTTACACCTAGCTACGAAATGAGTCTAGCTTTTCCGATGCTGGATGGCAAGCCGTCCACCGGACCTGGCGCATCAACAAAATATCCGTATGCCATGTCTACCTTCTATAAAAACCGAGACCCAAGATTTTACGCCACTATTGCTTATAATGGGGCAACCTGGGGTAATGTCATGAATGGCGCACGCTTATGGACGTATTATTATTACAGCGCAGCTACAGGTACCACCAATAAAACGACAGAAGCAACTGCAGCGAGTAACACAGGCTTCTATCTACGTAAAGGAGTAGATGAAACCAAAGCTTCGCCAAGTACATTCATCGGTACCGATTGGATTGAAATCCGTTATGCAGAAGTGCTGTTGAATCTGGCAGAAAGTGCGGCAGAATTGAATAAATCAGGCATTGCGGATGAACCATATGTTAATTTGATCGCCATTAGAAAGAGAGCAGGAATTGAGGCGGGCGCTGATGGACTGTACGGCTTAGACGCTGGCATGTCCCGTAGCGATCTGGTTGCTGCCATTATGAAAGAAAGACAGGTTGAATTTGCATTTGAAGGTAAAAGATTTTTTGATCTGAGAAGAAGGAAACTACTTGAATCAACCCTCAATGGAATGAAAAGAAATGCACTTGTCATACAGCTAAAGAGAAGCGGAACGCTGGCAACGGATTATATTGCCTCAACCAGGGAGGCTTCTGCATCAACTTCATTAGATGCGCTATACGCTTCAAACTTTACGTTAAGTCTAAAAGCGCTTGATAATCAAAATATTAATTTCCAGTCGGGTAATTATTTCTATGGTATTCCAACTGCTGCAATCAACAACAACGTTAATTTGCAACAAAACAATACATGGGGTGGCCCGTTTGATCCACTTCAATAATCATTCGCAATCTCTTTAGGGGCGGTCTGCTCATCGCCCTTTTTTTTATAATTGGTTTGAAAAAGGAAACATTAATTTGTTTCCTTTTTTCACTTAAGAATGTTACATTTATATATGAATTTTATTGCTATCTTGTAACTGGATTGAATGGATGTAATTTGACGGGCTGGAGGTTCATTTCACCTTTTGGTAACATGATACAAAATCTCGCTAAAATTATACCGAAAACAAAGCCAGACAGCATGCAAATTTGAAACATTATATACTTTCTAACCAAAATACAATCATAGGATAAGCAAAGATAAAGCCGCAATTTTTTAAAAAAATTAACCTGGCATTTAGGTTAAGTTAAAAATATTTGCGACATTTCTTTAGTTTCCTCAACGGGCAAAACACAAATGAAAAAGAACTTTTTAAATCTGTTGTTCGCAACAGCATTAATGCTCTCCACCAATCATGCTTTCGCACAGTACCCTAAAATCCCTGATGATGTAAAAAAATCATCCGATTCGATGCTTAAAGAAGCTTACCATCAATCAGATATTGCCTGGGAAAAGGCTAAGCCTGTTATCGCGAAGGAAGCTGCAGCAGGTAAACCTTATATTCCATGGGCAGGCCGGCCAACTGATTTACCACAATCAGAACTTTTGGCTTTCCCGGGTGCTGAAGGTGGTGGGGCATACAGTTTTGGTGGCCACGGCGGAAGGGTTATTGTTGTAAAAAATTTAAACGATAGCGGTCCGGGTTCATTACGTGATGCCTGCGAGCAAGGGGGCGCCCGCATTGTGGTATTTAATGTTGCCGGCATTATCCGTTTAAAAACCCCTTTAATCATCCGTGCACCATATATTACCATTGCTGGTCAAACAGCACCTGGCGACGGGGTTTGCGTGGCCGGCGAATCGGTTTGGCTAAATACCCACGACGTAATTGTGCGTTTCATGCGTTTTAGAAGAGGAGAAACGTTTGTGGGTCGTCGCGACGATGCCATTGGTGGTAACCCGGTAGGCAACATCATGATCGACCACGTTTCGGCCAGTTGGGGATTAGATGAAAATATGTCGATGTACCGCCACATGTATAACGACAGCACTGGTAAAATTGAAGAAAAACTGGGCACAGTGAATATCACCATCCAGAATTCGATCTTCTCTGAAGCGCTGGATTACTGGAACCACGCTTTTGGCAGTACTTTAGGTGGCGAAAACTGCGCATTTGTCCGCAATCTTTGGGCCGATAATGGTGCCCGCAACCCATCCATTGGCTGGAATGGTATTTTCAACTTTGCCAATAACGTGGTTTTCAACTGGAACAACCGCTCAACTGATGGTGGTGATTATACTGCACAATACAATATCATTAATAACTACTACAAACCTGGTCCGGTTACCGAATTGGGCGACCCCATCAGCTACCGCATTTTAAAACCTGAATCAGGCCGGAGTAAACTGCCTTACGTGGTGTTCGGCAGGGCATATGTAAGTGGCAATATTATCGATGGAAATGAGAAAGTAACCCGTGATAACTGGGCTGGTGGCGTACAAATAGAAGATAAAAAGGGGAATTTAATGCCATTCGAAACGGCTGGTAAATACTTCCCGGCCATGAAGGCGAAAAAACCTTTTCCGATGCCAAAGATCAGCATTATTCCAACCTTGCAAGCTAAAGATTATGTACTGGCCAATGCGGGTGCTACCTTACCTAAACGCGACCCGGTTGATACCCGTGTGGTAAAGCAGGTGGCTACCGGCAAAATCGAAGTACATCCTGATGCCAAACCTTCCGCTTTCCAGTTTGAACACCGCAGGTTAAAAGGTGATTCTTATAAACTGGGTATTATTACCGAAATTTCGCAGGTGGGCGGCTATCCGGAGTACAAGGGTACACCTTACAAAGATTCAGACGATGATGGCATGCCTGATGCTTATGAGATTAAACAGGGATTAAATCCTAAAGATGCTTCAGATGCCGTTAAAATTACCAAAAGTGGTTATTCGAACATCGAAGTATATTTAAACAGCGTGGTAGACGTGAATAAAGTGAGGCCGGAATTGAGATAAACGGATAAGGTAGAGGCTGAAGGGAAGTGTCGCCACTCACCTCGCAATTTACCAATCATTTCGGGCGCAGTGCAACGGAGCCGGGAACCACAATTGCTCAGCGAAGCTAAATCTGAACCGGGAGAGATCTCCGTTTCACTGCGTTACAATCCGGATGACCATAATTTCCATTGCCCCGCAATGATTAATACTTTAAAAAACGCAAATGCCCAAAACTAACCAAATATTAAAATCAATGCCATTCAAAACCGTACCGATGCTGGTCATCGCGTTTTTGATGGGAGCGGCATGCTTTGCCCAGAAAACCAGGCCAGTTGAACCACCTAAGCCCGTTTTTAAAGGTGACGACGGAAAATTGGCTTACACAGCCGATGCTCAGGGCAACCGCATTCCCGATTTTTCTTATGCAGGTTATATGGCTGGCGAAAAAGCCATTCCGACAGCAACAGCTAAAATCATTGTTCCTTTGGTTAAAGGAGATGCAACACCTTACATCCAGCGGGCGATTGATATGGTTTCGGCCATGCAGCCCGGCAAAGATGGTTTGCGAGGGGCAGTTTTACTCGAAAAAGGAACGTATGAAGTTGCCGGCACTTTAAAAATTGCGGCTTCCGGCGTCATTATCAGGGGTAGTGGTATGGGAGCCGATGGTACTAGAATTTTTGCTACTGGTTTAGACCGCATGGGTGTGATCAGGGTTTTGGGTAAAAATGATAAAACGCAGGAAGCAGCTGTGGCTGTTACAGATATTTATGTACCCGTAAATGCCATCCGGCTTACACTGGCCAATACCGGCAGCTTTAAAGTGGGTGACCGGATCACCATTCAGCGGCCATCGACCAGCGCGTGGATCGAAACCCTGAAAACTGTCGAGTTCGGCGGCGGCGAAAGCGCCCTGGGCTGGAAACCGGGTACCAGGGATATTTTCTGGGATCGCAAAATTATCGCTATTAATGGATCGACCATTACTTTCGATGCCCCCATTACCACAGCACTCGATGCTAAATATGGCGGTGCAACAGTGACCAAATACAAATGGAATGGCCGGATCGCACAGGTGGGAATCGAGAACCTGAAGCTTGAATCGGATTACCATAAAGACAATATTAAAGACGAATACCACCGCTGGACAGCCATTTGCCTCGAAAATGTGGAAGATGCCTGGGTACGCCAGGTGGTTTTTGAACACTTTGCAGGTTCTGCTGTGAATGTACTGGCCAGCGCCAAAAGAATTACCGTTGAAGATTGTAAATCGTTGGCACCTGTATCCGAAATTGGTGGTGAGCGCCGTTATACCTTTTTAACAACAGGGCAACAAACGCTTTTCCAAAGGTTATATTCAGAATATGGTTACCACGATTTTGCCGTCGGTTTCTGTGCCCCAGGCCCAAATGTTTTTGTACAATGCCAGGCATACCTGCCATTTTCTTTCAGCGGCGCTTACGATAGCTGGGCTTCGGGCGTATTATTCGATATTGTGAATATCGACGGACAGGCCTTAAGTTATTTAAACCGTGGTCAGGATGGGCAAGGAGCAGGATGGAGCGCCGCAAACAGTGTTTTTTGGCAATGCAGCGCGGCCAGGGTAGATAATTATCAACCTCCAACTGCTCAAAACTGGGCTTTCGGTACCTGGGCTCAGTTTTCGGGCGATGGTTATTGGGATATGTCGAACGAGCAGATTCAGCCACGCAGTTTGTACTATGCACAATTGAAAGACAGGGTTGGCAATAGTACAGATGCCAGCGCTTTTATACTTCCAGTTGAAACAGAAGCATCGAGCAGTCCACCGGTTGATGTAGCACTAAAACTGACCAAACTGGCCTACAAACCGGCTTTAACTTTATCTGAATATATCGATTCGGCCACCGAAAGAAATAATATCCCTACAGAGAAAGGCCAGGCTAAGCTGTTAACCGCTTCGGGGATTCATAAAATGAGTAACACACAAACCGCTGACGTAATGAGCATTAAAAATGGCTGGATTACCCGCGGAAATGGAATTATATTAGGCGACAGACAGGAAGTGCCCTGGTGGAATGGAAGTGCCCGGCCTTATGGATTGAAAAACACTAAATTTCACATTACGCGTTTTGTACCAGGGCGTGAAGGCAATGGTTTAACCGATAACCTGGATGATATCACTGATTCGATGAAGAATGGTTCGGTGAAAATCCTCGATCACAATTATGGTCTCTGGTACGACAGGAGAAGAGATGACCACGAACGCATCCGCCGGATGGACGGCGAGGTTTGGGCACCTTTTTACGAACTACCTTTTGCCCGTAGCGGACAGGACAAAGCCTGGGATGGCCTGAGTAAATATGACATCAACAAATACAACCTCTGGTATTGGGACCGTTTAAAAAACTTTGCAAACCTGGCCGATCAGAAAGGCCTGGTACTCATCCACGAAAATTATTTTCAGCACAACATTATCGAAGCAGGTGCACATTACGCTGATTTTCCGTGGCGTACGGCTAACAACATAAACAGCACAGGTTTTCCTGAGCCGGTTCCCTATGCAGGAGATAAAAGGATTTTTATGGCCGAACAGTTCTATGATATCAGTAACGAACACCGCAGGGCCATTCATAAAGCCTATATCCGCAAGTGCCTTGAGAATTTTGAAGGAAATTCTGGCGTCATCCAGCTTATTGGTGCCGAGTTTACCGGTCCATTGCATTTTGTGCAGTTCTGGATCGATACCATTAAAGAATGGGAAAAAGAAACCGGGAAACACCCGGTTATTGGCTTGAGCGTTACCAAAGATGTTCAGGACGCAATTTTGGCTGATCCGGAGCGTGCCAATGTAGTTGATTTAATTGATATACGTTACTGGCACTATCAGGCAGATGGTACAGCTTATGCACCTAAAGGAGGTTTAAGCCTGGCGCCACGTCAGCATGCGCGCTTGTTAAAACCAAAGAAAACCTCTTTTGAAGAAGTTTATCATGCCGTTTCCGAGTATAAAACCAAATTCCCTGAAAAAGCAGTCATCTATTCGGGAGATAATTACGAAAATTTTGGCTGGGCCATTTTAATGGCAGGAGGCTCGCTTTCCAATGCCGATCATATCGATAAAGTCACCTTAAACCTGATCTCGGGCACTAAACCTTTTCTTCCAGCCGGAAAAAATGTAAAACAATATGGTTTGGAAAATGCCGGAAAAACTTATGTACTCTATAATGCTTCGACCGAGCCATTAAGCTTAGACCTGAGTAAAGCTACAGGAAAATTCAGTGTAAAAATATTGAACCCAAAAAACGGCAAAGTGCTGAAAGAAGAAAAAATAAACGGAAATGCTGTGGCGAGAATCAATAAAACCGGTAGCAGCGAAGAGCTCATCATCATCAACAAAATTTAGTTATGAAGCTTAAATCTCAGACATTCCTTTTATGCCTGCTTTACCTGCTGGCATCCGGCTGTAAGGAAAGGCCACATTTTGGCGATAAAAGCTTGCTGGTTTCCGAAAACGGAAGGTATTTAACCACGGGAGACGGCAAACCTTTCTTTTGGCTGGGCGATACCGGTTGGTTGCTGTTTAGCAGATTGACCCGCGAAGAAGCCAATACTTATCTCGAAGATCGAAAACAGAAGGGCTTTAATGTAGTCCAGGTGATGGTTTTGCACGATGTGCCCTCGCGCAATGTGTATTTAGATTCATCAGTAGTGCATGGCGACGTAGCCAAACCCATGCTTACCCCGGGCAATAATCCGAAAGATTCTGTAGCCTACGATTACTGGGACCATGTAGATTATATTGTAGATAAAGCCGCAGAAAAAGGCCTATACATGGCATTGGTACCCGTTTGGGGAACTAATGTTAAAGCCGGCAAAGTGAAGGAGGCACAAGCTAAAAAATATGCTGAATTTTTAGCCAAAAGATATCGTGAGAAATGGAATATCATCTGGTTAAATGGTGGCGACATCAAGGGCGCTGATGGCTTAAAAGTGTGGAATGCCATTGGTCAAACCTTGCGAGCCAATGATCCGAATCATTTAATTACTTTCCATCCGCGTGGCAGAACAGCTTCTTCGCAATGGTTCCATAACTCGCCCTGGTGCGATTTTGATATGGTACAATCCGGCCACCGCCGTTACGACCAGGATACTTCTAAGAACGAAAAATTGCACTATGGCGAAGACAACTGGAAATACATCGAAGCCGATTACCGGTTAAAACCCGTTAAACCAACGATTGATGGCGAACCCTCCTATGAGGGTATTCCTCAAGGATTACACGATACCTTACAGCCACGCTGGACAGCTGCAGATGTGAGAAGATATGGTTACTGGTCGGTTTTTGCGGGCGCTTTTGGTTATACATACGGCCACAATTCGGTAATGCAGATGTATAAGTTTACCGATAAAAAACCGGCTTATGGCCCGAAAGAGCAATGGATTACAGCTTTAAATGCACAGGGAGCTACCCAAATGCGGTATTTAAAAACGCTGCTGCTTTCGCGCAGTTATTTCGACCGCGTACCCGACCAAACGTTAATCGCAGGTCGCGACGGTGAAAAATATGACCGCGTATTGGCAACAAGGGGCGAAGATTTCGCCATGTGTTATACCTACACAGGGAGAAATTTTAAGGTGCAAATGGGTAAAATTGATGGCGATGATGTAAAAGCTTCATGGTTTGACCCTCGCACCGGAAAAACCAGCCCAATTGGTGAGTTGGAGAACAAAGGCATCCATGAGTTTAACCCTCCCGGCGAAGCTGCCAACGGCAACGACTGGGTGTTGGTTTTAGATAAAATATAATAGAAAAATCGTCATTACGACCATAGTGGAGAAATCTTTTGATCTTCTCAACAGATTTCTCCGTTCCGCTGCGCTTCAGTCGAAATGACGATCCTATAACGTGGCGTCAGATGTTACCATCTGATGCCGAAAAAGAAATAAATAAAAGTACCGGATAGCAATATCCAGCACCACGATAAACAAAGAAAGTAAACGTGGCGTCAGATGTTACCATCTGATGCAGAAAAAGAAACAAATAAAAGTACCAGATAGCAATGTCTGGCACCACGATAAACAAATAAAGTGTTAAAATTAAAGTTCATATCCTCCTTACGGTTAGCCATTTTAGGCCTGGCACTTTGCGGGTTAACTTCCTGCAGTAAACAGGCTTATTTGTTTACCTCGTTCCATGAACCGGCAACAGAAGGCTTGCGCTTGCTGTACAGTTACGATGCGTATCACTGGACCGATTTCAACAAAGTCTTTTTAAAACCAACAGTCGGAACTCAAAAAGTACTGCGTGATCCATCCATGGTACAAGGCCCTGATGGTACTTTTCACCTCGTTTGGACATGCAGCTGGAAAGGCGATAAAGGTTTTGGCTATGCCAGCTCCAAAGATCTTATCCACTGGGGTAAACAGCAATTTATTCCGGTAATGGCGAACGAACCTGAAACCGTGAACGTTTGGGCGCCGGAGCTTTTTTACGATGAAGAGAATAAAGAATATGTCATCATCTGGGCATCGACCATACCGTTCCGGTTTGCCAAAGGGATAGAAGAGGAGGAAAATAACCACCGCATGTACTTGGTTACGACCAAAGATTTCAAAAGCTTTTCTCAGCCCAGGTTATTTCTCGATCCCGGCTTTAGCGTGATCGACGCTGTGATTGTTAAACGCAAAGCAAAAGATTATGTCCTGGTTCTGAAAGACAATACCCGGCCTAACCGCAATTTAAAAGTTGCTTTTGGATCCTCGGCCTTAGGCCCCTATACGAATGTATCTGAGGCTTTTAGCCCTAAACTAACCGAAGGCCCGACATTGGTAAAAACGGGAAAGGACTGGCTGATTTTTTTCGACGCTTACGGACAAAAAAACTATTCAGCCATGAAAACAACTGATTTTAAAACCTTTAAAGATATAACCAGCGAAATTTCAGTACCCGATGGACATAAACACGGTACTATTTTAAAAGTGAAGAAGAAATTGATTAGAGATTTATTGAATAAACCTCGCAGGTTTTAAAAACCTGCGAGGTTTAAAAGAAATAGAAATTCGTCATTGCGAACTGAAGTAAGGCAAGGAGCGGGCGCGTGAAGCAATCTATTAAGCAAGAAAGATTGCTTCGTTCCGATGAAAAATCGGAAACTCGCAATGACGTAGAACATAAATTTAAATGAAAATGCATCAGATACCTGGGCGAAAAAGAAAGTGATTGAAGAGTTATTGATTAATAAATAATTCGTCATTGCGAACTGAAGTAAGGCAAGGAGCGGGCGCGTGAAGCAATCTATTGAGCAAGAAAGATTGCTTCGTTCCGATGAAAAATCGGAAACTCGCAATGACGTAGAACATAAATTAAATGAAAATGCATCAGATACCTGGGCGAAAAAGAAAGTGATTGAAGAGTTATTGATTAATAAATAATTCGTCATTGCGAACTGAAGTAAGGGAAGGAGCGGATGCGTGACGCAATCTATTAAGCAAGAAAAGATTGCTTCGTTCCTATGAAAAATCGGAAACTCGCAATGACGTGGAACATAAATTTAAATGAAAATGCGTCAGATACCTGGGCGAAAAAGAAAGTGATTGAAGAGTTATTAATTAATAAATAATTCGTCATTGCGAACTAAAGTAAGGGAAGGAGCGGATGAGTGACGCAATCTATTAAGCAAGAAAAGATTGCTTCGTTCCGATGAAAAATCGGAAACTCGCAATGACGTAGAACATAAATTTAAATGAAAATGCGTCAGATACCTGGGCGAAAAAGAAAGTGATTGAAGAGGTATTGATTAATAAATAATTCGTCATTGCGAACTGAAGTAAGGGAAAGAGCGGAGGCGTGAAGCAATCTATTGAACAAGAAAAGATTGCTTCGTTCCGATGAAAATCGGAAACTCGCAATGACCTAGAACATAATTAAAATGAAAGTACAACAGATATTTGGTTTAGCTATCCTACTTGCATTGGCACTATCCACCGTGCAGGCACAGGATACCGTGCGCTATACTGGCAAAACACTGGTTAATGCCGATTACCACCACGGGCAGTTAACACCGGTAGTGGGTGTACACAACATCCAAACCTTCCGTGCAAACCGAGAGCACCCAGAGCTGGCAGAAAACTTTGGCTGGACCTATAACCACGCACCCATGCTGGCTTATTGGAACAGCCGCTTTTATGTAGAATATTTGAGCGATAAAGTAGGCGAGAGCATCCCGCCAGGACAAACGCTGCTACAATCGTCGAAAGATGGCTACGCCTGGACCAAGCCTGATGTTATTTTTCCCGTTTACCGGATTCCGGATGGTACCACAAAAGAAGGCCGTACAGATGTAGCCAAAGATCTGGATGCGGTAATGCACCAAAGAATGGGTTTTTATGTTTCGAGCAAAAATGTTTTCCTGGTGCTCGGCTTTTACGCCATCAGTTTCGATGCCAGGGATGATCCTAATGACGGACATGGCATCGGCCGGGCTGTACGCGAAATACATGCAGATGGTACATACGGACCGATTTATTTCATCCATTACAATCCAGGTTATTCTGAAAAGAACACCAGATATCCATACTACACCAAAAGCAAAAGCAAGGCTTTTATTGAAGCCTGTAACGAGCTGTTGGCGAATAAATTAATGACCCAGCAATGGAACGAAGAAGCCGACCGGAAAGACCCCTTAATTACTTTGCAAAAACAATACAAAGCCTTCAGCTACTATCATTTACCCGATGGCCGCGTAGTGGGCCTATGGAAGAACGCCTTAACTGCCATTAGTACAGACAATGGTAAAAGCTGGCCTGAAAGTGCATTCCGTGCGCCTGGTTTTGTAAACAGCAATGCCAAAATCTGGGGCCAAAAAACCAGTGATGGACATTTTGCAACCGTTTATAATCCATCCGAATACCGCTGGCCACTGGCCATCTCCACCAGTAAGAATGGTTTGGATTATACTGACCTTTCCTTGGTAAATGGTGAAATCTCGCCCATGCGTTATGGAGGAAATTATAAATCGTATGGTCCGCAATACGTTCGGGGTATTGAAGAAGGTAACGGAAAACCTGCAGACGGGAAGCTTTGGGTTACCTACAGCATGAATAAAGAAGACATTTGGGTTTCAGGTATTCCGGTACCCGTAAGCACAACGGTTAACAGCCATGTAAACGATGATTTCAGCAAAATGCCTGCCGATAAAGCTTTGGCTTTGTGGAATATTTACAGTCCGCTTTGGGCACCGGTAAAGGTAGAAGATGGCAATTTAGTCCTAAAAGACAGCGATCCTTTTGATTATGCAAAAGCCGAACGTGTGTTTCCGGCCTCAGGTAAGTTAAGCATTTCTTTTTCGGTTACCCCTAAACAGGATAATTTCGGTTTAATGGAAATTGAGCTGCAAGATGATAAAGGCATGGCTACCGTGCGTTTAACTTTTGATACTGCAGGTGTACTAAGCGCAAAAGCTGGTGCACGCTACAAAAATTTCTTAAAATATAAGGCTGGTGAAACCTACAATATAAAGCTAAAACTAAACACCGCAAATCGTTTTTATACCATTACCATTAATGGTAAAGATGTACTTACCAGCCTGGCTTTCCAACCAGTGGCCGATGTTTCGCGCATCGTGTTTCGTACAGGTGATGTACGCCGTTTCCCGGATATAGACACGCCGGCCGACCAAACCTACGATTTAAAGAGCGCAGGTGAGGCCGAGAAAAAAGAAGCCGTTTATCTGATCAAATATTTAAAAACGGAGGGATTATGAGGAAGTTGACAGTTTGGAGTTGGAAGTTGGGAGTTTTCCCGTCAGTGCATCCCCGCGCGATCGTCATTCCGACCGTAGTGGAGGAATCTTTTAAGCAAACTAAAAAGATTTCTCGGCTACGTTGCACTTCGCTCGAAATGACGATAATAACTATAATCTTATCTCTTTTCTCTTTCTCCGCCAACGCCAAAATCCTGTTGCCACAAATCCTCTCCAGCAACATGGTTTTACAACGCGATAAACCCATCAATATCTGGGGCTTTGCAGCAGCAGGTGAGCGGGTAACCGTAACTTTCGCCGGGCAGAAAAAAGAAACCCTTACCGACAAAAACGGAAACTGGGCAGTAGTTTTAAATCCATTAAAAACATCTGCACAACCACAAAGTATGCTCATTTCAGGCTCTAATACCATTGAGTTGAGCAATATTCTGGTTGGCGAAGTATGGCTTTGTTCAGGTCAATCGAACATGGAATATGCCATGCGCAAACTGGCTAAAATCCCGAAGCCCAAAAATGAAAAACTGGGCTTTCCGGCTGATGAGGTAGCACAGGCTAAAAACAAGCAGATCAGGATTTTCCTGGTAAACAGAAAAACTTTAATCAAACCCGATTCCATTCATAAAAGCTGGAGTGTAGCCGAAGATTCTGCCTTACGTGCCTTTTCGGCTGTAGGTTATTTCTTTGCCAAAGAGTTACAGCAAAAACTGGGTGTTCCGGTAGGCGTAATTTCCTCTGCAGTGCCGGGTAGTGCTATCGAACCCTGGATTTCGGAAAAGGCATTTGCTGATGAAGCCTATTTTAAAGACAAAAAAATAGGCAACGATCCTGGAAAGTTTTATGTACCGATGATTGAACCTTTGACCAATTTCAAAATTCGTGGTGTTTTATGGTACCAGGGTGAAACCAATTGTTTCCTCAATGAAACCATAAGTTACGCGTATAAAATGAAAGCGCTGATACAAAGCTGGCGTAAGGCTCGAAATGATGATTTCCCTTTTTATTACGTACAAATAGCCCCTTTCGATTACAGCAAGCAAAAAAGCGAAAAAGTGGTACTAACCGCCGATACAGAACCTTCATTTTGGGAAGCGCAGGAACAGCTTTTACGCCTGCCTAATACGGGAATGATCTCAACTTCCGATTTAAACGATAACGGTGGCGATTTACATCCCACCTATAAATGGGAGGTAGGCAGGCGCCTGGCAATTTGGGCTTTAGCCAAAACCTATAACCAGAAAATAGATTTTTCAGGTCCAATTTATCAAGCTGTTACCTTTAAAGCGAACCAAGCCATACTCAATTTCGAACATTTAAATGCTAAAGATGCTGGCACTGTCGCGGGCTTTACATTGTCCGGAGCTGACGGTAAATTTGTACCCGCCAATGCCGAAATTAAAGCCGGAAAAGTATGGGTATCCGCCAAAGAAGTGTTGCATCCTAAAGTGGTACGTTACAACTGGGCAGAAAACCCTTCGGGAAATTTTTACAGCAATGGCCTGCCCGCTTTACCCTTTCGAACTGATAATCCATTAACCCAGCAATTCAAAATCAATTAATGTTAAAACGGTCATCACTATTTCTTTGCTTAATTTTAATGTTTTGCCAGGCTAAGGCACAACAAACGGAGAAATTATATCTATCAGGAACAGGCAACGACCATACCGTAAACTGGGAGTTCTTTTGTACCGAAGGCATGAACTCAGGCAAATGGACCACTATTCCAGTTCCTTCAAACTGGGAGCTGCAAGGTTTTGGAAAATACAATTACGGGTTCAATAAAGAAGAAAATAAAGGCAAAGAACAAGGACGCTATAAGTATAAATTTAATGTTCCTGCTGGTTGGAAAAACAAACAGATTAATATCGTTTTTGAAGGTTCCATGACCGATACCGAGGTTAAAATCAATGGCCAGCTGGCCGGAGAAGTTCATCAGGGATCATTTTACGTGTTTAAATATGACATTACCAAACTGCTTAAGCCGGGTATCGATAATTTACTTGAAGTAAAAGTAGCTAAACATTCTACCAATGAATCGGTTAACAATGCCGAACGCAAAGCAGATTTTTGGATTTTTGGCGGTATTTTCCGTCCCGTTTACCTCGAGGCTTTACCCCAAAGCCATATTGAACGAATACAGATCGATGCACGTGCCAACGGTACATTGACCGCTAATCTTTTCACAACAGGCGATGCAGATAAAATTGCCCTTCAGTTAACAGATGCTAAAGGAAATAAATTTGGCAGCAGTGCTTCTTTTAAAATTAGCGGTAGCACAACAAGCATAACTCAAGCTTTTAAAAATCCGGCGCTTTGGTCCTCAGAATTCCCCAATTTATATACCGCCACTTTTACACTGAGTAAGAATGGAAAAATGCTCCATACGCTTACCAAAAAAATAGGTTTCAGAACGGTTGAAGTCCGTGAGCGCGATGGCGTATATGTTAACGGCGTAAAAATGAAATTTAAAGGGGTAAACCGGCATTCGTTTTATCCTTCATCGGGCCGTACCACCAGTAAAAAAATCAGTATTGCAGATGTGCAGTTAATGAAAGAAATGAACATGAATGCCGTTCGCATGTCGCATTATCCGCCCGATGGTCATTTTCTTGATGTTTGCGATTCGATTGGCCTTTTCGTGATGGATGAACTGGCCGGATGGCACGGTACCTACAACACAGCCACCGGCACCAAACTATTTAAAGAAATGATGGCGGCCGATGAAAATCATCCATCTATTGTGTTCTGGGCCAACGGAAACGAAGGTGGACACAACCGGGAACTCGATCGCCTTTTCCCTGAAAACGACATACAGAAACGCCCGTTAATCCACCCATGGGAGGTTTTTGGTGGCTTCGAAACCACACATTACCGCGAGTATAATTATGGTATCGGCAATTACGATCATGGTCACAACATCTTAATGCCAACAGAATTCCTGCATGGCATGTGGGATGGCGGCCATGGTGCCGGGATAGAAGATTACTGGAACGCGATGTGGAACAACCCGCTTTCTGCAGGTGGCTTTCTTTGGGATTTTGCAGATCAGGCTGTAGTGCGTACCGATAAAAATGGCATTTTGGATACTGATGGTAACCATGGTCCTGACGGGATTGTAGGGCCATACCACGAAAAAGAGGGCAGTTTTTATACCATTAAAGAAGTATGGAGTCCGGTATTTGTCGAAAAAAGAGAAATCACCGCCGCATTTGATGGTACTTTCCTTCTGGAAAACAGGTATGCCTTTACCAACCTGAACCAATGCAGTTTCGAATGGAAATTAAAAAGATTAAAAGCCGATGGTTCCGAAACCGATTTCAAAGCAAGTAAAGCAAATGCACCTGATATCAAACCTTTAAAGAAAGGAAAATTGCAAATCAATCTTCCTGCAGACTGGAAAAATTTCGATGCACTGTATCTAACTGCTAAAGATGTTTACGGCAAGGAATTATTTACCTGGAGTTTCCCGATCAACTTGCCAAAAGATGATGCTGCTGAACTGGTTTTAACCACCGGATCATCAAAAGTGGATCTCAAAACATCGGCTACAGCTTTCGAAGTTTCGGCTAACGGCGTTCAACTAACCTTTGATAAAACAAACGGTTTATTGAAAAAGGTCGAGAATACGAAAGGAATCATACCATTTAACAACGGACCGGTTTTACAGGAAGGCGTAAATAACTTTAAAAATTTCACAACCAGAATGGATGGCCAAAACCTGGTTATCACTTCAACTTTTGACAGAAAAGAAAGTTACAACACCCTGGAATGGACAATTTATCCGTCAGGATGGTTAAAAATGCAGGTAAAATATTTCCCCGCGGCTTATTTTACCACTTTCGTTGGCTTAAACTTTTCTTATCCCGAAACAGAAATGAAAGGTGTAACTTACAAAGGTAGCGGACCATACCGTGTTTGGAAAAACCGCATGAAAGGTACCCAACTAGGCGTATGGAAAAAAGATTACAACGATTCGGCAACCGGAGAGCCACCATGGCAATACCCTGAATTTAAAGGCTATTATGCCAATTTGTACTGGTGCGATTTTGTTGGTAAGACACAAAATTTCAAGGTAGTAACCGATAGGGAAGATGTTTTCTTAAGGCTATTTACCCCGAAGAAATCGAAAGACACAGAATACGATAACATGAGTCCGACTTTTCCAAACGGCGACATTTCTTTTATGAACGGAATTTCGGCCATTGGTACCAAAACACAAAAACCAGAAACCACCGGTCCGATGGGCATGAAACATGTATTTTACGATTTTGAAAAAGAACCGGCGAGAGCGTTGGATATGACTTTGTATTTTGATTTTTCTACCCCAGATACTTCATTGCGGGGAGGTACGACTGCCAGCCCAGAGCTTTCGGGGAAGCAATCTAATTAGAAAAACAAGAAAAATAGCCCGCAGATAGCGTTGATGAACGCAGATAGGAGAATTTTTATCTGTGAAATTTGCGAAATCGGCGGGAGAAACATAAAGCTTAAATGAACATTAAAAATTATATAACGATTATCAGTATTTGCTTCCTATGCTTTTCAAAAGGGATGGCACAGGTATCGTTGCGAAATTCAACTTGTGAAATGCTTGAAAATCCGTTAGGCATTGATGTTTTAAAACCACGTTTGGCATGGCAAATCATTTCAAAAGAACGAAATGTGATGCAGACAGCATATCAGATTTTGGTGGCCTCAACTACTGAAAAACTGGCACAAAATGATGGAGATTTCTGGAATTCAGGAAAAGTAAGCAGTAATGAATCTATTCATGTCGAGTACAACGGAAAAAAATTAGCAAGTCGTATGAAAGCCTACTGGAAAGTTAAAGTTTGGACAACCGCAGGCGAAAGCGAATGGTCGGCCACTAACTCGTGGACAATGGGATTACTTAACTACAAAGACTGGCCAAAAGGCTGGATTGGTTTCGATCGGGCCTTTCCATGGGATAACATCAAAACCGACTCCCGTTTATCGGCACGTTATTTCAGGAAGGAATTTCAAAATACCAAAAAGGTAAAATCCGCCACAGCTTCGATTATTGGCCTGGGCTTGTACCAGCTTTACCTGAATGGTAAAAAAGTAGGTGAGGAGGTACTAACTCCTTCACCAACCGATTACAATAAAAACGTGAAATACAATACCTACGATGTGACGCCTTATCTGCAGGAAGGGAAAAATGCAGTTGGTGCCATTTTAGGCAATGGTCGTTTCTTCGCCATGCGGCAAAATGAAAAACCCTATAAAATCAAAACTTTTGGTTTTCCTAAAATGCTACTGAACGTCCATATTGTTTACAGCGATGGCAGCACAACCAATATCGATACCGATGATACCTGGAAAGGCACTGCCGATGGTCCCATCCGTGCAAATAACGAGTACGATGGCGAAGAATATGATGCCACAAAAGAAGCAACCGGCTGGAATAAAGCAGGTTTCGACGACAGCAAATGGCTGAAGGCAGAATTTGTACAGGAACCATCGGGAACCATCGAAGCCCAAATGAACGAAAACATGCGGGTGATGAATACGCTCAAACCGGTTGCTGTTAAAGCAATCTCTGACGGCAGATTTATCCTCGATATGGGTCAAAACATGGTTGGCTGGTTACAAATTAAAGTTAAAGGCCAAAAGGGCAAACAATTGAAAATGCGTTTTGCCGAATCGTTGCAAGAAAATGGTGAGTTATTTACGGCAAACCTGCGCAATGCCAAATGCACTGATTTATACACTTTTAGAGGAAACGAACCAGAATTATGGGAACCCACTTTTGCTTACCGTGGCTTTAGGTATGTAGAACTTTCCGGACTTAATTACACCCCAAACCTCAGCGACTTTACTGGAAAAATGATCTACGATAAAATGAATACCGCAGGTACTTTCGAAACGTCAAATGCATTAATCAACCAGATCTTTAAAAATGCCTGGTGGGGTATCGCCGGAAATTACAAAGGCATCCCAATTGATTGCCCGCAACGTAACGAGCGTATGCCCTGGCTAGGCGACAGAGGAGCCGTTGCGCATGGTGAAAATTTCCTTTTTGATAATGGCCGTTTTTATGCTAAGTGGTTGCAGGACATCAGGAATGCACAGAAAGAAGATGGTGCAATCCCCGATGTTGCACCCGCATTTTGGCGTTATTATAGCGATAACATGAGCTGGCCGGGTTCCATTGTGCTCATTACCGAAATGCTTTACAGGCAAACCGGCGATGTCCATGCGGTGGCTGAAAACTATCCGGCCATTAAAAAATGGCTGGCTTATATGCAAGACCGTTACATGAGAGATAATATCCTCACAAAGGACAGTTATGGTGACTGGTGCATGCCACCAGCAACAATTGAGGCAGGCAGAGGTAAAAGTGCCGATAAAAAGTATCCTTCCGAACTGATTTCGACGGCTTACTACTATCATTTTACACAATTGATGATGCAGTTTAGCAAGATAAGCGGGAATGAAGGTGATTACAAAGATTATGAGGCCCTTGGCGATAAAATAAAAGCAGCCTTTAATCAGAGGTTTTATAACGAAAAAGGCTTTTATGGCGATAATAACTTAACAGATAACATCATTCCGCTCTATTTCGGAATGGTTCCGGAAAAGCATATCGATCAGGTTTTCAAAAATATAGTGTATACCGTTGAAGTAACCAATAAAGGGCATTTAAGCAATGGCTTAGTGGGCGTGCAGTGGCTAATGCGCTGTTTGAACGATTACGGCAGACCCGATTTGGCTTATACCATCGCTACACAAAAAACTTACCCAAGCTGGAGTTATATGATCGATAACGGTGCAACCACCATTTGGGAACTCTGGAATGGCAATACCGCCGATCCGAAAATGAATTCGCAAAACCACGTGATGATGCTGGGCGATTTACTGATCTGGTATTACGAAAACCTGGCTGGTATTAAAGCGGAAAGCCCGGCCTTTAAAAAAATTAGCATGAAACCCGAAATGATCGATGGGTTAGATCATATAAATGCAAGTTATCAGTCGGCTTATGGATTAATTAAAAGCAACTATACCAAAACCACCGGTAAATTTACATGGAAAGTAAGTATTCCGGCCAATACGAGTGCTATACTCTATATTCCGGCAAAAAATAAGCAAGCAGTTAAAGAGAATTCAGGTTTAATGAAGGATTTAAAATTTATGAAGTTAGAAAAAGACAGAGCCATTTATGAGGTGGGCTCAGGTGATTATGAGTTTGTGGTAGAACGTTAATCGTCAGTACAAGGCACGAAGTAATTAAAATGATGGTTTGTGTGAACACAAAACATAACGCAAGAGCAAATCGTCATTGCGAGGAGGTACGACGAAGCAATCTTTCCAGCAAAATAGATTGCTTCGCCTGATGAAAAATCAGCCTCACAATGACCAAAACTAATAAGTATGATATTCAAAAGAATTTTAACCATCGCCGCAGCAGCCCTCACGCTTACTGCCCATGCCCAGGTAGAAAAATGGCAAACCGGAATCGTTAAACAGGAGTTTTTATACGATAAGGCTCCGTTTCCATCCTGCCACTCGGCTACCATTGCCGAAACCCCGACAGGCTTAGTGGCCTCGTTTTTTGGGGGGACCAAAGAGCGGAATCCTGATGTAGAGATTTACATCAGCCGTTTTGTTGATGGAAAATGGCTGGCACCGGTTTCTGTAGCCAATGGTATTTTGGCTGATGGCAAACGCTTACCTACCTGGAATCCCGTTCTGTACCAGGTGCCAGGGGGCGATTTATTGTTGTTCTATAAAATAGGGCCTAAACCATCTGAGTGGTGGGGCATGATGCGCAGCTCAAAAGATGGCGGCAAAACTTGGTCGGATGCTACAAAACTGCCAAATGGAAATATCGGTCCGGTTAAAAATAAGCCTGTTTTGTTAAGTAACGGAAATCTCTTCGCCCCATCCAGCCGCGAAGGCGATGGCTGGAAAGTACATTTCGAGGTAACCAAAGATAACGGCAAAACCTGGCGTACAGTAGGGCCGTTGCAGGAAAACGGAATTAAAGCCATCCAACCCAGTATTTTACAGTATGGAAAAGGTAAACTTCAGATTTTAGCGCGTACCGCAAACCGCGCCATTGCCGAATCATGGTCTACAGATAACGGCGAAACCTGGTCGCCGTTGAACAAAACCACTTTACCCAACAACAATTCAGGTACCGATGCCGTTACGCTGAAAGATGGCAGACAGGTATTGGTTTACAACCATGTATTGCCTCCCGGCGATTTGGCCAAGGGTGCGCGCACACCGTTAAATGTTTCAGTTTCTAAAGATGGTAAAACCTGGTACGCCGCACTGATTTTAGAAGATTCGCCTATAAGCCAGTATTCATATCCCGCTGTTATTCAAACAGCTGATGGCATGTTGCATTTTATTTATACCTGGCGAAGGGAGAAAATCAAACACGTAGTAGTAGATCCTTCAAAATTAAAATTGAAGAAAATTAAAAATGGCATTTGGCCAAAACTAAAGGGATATACTGCACCCGTAATTACTGAAACTAAAAACGAAGAACCATGAGGAGTATAAGGAAACAATCCGTCATTGCGAGGTTAAGACGATCGTCATTGCGAGGAGGCACGACAGCCAGTCCCGATTTCTCGGGAAAGCAATCTGTCTTACAAGGAAAGATTGCTTCGGCTGATGAAAAATCAGCACTCGCAATGACGGGCGGAATATTTAGATATCTAGTGTTATTTATAGTGGGCACACTGTCCTTCACTAACATCCTTTCCGCCCAAACCCAAAACTCAGATCAAGCATACAAAAAGCCTTTATTAGAGGTACTTAAGGATATTGAAAACCGTTATCACGTAAAAATTAAATATGCCGAGCCACAGGTAAAAGATAAGTGGGTAAACTATGCCAACTGGCGCTTTCGGGCAGATGTAGATGAAACTTTATCCAATGTACTTACTCCATTGGATATGAAGGTGAACAAAGAGAAAGCAGGCGTTTATAAGCTTAAAGAATATGAATATTACCGCTGGGAAGTACAGGATGGCTGGGCTTATCTGGATAGTTTAGCTTCCAAATACAGCGATCGGAACAGCTGGGAAAAACGGAAAGCATTGATTAAACCTCAGCTTTTTGAGGCTTTGCAATTATCTCCTTTACCGGCCAAGCCCAATTCGAACCCAATTATTACTGCTAAACGAATTTTTGATGGCTATTCAGTAGAAAACATTGCTTTAGAGATTTTACCAGGGGTTTGGATCAACGGATCACTTTATAAACCACTAAATATCAAAGGAAAAATACCGGTAATCTTAAGTCCTGATGGACATTGGGAAAAACAGCGTTACCGTCCCGATTGCCAGGTCCGTTGCGCTATGCTGGCCCGCATGGGGGCTATGGCCTTTAGTTACGATCTCTTCGCCTGGGGCGAATCGATGTTGCAGTTTAAATACGAAGACCATAGAAAAAGCCTGTCACAAACCGTACAAACACTTGGAGGAATCCGCATTTTAGATTATTTCACTTCACTAAAAGAAACCGATACCAACCGGGTGGCCATTAGTGGTGGTTCGGGCGCTGGCAGCCATTGCATTTTAATGACCGCAATGGATAACCGCATTAAACTCAGCGCCCCTGTGGTAGCCATGTCATCCTACTTTTATGGCGGCTGTCCGTGCGAAAGCGGTATGCCCATTCACCAATGTGGGGGTGGAACAGATAATGTGGAACTTGCGGCAATGGCTGCACCGCGTCCACAATTGCTCGTATCAGATGGTAGCGACTGGACCGCCCATACTCCTGAACATGATTTCCCATACCTGCAAAAAATGTATGGCTATTATGGCGTAATGGATAAAGTAGAAAATGTGCATTTACCAGATGAGAAACATGACTTCGGTCTGAATAAACGCATTGCCCTTTACGATTTTCTGGTTAAACATTTTAAACTCAATGGCAATTCTGTTAAAGACAAAGCCGGAAAGTACGATGAAAGCAAAGTAACCATCGAAAAAGAAAATGCCATGTATGTTTTCGGCGATAAAGGTGAAAAACTGCCTAAAAATGCTGTAATGGGTTTTGAAAACCTGCAAAAATTGTTTCCAAAAAGCCAGAATTAAATGATGCAACACCAGAACAGAAGAACTTTTATCCAGTATCTTGCCTTAATTGGCGGGAGCTTAATGTTGCCCAATGTTTTGCTTGCTGCAAGCCAAAAGCGCAGGTACAAAGTGGCTGTAATTGACTTGATGATCCTCAAACGCCAGAAATTAAGCGCTTTGGAACTGACCAGTGAAATCGGTGCCGATGGATTGGAAATTGATATGGGCGGGCTGGGCGACCGGGAAACCTTTGATAATAAACTGGCAGATCCGGCCATAAGACAACAATACCTTGAAAAAGCAAAAGCACTTCATCTCGAATTTTGTGCCCTGGCCATGACCGGCTTTTATGCCCAATCTTTTGCTAAACGACCAACCTATCAAAAAATGGTGCAGGATTGTTTAGATACCGCTAAAGCCATGCAAATCAAAGTTGTTTTTTTACCCTTGGGCATACAGGGTGATTTAGTTAAAAATCCCGAATTAAGGGTGCCGATTGTTGAGCGCTTAAAAATTGCCGGTAAAATGGCGGCCAAAGCAGGGGTGGTTATCGGTATTGAGACTTCACTCGATGCCAAAGGCGAACTACAGTTGCTGAAAGAAATCAATTGTAAGCACATCAAAAGCTATTTCAACTTTTCGAATGCAACTAAAAATGGTCGTGATTTACACCAGGAACTAAAAATATTGGGCAGGAAAAATATTATTCAGATCCATGCGACAAACGAAGATGGTGTATGGCTCGAAAATGATCCTAAAATTGACCTCAAAAAGGTAAAACAAACGTTAGATGAAATGGGCTGGAGTGGCTGGCTGGTTATAGAACGTAGTCGTGATGCCAAACAACCTACCAATGTGAAGTACAACTTCACCGCCAATACCAGATACCTGAAATCTATTTTTCAAGCCGGATAACCCTTGTTTATGAGAACCTACCTAACCATTTTGCTGATTTTAAATTTAATGTGCGCACAATTATTCGCAGCGGATATTTATGTCTCCAAATTGGGCTCAGATCGCAGTACCGGCACAAAGGAAAAACCATTGGCCTCCTTACATTTTGCCATCCGAAAGGCCAGGGAGTTGCGCAGGCTAAACGATAGTTCAGTTAACGGTGGGATTCATATCATTATCGAAAATGGTTATTACGCTCTAGATGAAGCTATTGTGCTTCGTCCCGAAGATTCGGGCACCAAAGAAAGTCCCATCCGGATTATGGCGGCTCCTGGCGCTAAAGTTATTTTTAGTGGTGGCGTAAAAATCAAAGGATGGAAAAAATTAACTAACCCGGTTGCAGGCTTACCTAAAAATGCCATAGGTAAAGTTTGGGTTGCCGATGCACCTATGTTTGCCGATAATACTTTATTGTTCAGACAGCTTTGGGTGAATGATAGTAAGGCTGTTAGGGCCAAAGATGCTAACGGCGATGCCATGAACCGCATTTTGTCCTGGGATGCCCAATCACAGACCTGCAAAATCCCTTTAAATAAAAACATCAGCCTCAACGGGGCTAAAGGCATCGAAATGGTCATCCACCAGTGGTGGGCCATTGCTAATTTGCGGGTAAAATCAGTAAAAACACAGCAGAACACTGCCGAACTTTCCTTTTTACAGCCCGAAAGCCGCATACAATCAGAACACCCATGGCCAGCGCCTTGGCTTTCGGATAAAACCGGGAATTCTGCCTATTATTTAACCAATGCCATTCAGTTTTTAGATGAACCGGGCGAGTGGTTCGAAGATTTACAGCAGCATAAAGTTTATTACTGGCCTAAAGATAAGCAGAATATGCTTCAGGCAGATGTGGTGGCGCCCGTTTTAGAAACACTGGTTAAAGTTGAAGGAACCATCGATCATCCGGTTGCTTACATTTCTTTCCAGGGGATTTCTTTTCAGCATGCATCGTGGTTATTACCCTTCAAACAGGGCCATGTGCCGCACCAGGCGGGTATGTATATGCTCGACGCCTATAAGTTAGAACAACCAGGTACTGCCGATAAACCCACATTAGAAAACCAGGCCTGGGTGGGGCGTCCGGCTTCCGCCATCCAGATCAGTTATGCCAATCATATCGATTTTGAGGCATGCAGGTTTGAACACCACGCTTCAACCGGACTCGATTATCAAAAAGGAACAACCAACAATCTGATTAGCGGCAATTTGTTTAAAGATATTGGTGGATCAGGGATACTAATGGGTACCTTTTCTGACGAAGCCACCGAGGTACATTTACCTTACCAGCCAAGGGATGAACGTGAAATTTCTTCGGATAACCGGATTGAAAATAACCTGATTACCGACGTAACCAACGAGGATTGGGGCACTGTCGGTATTGGTGCAGGTTACGTACGCGGACTGAAAATCCTGCATAATGAAGTCAGTGATGTATCCTATTCAGGGATTAGCATGGGCTGGGGCTGGACAAAAACGAAAAATGCAATGAAGGATAATACCATCAGCGCCAACAAAATTCATCATTATGGCAAGCACATGTACGATGTAGCCGGCATTTATACCTTATCTGCACAACCTGGTTCGTTCATTACCGAAAATGTTATTGACAGTATTTACACGGCCAAATATGCGCACTTACCTGACCATTGGTTTTACCTCTACACCGACGAAGGATCTTCCTATTTCACCATAAAAAATAACTGGACGCCCAGCGAAAAATACCTGCAAAATGCCAATGGACCAGATAATGTATGGGAAAATAACGGGCCTGGAGTTGCCGAAAAAATCAAAGAAAACGCTGGTCTGGAAGCGCAATATCAATATCTGATAAAGGATAAATCATCGATTTCTGGGAGCAGGCAGATTAATAAGGCGATAGATAAACCTGTGGTTTTTGAGCTGATTTTTAAAAAGAATGAAGTACCTGACGAAAAGGCATTAACCGCATTTGCACGCGAAAATAACCTGCTGCTTTCATCCATTTACCGTTGGGAGACCCGCCTGGTCATTTACACCTCTACCTTAAAAACAGAGAGTCTCCAACAAACCTTAAAAAGACTCAATGCCAGTGAAATTAAACTGTACAATGATATGTTTTACGATTTCGACCGGAAAAAACAGTGTGGAAACGAACCGGTAAAAGAATGGGACAACATTATATTATCTGCCAACCTGGTGAAAGACGAAAAACTGCAAAAAGAATATCTCGCATACCACAAAACACAATTTGAGAAATGGCCCGAAATATCAAAAGGCTTTTGCAATGCTGATTTTCAACGGCTGGTTATTTTTAAAAAAGGCCGCCAGCTCATGCTGATTATCAGCATACCCAAAGGCGAAAATTTAGATAAACTGAACCCGAAAACAACGGAAAATAACCCCAGGGTAGACGAATGGAACGCATTAATGAAAAAATACCAGGAGGGAATTGAAGGCACAAAACCTGGCGAAGTTTGGGTTTTCTTTAAACCGATATAGAGAAATCGTCATTGCGAGAAGGCTTTTTCAGCCGACGAAGCAATGACGACACTTAAAATTGTAACGCTTACAAAAAAATAAATATGTTAAGATTAGGAATACTAGGATTAGGCGAGGGCAGAAGCACCATATCTGCCTCACTGGCCAGCAAAAAGTTCAAATTGATCCAGATTTGCGATGCCAATAAAAAACTTTGCAAAGAACGGGCGCTGGAGTTCGATTTCCAGAACTGGACTACCGATTACAACGATATGCTCAAAAGCGATAAAATTGACATGATTGCGATTTATACACCTGATCATTTGCATTTTGAACACATCAAACTGGCCTTGGAACACGATAAGCACGTGGTTTGTACCAAACCCTTTATTGATGATCTCTCGCAGGCCAACGAACTGCTGGCCCTGAGCAAAAAGACCAAAAAGAAAATTTTCGTCGGTCAGAGTTCGCGCTTTTTCGAACCGGCCATGCGCCAGAAAAAAGATTTCGATAAAGGCCTGATCGGCGAGTTGATTACCATCGAAAGCCACTACCATGCCGATCACCACTGGTTTTTGGAAAAAGGCTGGTCGCTAAAACAATCGTTCAAATGGTTGTATGGCGGTTTAAGTCACCCGGTCGATTTTATCCGCTGGTATATGCCTGATATTGAAGAAGTAATGGGCTATGGTATGCTCAGCAGCAATGGGCAAAAAGCTGGTTTAAAAAACCAGGATACCATGCACTTTATCTTCAAGGCCAAAGACGGCAGAATTGCCCGCGTAAGTGGTGCTTACACCGGACCAACCCAGCCTGCATGTCGCGATAGTGGAATGAGTTGTATTTTGAGGGGAACTGAAGGGGCCAGCCAGGCCGATTACCATGAATTGCGTTATGCCGTAACCACCAAAACAGGCGAAGAAAAAATCATTACCTGGGGAGATGCCACTTTGAAACATTATTTCCGTTTCGAAGGCCAGAGCCACCATGCCGGCGAATACCAGAACTACCTGGAGTATTTTGCCGACAGCATTAACAATAAGTTTACCGCTTACCCTGATTTAAAAGAAGGCATTGGAACCATTGCGCTTTTGCAGGCCATGGATAAATCGCTCGAGACAGGTTTACCGGTAAAAATAGAGGAAATATTAAGCAGTTATAACATTAGCCGGGAATCGATAGGATTATAAAATATTAAACCACAGATGAAAAAGATAGACACAGATAGTTGAGAAGCAATGGTTCGTATCACATCAAAAGTTAAAATGTGTGTTATAAAAAATCGGCCACGGAAACACAGAACTCACGGAATTCAAATTCGTTAGCTACTTAAATATCGGTAAAGTATTAAACCGAGAGAAAAGTTTCCGTGTTAATGCGTATTTCCGTGGCAAAAGGATATAGCGTTACAACGTTAGCCGGGAATCGATAGGATTATAAAATATTAAACCACAGATGAAAAAGATAGACACAGATAGTTAAGAAGCAATGGTTCGTATCACATCAAAAGTTAAAATGTGTGTTATAAAAATCGGCCACGGAAACACAGAACTCACGGAATTCAAATTCGTTAGTTGCTTAAATATCAGTAAAGTATTAAACCGAGATAAAAGTTTCCGTGTTAATCCGTGTTTCCGTGGCAAAAGGATATAGCGTTACAACGTTAGCCGGGAATCGATAGGATTATAAAATATTAAACCACAGATGAAAAGATAGACACAGATAGTTAAGAAGCGATAGTTCGTATCACATCAAAAGTTAAAATGTATGTTATAAAATCGGCCACTGAAACACAGAAGTCACCGAATTCAAATCCTGTGAGATGCTTTAAATATCGGGAAAGTATTAAACCGAGATAAAAGTTTCCGTGTTAATCCGTGTTTCCGTGGCAAAAAGATATAGCGTTACAACATTAGCCGGGAATCGATCGAATTATAGAAATTCGTCATTGCGAGGAACGAAGCAATCTTACAACCAGTGAATAATTAGCTACCGCATTAAGATTGCTTCGTCGTACCTCCTCGCAATGACGAAATATTTAAAACCAAACTAACCAAATGCACAACATTGTAGAACGTTTAACCAGTTTAGATTACATCATCGTAATCGCCTACCTTGTCATCCTGATGGTGATCGGGTACCGCGCCAGTTTTCCGAAGACAAAAAACAGTGATGAAACCTTATTCTTAGCCAATAAATCTTTAGGCTGGGCCAGTATTGGCTTCAACATGTGGGGCACTAACGTAGGTCCATCCATGCTGCTTGCTTTTGCCAGTATCGGCTATACCACCGGTATTGTGGCCGTAAACTTCGATTGGTATGCCTTTATTTTCCTTTTCCTGCTAGCCATCGTTTTCGCGCCCAAATACCTGGCCGCAAAGGTAAGCACCATGCCCGAATTTATGGGAAACCGTTACGGCGATTCTACCCAGAATATTTTAGCCTGGTATGCATTAGTTAAGATTTTAATCTCCTGGCTATCCTTAGGTTTGTTTGCCGGTGGTTTTTTAGTCCGCCAGATTTTAGGCATCCCCATGTGGCAATCGGTCACCGTTTTGGTCGCTTTTGCGGGCTTATTCACTTTTTTTGGCGGTTTGAAAGCCATTGCCAAAGTCAACATTTTCCAGATGATTTTACTGATTGCGGTTTCGCTTTCGCTTACCTTACTAGGCCTGCATAAGGTTGGAGGAATCTCAGCACTATACAGCAAAACACCCGGACATTTCTGGAACCTCATACAACCTGCCAGCGATCCCAAATATCCCTGGTATGCCATTCTTTTAGGTTACCCCGTAGCTGCTGTCGCTTTTTTCTGTACTGATCAATCGATGGTCCAGTCTGTTTTGGGCGCTAAAAACCTGAAGCAGGGCCAGTTGGGCGTGAGCTTTATCGGCTGGCTAAAAATCCTTTCGCTGCCACTCTTTATCGTAACCGGAATATTGTGTTATATCCTCTTTCCCAATCTGAAAGATCCCAACGAAGCTTACATGACCATGGTAACCAATCTTTTTCCTCCGGGAATGAATGGTTTGGTAATCGTGGTGCTTATCGCGGTTCTGGTTGGCACCATAGGTTCATCGCTAAATTCGTTAAGCACCGTATTTACCATGGATGTGTATGTGAAGAAAATCAATCCAAAGGCCAGCAATAAACAGATCATCAATGTTGGGCGTTTAACGGTTATAGCCGGTTGTATTTTCGCGGTAATTGTAGTGCTGGCCATCGATAACATTAAAGGTCTAAACCTCTTCGATGTGTTCCAATCCGTACTGGGTTTTATTGCGCCTCCGCTTTCAGTGGTTTTTCTGTTAACCGTGTTCTGGAAACGGACTACCCGAAAAGCCGTAAATTTTACGCTATCCATCGGTTCGGTACTGAGTTTAAGTACCGGAATTATGTATTTATGGGTTTTACCACCCAGCGAATACACCTTTTGGCCGCATTACCTCATGTTATCCTTCCTGATTTTTGTGGGTTTACTGCTTATCGCCATACTGATTTCGCTTTTAGACAGAACACCAAGTATTTACACCATCAACGAAGAACATGAAGCCAATATTGAAAAACCAGATAAGACTGTTTGGATTTCCTGGGCTGCATTGGCTATATTGATGGTTACACTTTATATTTTCTTTAACGGACATTAGAAATTTCGTCATTTCGAGCGTAGTGTAACGTAGTCGAGAAATCTGCTTTATAGATCTCTCTCCCGAATATTCGGGACTGCGCTTCAGTCGAGATGACGGTAACCAAGCAACATGATAAACCTAAATTATCCCATTAGGGACACAAATTATGAACCACAGATAAAAAGGATAGACACAGATACTAAATCCGTGTTAATCTGTGTCTATCCGTGGCTAAAAACCAAGCAACATGAAGTATAGATACCACAGATAAAGGATACACACAGATAACAACACATTAGATCCGTGTTAATCCGTGTCCATCCGTGTCTAAATAAAAAACTGATAAACTTAAATTATCCATGGCTAAAAACCAAGCAACATGATAAACCTAAAAAAAATACTCCTGATTACCCTGCTGCAAACTATGGTAATCCCCGCTTTTGCTCAAAAAGCATCCTGGATCTGGTATCCCGGCGATTTTGATATCTACATGAGCAATGTGATGCAAAACCGTAGAACAGAACGTGGTTCATTTTTTCCGGTCTTCTGGAAAATGGATAGCCATTACGTGCTGGTCGATTTCCATAAAGAGTTTACCCTTAATGAATCTGAAGAAGTTAAACTCTTTGTAGAAGGCACTTACAATGTTAAAATTGACGGTCAGGCCCTAACCGGCTTTCCGAAATCCATCCAGATCCCGGCCGGAAAGCATAAACTAAGCCTGAAAGTGTATAGCCAGGCTACAGTGCCAGCCATTTTTGTACAGGGTAAAACCCTTATATCAGATGAAAGCTGGTTAACCACTTTTGAGGATAAAGAATGGATTGATGCCAGTGGCAAAACTTCCGATAAATCTGGAACCACCTTTGTTTCGGCTGGCTCCTGGGGTTTAACCGATCCTCATAGCCAGCCTTCTGCGTTTAAATTGCCTGTTGTAAAGCATACTGCTGTTAAAACAGAAAAGGCAGGCACAGGTTATGTAGCCGATTTTGGGAAAGAAACCTTCGGTTTTATTAAAGTGCATGGCTTAAAAGGCAAAGGTAAATTGAGTTTGTATTATGGCGAATCGAAAGAAGAAGCCTTATCAACCGATAAATGTGAAACACTGGATCATCTGGATATTGATTTTACCAACAAAAAAGATTCGGTAATGCCGCTTTCCAAAGCTTTCCGCTATGTGAATTTTCAGCCCGAAAATGGCGTTTCTGCCGATTCTATCTCCATGCTTTATGAATATGCTCCCGTTACCGAGCGAGGAAGTTTTAAATCATCAGATGCGGAACTGAACAAGATTTATGATGTGGCCAAATACACTTTTCACCTCAATACCCGCGAATTTTTTATCGATGGCATAAAACGTGACAGATGGGTGTGGAGTGGCGATGCCTACCAAAGTTACCTCATGAATTATTATTCGTTTTTTGATGCTCCGACCGTGAAAAGAACATTGTTGGCCCAGCGTGGCAAAGATCCGGTTACAGCGCACATCAATACCATCATGGATTATTCTTTCTATTGGTTTTTGGGCATTTATGATTATTACAAATTTACCGGCGACAGAAAATTTGTACAGGACATTTATCCCCGCATGCAATCACTTATGACTTATATTGATGGCCGTAAAAACAAAAACGGTTTGCTGGAATGGATGCCCGGTGACTGGATTTTTATAGACTGGGCCGATAAGTTGAGTAAAGATGGGGAAGTGAGCTTCGAGCAACTGCTTTACGCCCGCAGTTTAGAAACCATGGCATTATGTGCCAAACTGGCCAACGACAGCGAAAATGCCACCAAATATGAACAACAAGCCAAAACATTGAAAGCCAAAATATTCGATATTTACTGGAATCAAAGCAAACACGCCTTGGTGCACAGCAGGGTAGCCGGTCAGCCCACAGAAAATGTAACGCGCTATGCGAATATGTTCGGGATTTTCTTCGATTACTTTACACCTGAACAGAAATTAGCTGTAAAAGAACATGTATTGCTTAACGACAGCATCAACAAAATTACTACGCCTTACATGCGCTTTTATGAGCTGGAAGCACTTTGTGCCATGGGTGAGCAAAGCTATGTATTAAAAGAGATGAAAAACTATTGGGGAGGCATGCTCAAGCTGGGTGCTACTTCCTTTTGGGAGGAATATAATCCCGATAAAAAAGGTACCGAACACCTGGCCATGTACGGCCGGCCATTTGGAAAAAGCCTTTGCCACGCCTGGGGAGCCAGCCCGATTTACCTGCTCGGCAAATATTACCTAGGGGTAAGTCCCGATTCTCCGGGTTACGAAACCTACACCATTGAGCCCCATTTAGGTGGTTTAGCCTGGATGGAAGGTAAAGTACCCACTACCAACGGCGATATTTCAGTTTACATGAATAAAAGGGAAATCAAGGTGAGCGCTGCTACCGGAAAGGGTAAACTCAGGATAAAGAGTAAAACGAAACCAGTAGCGAAAGGAGCAGAAATTAAAGAAATTTCAAAAGGAATGTTTGAGGTTACAATTGAAAAAGAAGTGGAGTATCTGGTTAAATATTCGAGCTAACAGCTCTTTTGTAGCTGTGCAAACCCAGCAGGCTTTAAACCCTGCCAGGTTTAAATGAAGCTAAACTCCAATTCTTTGTTCAATTTTTTTAACACATTTGTTCGCTTCAGCTAAAATAACTTTGCTGTCAATCGGCTGATCGGAATTTAAGGCATTCAGCATCGAAATGGTTAAGCAGGCAATAATGCCATTATTACTGGCAATACCAATAGGGACCGAAATATCGGTTACACCCGAAACAGCATCACTGTTTTTAAAATATGAACCTGTTTGCTGAATTTCATTCAAAGAGTTTAAAAAATCTTCCTGCTGTGGTTTGGCATATTTTTTAAAAATAGCGTTGTTTTTTAATATGGTATTTCGTTCAGCTTCGGGCATATAAGCCAGCAATACTTTACCCGATGCAGTTAATGGTAGCGGAAACAAATTTCCCTCTTCAATAGAAAGGGCAATTGGTCCCGGACTTTTCGCATGAATAATGACCATCACCTGATTCATGTACAAAATACTCAGGTGACAAGATTGGCGTACCGAATTGGCCAGCTCTTCCAACGGAAACTGTGCAGCCTTCCTTAACTCATCAATAGGTGAGTGGCGGTGAGAAAGGTAAAAAAGTTTGAGCGACAACCGGTATTTACCCGAAACCTCATCGCGTAAAATATAACCACGGCTTTCCAGACTCATCAGCATCCGGTAAATTTCATTCGGTGTTTTTTCAATACCAATGGCAATTTCGGTTTGTGATAAGGGAATGGATTGAGCCGATAGATACTCTAAAATATCAAGCCCTTTATCTAAAGCCGGTGCCTGATACTTCGATTCATTTTCTTTCATACAGGGTTAATTTGGTTGTATCGTATTTTTTACAGTTTCAAACATACAAAAAGCATTCATATTTCATATTCAGAATGAAATTATATCATTATTACCTGAATATATGTTTTCATATTTAAAAAAAAGATTTATATTTGAATTACCTGCAAAATTTAAAGTTAAACAAATTCTACAGCTTATACTATAGGGGCCAAGAATTTATTTCTAACTAAATTGAGCACGACAACCAAGTATAAACCAAATCAAGCATCAAAAGCGATCTGTACGGGCTAATGAACAAACTTGTAATTTTTTCTTTTTTTTACCTGTTTACTTTTCCGCTGTTTGCTCAGGAGGTTAAGGTATTCCATTTAGCCTGTGAATACCGTTCAAATCCGCTTGGGATTGATGCCGTGCAACCACATTTTAGCTGGCAAATGGCTTCAGATCAGCACAATGTTATGCAAACCGCTTATCAGCTTCTGGTATCAAAGAGCCTGACTTCGCTTAAGCAAGATAAAGGTGAGGTATGGGATTCTAAAAAGATTATTTCCGGTCAGTCCATTCAGATAAAATATAGAGGAGCAGCACTACAATCAGCTCAAAGGTATTACTGGAAAATCCGGGTTTGGGATAACCGGGGCAAGCCATCTGCCTGGAGTGAAACGGCACTTTTCCAGATGGGGCTGTTGAGTGCAGCTGACTGGAAAGGCGCCCAATGGATTGCTTACGAAAAACTGGCCGATTCAAACGTAAATGTTTTACCGACGGATGGGAAGAAAGACAAATTTAACGGCAATAATATCCTGCCGATGTTTCGCAAAGAGTTTGCAGTAACCAGAAGCACCAAAAAAGCTACTGCCTTTATTTCGGGCTTGGGTCACTTTGAAATGAGTTTAAATGGCGAAAAAGTAGGAGATGATTTTTTAGCCCCTGGCTGGACCAAATACGATCGCGAAGCTTTATACGTAACCTATGATATTACCAAACAACTAAAAAAAGGCGCTAATGCCGTGGGTGTGATGCTGGGAAATGGCTTTTATTACATTTCGCCGGTCAAAGAAAGGTACCGGAAACTAAAAGTGGCTTATGGCTTCCCGAAAATGATCTGCCGTTTACTGATCGAATATACAGATGGCACTTCGGTCAATGTAACCAGCAACGAAAGCTGGAAAACATCACCCTCGCCGGTTACTTTTTCCAGTATTTATGGTGGCGAAGACTATAACGCCGGTTTAGCGCAAAAAAACTGGAACCAGGCAGCATTCAATGATGGCAAATGGAAAAGCGCTTTGGTAGTGAATGGTCCGAAGCTAAACGCCCAGAAGGAAGAGCCTGTTAAAATTTTTGATCATTTTCCTGCAAAGCAGATTACACAAACTGCAAATGGTGACTGGTTTTATGATCTCGGACAAAACGCATCGGGCATTATTGAACTCCAGGTGAGCGGCAAAACAGGCGACACCATCCGCATTACACCAGCTGAACTATTAAAAGAAGATGGTACCGTTACCCAGAAAAACATGGGCGGACCTGCTTACTTTACCTATATTTTAAGTGGTGAGGCTACCGAAACCTGGCGACCACGTTTTTTCTATACGGGTTTCCGCTATCTGCAGGTTAAAGGTGGCGTTCCGGCCGGAAAAGAAAACCCATTGAACAAAGCCATTATCAAAGATTTAAAAGGCCTTCACGTACGTAATGCAGCTCCAACAGCAGGCAAGTTTACTTCTTCAAACGAATTGTTTAATAAAACCTTTAAACTGATCGATTGGGGTATTAAAAGTAATATGGTTAGTGTTTTTACCGACTGTCCACACCGCGAAAAACTCGGCTGGTTAGAGCAATTGCATTTAATGGGCAGTTCGGTAAATTACAATTACGCGGCTGCACCGTTGTTTGTAAAAGCCTCAGTCGATATGCAAAATTCGCAACTAGCCAACGGACTCGTTCCTGAAATTGCACCTGAGTATGTTAAATTTGAATGGGGAGGCGATATGTTCCGCGATTCGCCTGAATGGGGCAGTAGTAGTATTTTAGTACCCTGGGATTTGTACAAGTGGTATGGCGATAAACAGGCCTTAGCCAATCATTATCCCACTATGCAGCGTTACATCCAATATTTAAACACCAAAGCCAATAACCACATTTTATCGCAAGGTTTGGGCGATTGGTATGACCTTGGCCCAAAACCACCAGGCGTTTCACAGCTTACCCCGATGGGCATTACCGCCACTGCTATTTATTATTATGATTTAAAAATCCTCGAAAAAATAGCCAACTTATTGGGTAAAAAAGCTGATGTACTGACTTATGCCAAACTTGCAATTTCAGTACGCAGTGCATTTAATGCTAAATTCTTTAATCCGGAAACCAGGCAATACGGCTCGGGCAGCCAAACGGCCAATGCCATGGCTGTTTATATGGGTTTAGTTGAAGAAAAGGATAAGCAGGCAGTTATTGATAACCTCGTAAAAGACATTAAAGATAAAAACAACGGATTAACAGCAGGCGACATTGGCTACCGTTATGTACTACGCGTTTTAGAAGATGCCGGACGCTCGGATGTGATTTTCGACATGAACAGCCGTAGCGACGTACCCGGTTATGGCATGCAGTTGGCCAAGGGTGCTACTGCTTTGACCGAAAGCTGGGCGGCACTGCCAGCGGTTTCCAATAACCATTTTATGCTGGGGCATTTAATGGAATGGTTTTACAGCGGAGTGGGTGGAATCCGTCAGGATGAAAACTCGGTCGCCTTTAACCGGATTAAAATTTACCCTGAGGTAGTCGGTGATTTAACTGCTGCAACCACGAGTTACCAATCGGCCTATGGTAAAATAGCTACTGACTGGAAAAAAACGACCGATGGTTTTGAAATCGCCATAAATATTCCAGTGAATACCACAGCTGTGGTTTATATTCCGGTTTCGGCAAATCAAAGCCTTGCAGAGATCCACAATGCTAAATTCCAGAACCTGGGCACAGCCAATGGCAGAACCCAGGTAGCGATCGGTTCGGGTTATTATAAATTTACAGTGAAGTAGCATGAGAACGATCTGGATATATCTGACAGGCCTATTAACATGCGCTACAGCATTTGCTCAGGAAGCTAAAAATCCGGTATCTGCTGCCGAAATGGAAAAAATTTACCAGGAAGTGAAAACGCCTTTCAAATACGGATTGGTGATGGTTCCGGCTGATCAAGCGCATAAAATGGATTGTCCCACCATTTTTAGAAAAGGCAAATACTGGTACATGACTTATCTGATTTTTAGCGGTCGCGGTTACGAAACCTGGATGGCCAAAAGCAGCGATTTACTGCACTGGGAAAATCAGAGTAAATTAATGTCGTTCGATGATTCAGGCAAATGGGACGATAACCAGAAGGCGGGCTACAATGCACTTTTAGATATCAAATGGGGAGGTAGTTACCAGGCGAACAGCTTTAATGGCAAATACTGGATGTCTTATTTTGGTGGCAAGGAAAAAGGATACGAGGCAGAACCATTATCTGTTGGTATGGCTTATACCGATGAACATCCGTCGGTTGTGCAGGAATGGAAACGGCTGGATCAACCGGTTTTAAGCTCGCTCGACAGCGATGTACGCTGGTGGGAAAACCGTCATAAACTATTTAAAAGTACGGTGATTGCCGATCAGAAAAAGTTGACGGGCCATTCCTTTGTAATGTATTACAATGCTGTTGGCGATTCGCTGGCAAACAATAAAAAAACACGCTGGTACGAACGCATTGGCATGGCAGTATCCGATGATATGGTGCATTGGCAACGCTACCTTAAAAATCCCGTTGTACATCATCCGGTTGGCATTACCGGCGATGCAGTCATCCAGCAGATCGGAAGCAATTACGTGATGTTTTATTTCGGTGCTTTCTGGCAGGACAGGAAAGGTTCTTTTAACCGTTTTGCGGTATCTAAAGACCTCGTCAACTGGACCGACTGGACGGGTAATAACCTGATCGAATCATCAGAAAAATATGATGAGTTATATGCGCACAAATCGTTCGTCGTTAAGCACAAAGGCATTGTTTACCACTTTTATTGTGCGGTGAACAAACAAGACCAGCGGGGTATTGCGGTGGCCACTTCGAAAGATTTAGGAAAAAGTAAATTGAATTTTGTTCAAAATTAAGAAATGAGAATACCGGGCATTTATAAGGTTTTTATGGTATCCCTGCTGGGATTATTAGCCTCGCAAAATTGTGATGCTAATCCACTATTCGTCATTTCGACTGGAGCGCAGCGGAACGGAGAAATCTTTTCACGGGGCACCAACCATGATAGACAATTATCGGTCGGTGAGACACCAACCGATAGAAAATCCCGAGTAAAAACCAGCTTCAACCACGACTGGAAATTTTTCCTGGGTGATGATCCCGCTGCCAGGAATTCGCTGTATAATGATTCAAAATGGAGAAAACTTACTTTGCCACACGACTGGAGCATTGAAGGCAAATTCGACGAAAAGAACCCTGCTAAACCTGAAGGTGGTGGCTTGCCAACAGGCATCGGCTGGTACAGGAAAACATTTATGGCACCTGCCGGTTTTAAAAACAAATTGATTACCGTTGAGTTTGACGGTATTTACAAAAACAGCGAGGTTTGGGTAAACGGCCACTACCTGGGTAAGCGTCCTTATGGCTACAGCTCTTTTGCTTACGAAATCAGCAGGTTCTTAAAGTCAGGCAATAACATCATTGCTGTGAAGGTCGATAATTCAGCGCAGCCCGATTCCCGCTGGTATTCCGGTTCCGGAATTTACAGAAACGTATGGTTAACTACTACTGCCAAAGTTGCGGTGGCCAAATGGGGTACTTTTGTAACTACGGGTACTGACGGAAAAGTGAGTATAAAAACGCAAATCCAGAACAAAACTTCGAAACAGCAGTCAGCAGTTTTGGTACATTCTATTTATGATACCAGGGATAAACTGATCATAAAAACACAAGCACAAAACATCAAAATAGATACAACAGGATTAATCGTTAACAGCGATAGTCAGCTTAAAAACCCTGTGCTTTGGTCGTTAAAAAAGCCTGCACAGTACAAAGTGGTTACACAAATTTTGCGAAACAATAAGCTTATTGATACTTATGAAACTAAATTCGGATTCAGAACCTTCAATTTCGACTCAGAAAAGGGCTTTTCTTTAAATGGTATACCCACCAAAATACTGGGCGTTTGCCTGCACCACGATCTGGGTGCTTTGGGTGCTGCTGTAAATGTACGCGCTATGGAGCGCCAGCTCGAAATCATGAAAGCCATGGGTGTAAATGCCATCCGTATGGCCCACAATCCACCGGCACCGGAGTTTTTAGATTTATGTGATGAAATGGGTTTTCTCGTAATGGATGAAGCTTTTGACATGTGGGCGAAAAAGAAAAACAAAAACGATTATCACCTCAGTTTCCCCGAATGGCATAAACGCGATCTGGAAGATATGGTTCTCCGCGACCGCAATCACCCTTCCATTATTTTATGGAGCATTGGAAACGAAATCCGCGAGCAGTTCGACAGTACCGGTGTAGCACTAACCAAAGAGTTGGTGGCAACAGTTAAAAACCTCGATCAAAGTCGTCCGGTAATCTCGGCACTAACCGAAACCGATGCTAAGAAAAACTTTATTTACCAGGCCAATGCGCTGGATATCTATGGATTAAACTACAACCATAAACTGTATAAAGATTGGCCTAAAAATTATCCTGGTGTTAAGTTTCTGGCCACCGAAACTACATCAGCATTAGAAACCAGAGGTTTTTACGATACGGCTGATACCATCCGCCGGTGGCCAAGAGATGGAAAAACAAAGTTTACTGAAGGCAACCGCGAATGGTCAGCCTCTGCTTATGATAATGTTTCGGCTTACTGGGGTTCTACGCACGAAGAAACCTGGAAAGCGGCCAAAAAATACGATCATGTTTCAGGTCTTTTTGTCTGGACGGGTTTTGATTATCTCGGTGAGCCATTACCTTATCCATGGCCGGCACGCAGCTCGTATTTTGGAATTGTCGATTTAGCGGGTTTCCCTAAAGATTCATATTACATGTACCAAAGCGAGTGGACCGATAAACCGGTATTGCACATCCTGCCACACTGGAACTGGGAACCGGGCAAATCTGTAGAGGTTTGGGCTTACTACAACCAGGCTGATGAGGTGGAGCTGTACCTCAATGGAAAATCTTTAGGTAAAAAATCAAAACAGAATGATGATTTACACGTGCAATGGAACGTAAATTTCAAACCCGGAACACTTAAAGCCGTATCGCGCAAAAATGGAAAAGAGGTTTTGGTCCGTGAAGTAAAAACTGCCGGCGATCCGGCTAAAATTGAATTAATAGCTGATCGAAAACAGATTAAAGCCGATGGTAAAGATTTATCGTTTATCACTGTACGCATTTTAGATAAGGCCGGGAATGTAGTACCGAATGCGGATAACCTGGTTGACTTTAAAGTGGAAGGCAATGGATTTATAGCCGGTGTAGACAATGGGTTTCAGGCGAGTTTAGAACCTTTTAAAGCCAGTTACCGCAAAGCTTTTCATGGTTTATGCCTCGCTATTTTACAGGCTACAGCCAAATCCGGAAGAATTAAGTTGACAGCTACCTCGGCAGGTTTGTCATCGGCAGTTATAGAAGTTAGAACAAATAAATAAATGCGTTGCAAAGCTGGTTGGTGTGGCACCAAACAGTTGGATAATCTAATGGGTTGGTGGCTCACCAACCGAAACTGAGCATGTAAATAATGGTTCGTGAAGACACGAACCATGACAGAAATTAAATAATAAGAATAAGTGGAGAAGACGATCAATTTAAAAGGAATAACCTGGAACCACAGTCGTGGCATATTGCCCATGGTGGCAACTGCACAAAGGTTTTCAGAATTGTACCCTCAGGTAAATATCACCTGGGAAAAGCGGAGCTTGCAGCAATTTGCCGATTTCTCTATCCAGGAACTGGCAGAGCGTTTCGACTTATTGGTGATCGATCACCCCTGGGCAGGTTTTGCCGCCAAAACCAAGTCCATTGTTCCTTTGGATTCTTACCTCAGTGATGACTATTTGAAAGATCAGGAAGAGCATTCGGTGGGACAATCTTACGAAAGTTATACTTATGATGGTCATTTATGGGCGTTACCTATTGATGCAGCCACACCCGTAGCCGCCAGCCGGCCTGATTTACTGGCTGAAAAAGGCTTTTCCCTGCCTCAATCTTTTGAAGATTTAATGGCATTGGCCAATGCAGGCCTGGTAGCCTTTGCAGGCATCCCGATAGATGTGTTAATGAATTTTTATACGCTTTGCTGCTCTTTGGGCGAAGATCCCTGCCAGAATGATGAGACTGTAATTTCAACTGAAACCGGGGTGAGTGCACTACAAATGTACCGTCAGCTGGCATCAAAAATAGATCCGGCAAATTTCAATAGGAACCCTATTCAGGTATATGAAGCCATGACCCAAACAGATCAGATTGCTTATTGCCCCTTTGCCTACGGCTATGCCAATTATTCGAGAAATGGTTATGCACGAAAAGTGCTGCACTTTCATGATATGATATCGGTGAATGGCAAAACTAATTTAAGAAGCACTTTAGGCGGCACAGGTTTGGCTATTTCAGCAAAATGTACTGAACCAGAAATGGCAGCCAAATATGTTGAGTTTGTGGGTTCTCCAACTTGTCAGGCTACATTATATTTCGAAAGCGGGGGACAGCCCGGGCATTTGGCTGCATGGAAAAATGAAGAGGTGAATCGCCAGAGCCAGCAATATTTTGCCAACACATTACCTGCCTTACAAAGGGCTTTTTTACGTCCCCGCTACCATGGGTCCATGTATTTTCAGGATCATGCCGGTGATGTAGTGCGCGATTATTTAATGGGTGAGGGCGATGAAATGACAGTTTTATCTGCGTTGAACGAGTTATATCAGCAATCTAAAAGTTTAGCAGTATCATGAACAAGCCGTTAGAGGGACTTTTGGTTTTAGAGTTTTGCCAGTTTCTGGCCGGGCCATCCGCTGGTTTAAAACTAGCTGATTTAGGCGCTCGCGTGATTAAAATAGAGCGACCACAAACCGGCGATGCCTGCCGCTCTCTATCCATCAAAAATCTTTTTGTGGATGAAGACAGCTTATTATTTCATACCATTAACCGCAATAAAGAGAGTTACACTGCCGATTTAAAAAATCCGGAAGATTTAGCAAAAATCAAAAAACTGATCGCCAGGGCAGACGTGATGACGCACAATTTCAGGCCGGGTGTGATGGAGAAAATTGGGCTTGATTATAGGCAGGTACAACAAATCAATTCAGAAATTATCTACGGCGTGGTTACGGGTTATGGCAACGAAGGCCCATGGAAAAATAAACCCGGACAGGATTTACTGGTTCAATCTGTTTCGGGTTTAACCTTTCTTTCCGGTGTAGATACCGACGGACCGGTGCCCTTTGGCCTTTCCGTTTCGGATATTATGTGCGGCAACCACCTGGCACAAGGCATTATGGCGGCTTTAATTAAGCGTGCTAAAACCCAAAAAAGCGTACTGGTTGAAGTAAGTCTGCTAGAATCTATTCTGGATGTACAGTTTGAAGTAATTACGACGTATTTAAATGATGGAGGCAAATTGCCAGACAGGAGCGGAGCCAAAGGTAGCGCACATGCTTATTTAAGTGCCCCGTATGGCATGTACCAAACGCAGGATGGCTACATTGCAATGGCCATGGGCAACCTCCCGAATATCTGCGCCATTATCCGCTGCGATATCAGCGACTTGTATGTAGAAGCTGGTTCAGCTTTCGATAACCGCGACAAACTGATTGTACGTCTTTCCGAAACCTTTAAACAGGAGCGTACAGCCAGCTGGGTTAATCGCCTGGAAAGCAATGGCATCTGGTGTGCCGAGGTGCTCAATTACCAAACGGCTACTGCATTAAGTACCTATAAAAACCTGGAAATAGAACAACAGCTTAATTTAGGGAGTGGAAAAACCATTAAAACAACCGTTAGTCCCATCCGGCTTGATAAAAGAAAATTATTTGCGGCTAAAGCTGCGCCAAAATTGGGTTTTGATACGGAAAGTATCAACAGAGAGTTTGAGATAAAATAAATTAATGGATTGTCATCCTGAGCTTGTCGAAGGACTTTTATGAATACTTAAAAACGTTTCGACAGGCTCAACGTGACAGTTATTCTAAATCCTTTATAACAAATGAGGATGGTTCGTGTGGACACGAACCCATGGCAACCAACATAAAGTCGTCATTTCGACTGTAGCGCAGCGGAACGGATAAATCTTTCAAAACAGATCCCTCCACTACCGTCGGGATGAAGAATAAATAAAATAAATTAACATATGCGACCGCTTGAAGATTATTTAGTTATCGATTTTAGCCAGTTTCTTTCCGGCCCCTCGGCGAGTTTGCGTTTAGCCGATATGGGCGCACGTGTAATCAAAATCGAACGTTTGGGCATTGGCGACATCTGCCGTACGCTGTATACCTCAAACCTGATTATGAACGGCGAATCGTCGGTTTTTCATGCGATCAACCGGAACAAGGAAAGTTTTGAGGTTGATTTAAAAAGTGAGGAAGGTTGCGAAATGGTGCGTGGGCTTTTAAAAAAGGCCGATGTCATGATTCATAACTTCAGGCCGGGTGTAATGGAGCGTTTAGGCTTCGATTATCCTACAGTGAGCGCTTTAAATCCCACTATTATATATGGCGAAATATCAGGTTACGGAACAACTGGTGAATGGAAAAATAAACCTGGGCAGGATTTGCTCTTACAATCGGTTACTGGTTTGACATCGCTTACCGGAAATGCAGACAGCGGTCCTGTGGCCATGGGCTTATCCATTGTTGATATGCTGGCCGGTGCACATCTGGCCCAGGGAATTTTAGCCTGCCTGTACCGGAAAGCTGTAAAAAATGAAGGCGGTTTTGTACAGGTGAGCATGATGGAATCGGCTTACGATTTTCAGTTTGAAACCATTACCACCTTCATGAACGACGGTGGTAGTTTGCCAGAGCGATCTAAACAAAACAACGCAAATGCGTATCTAGGTGCACCTTATGGCATTTACCAGACCGAAAATGGTTATCTGGCATTGGCCATGGGGTCAATTCCGCAATTGGGTAATTTACTCGGCTGCGAAAAACTGGAAGATTATGCAGAAGTAAGCGAAGCCTTTGAGAAACGCGATGAAATTAAAGCCATATTAGCCTGTCATTTGCTTACCCAAACCACCGAAAAATGGCTTTCTAAATTAGAACCAGCCGATATTTGGTGTTCGGATGTATTAAACTGGAATGCTTTGATGGCGCACGATGGCTTTAAGGTATTGAACATGATCCAGGAAGTACAAATGCTTGACGGTTACCGTTACGAAACCACCAGATGTCCAATCCGGATTGACGGAGAATTACTAACTTCACCGAAAGGTTCACCCAAACTGGGACAGGACAACGAAAAAATCATCAAAGAATTTATAACTCATACCACTGTAAATGTCTAATCAAGCCGAAACTTTCAGAATAGCTGTACGTAAATTTGGCCCTTTTGAATCTGCCATGCAAAAATTCTGGGACAGCTATTGTGCTTTTTCTGGCTGTACACTCCAGCTGGACATGCAGATTATGGATTTACATGAGCTTTATGAAAGTACCATTACCAATCAGGGCTTAGCTAAAGGCACATTTGATATTGCGCACATCAATACCGACTGGGTGTATGAAGGTTACCTGAACCAGGCATTTGAGGTTTTAAACCCTTATATCAACACCCGTAAACCCGTAGATTTCCCTAATGGCTGGAGCAAATCGCTACTTAAATTACAGCGCTTTGGATGGGAAGTGGTGGGTTTACCTTTTCATGATGGTCCGGAGTGTTTTATCTACCGCAAAGATTTGTTTGAAAGCGAAACTGAGCAGGCCAATTATTTAAAGCAGTTTGGAAAAGCTTTAACCATACCCCAAACCTGGGAGGATTTTCATCAGGCAGCACAGTTTTTTCACCGCCCGGACGAGCATCTATATGGCAGCATCTTTGCCTCCTATCCCGATGGGCACAATACCGTTTTCGATTTTTGCCTGCAATTGTGGACCAGAGGAGGCAGCCTGGTTGATCAAAATGGAAACATTCAAATCAACTGCCAGGCCGCTGTAGATGGTCTTAATTTTTATCGCAAGATCGTAAATGATCAAACTGCAGTTCATCCCAAATCAAAAGATTTTGAATCGGTTGCCGCCGGCCTGGCTTTTGCCAATGGCGAAGCCGCCATGATGATTAACTGGTTTGGTTTTGCCGGCATGTGCGAGGTAGATGCCAATTCGAAGGTAAAAGGTAGGGTAAGTGTCGATTTGTTGCCTGCAGCAGTTGGTAAGGCTTCGGCATCCTTAAATGTATACTGGCTTTACACCATTGCCAAAGGCAGTAAAAATAAAGAAGTGGCTTACGATTTCCTGAAATTTGCCACGAATGCCGCGCAAGATAAGCTATTGACGCTTGAAGGTGGAATTGGTTGCAGGCTTTCTACCTGGAAAGACGCAGAAGTGAACGAAATGATCCCATACTACCATAAATTAGAACAGTTACACGAGGTGTCCAATACGCTGCCACAGCATAAAAACTGGACGCAAATAGCCAAAATTATTGATGAAATGGTGTTAAAAGCCATCAATACCACGGCTGAATCTGCCGGTTTAATTGAGGCAGCCCAAAACCAGATTAACAAATTGAATTAAATGAGTATCGATATCCAATATAGACCAGCTTTGCCCGAAACCAAACAGCCGATTATCATTATTGGTGCCGGCGGAATTGTGGCTGATGCGCACCTGCCTGCTTATAAAATTGCGGGCTTTGAAGTATATGGCATTGTAAACCGGACAAAAGCCAGGGCACAGAAACTGGCCGATGCTTTCGGTATCCCTCATGTTTTTGATAATGTGGCTGAAGCCGTTGCTGCAGCGCCTGAAAATACCGTGTTCGATATTACCATTATGCCCCAGCAGTATATCGAAACCCTAAAGCAATTACCTGATGGTGCAGCGGTTTTAATCCAAAAGCCCATGGGCGATGATTTTAACCAGGCTAAAGAAATTTTAGCTTTATGCCGGGCAAAAAAACTCAAAGCAGCCATTAACTTCCAGCTGCGCTTTGCACCTTTTGTAAGTGCTGCAAAATACCTTATCGATAAAGGTTTGATTGGCGAACTCTACGATATGGAAGTCCGCGTAACCATTAAAACCCCCTGGGAAATTTTCCCGCACGTGATCATCCATCCACGTTTAGAGATTCAGTATCATAGCATCCACTACGTTGATTTGATCCGTTCCTTTTTGGGTAACCCCAATAGTGTGATGGCAAAAACCCTGAAACATCCTGCCAAAAGCTTGTCATCATCACGTTCAACCATTTTACTTGATTATGGCGATACCATGCATGCCGTGATCAATACCAACCACGACCATGATTTTGGTCCGAGGCATCAGGAAAGTTATATAAAATGGGAGGGAACCAACGGCGCTATTGTGGCCAAAATTGGCTTATTGATGGATTATCCGCATGGCGTGCCAGATGTGTTTGAGTATTGTGTGACAGAAGCTGGAAAAACACCGGAATGGCAAACCGTAAAACTGGAAGGTTCCTGGTTTCCGGAAGCCTTTATTGGCACCATGGCCAATCTAATGCGTTATAATGAAGGATCAAGCCCTGTTTTACACACCAGTGTTGAAGATGTGATTGATACGATGGCTGTAGTAGAAAGTGCCTATCAATCCAGTGATACTGGTGGTGTGAAGGTTAAATAAATTAGCGTCATTGCGAAGAAACAATATTGAAAATATCGTCCTCGTTTGTAACGAGGATGAACGGGAACGGCGATTGTATCGCTAAAAATAAATGTGTCGTCTTATAAAAACGCTTTGCAGCGGCAAAACTAAAATGAATAAATTAAGCCGAAAAATTGCTTTGCCTAGAGGAAATAATATCGTCCTCGTTTTTAACGAGGATGAACGGGAACGGCGATTGCATCGCCTAAAAACAAAGCGTTGCCTCGTAAGACGCTTTGCAAAAAACTAAATGAATAAAATTTAGAACACATCGTCCTCGTTTGTAACGAGGATGAAGGGGAACAGCGATTGTATCGCTTATAAAAAAATTAAATTATGTATTTCAAGTCCACATTTTTTGAAGATTACCAGTTACAGGATAAACGTGTGACCTTAGGGCGCACCATCACAGAAAGCGATTTTGTGGTGCATGCCGGCCATACCGGCGATTTTTTTCCGCACCACATGGATGCCGAATGGTGTGCCACACAACCTTTTAAACAACGCATCGCACATGGTACCATGATTTTCAGCATCGGTATCGGCCTTACTGCTTCCGAAATTAACCCCGAGGCCATGAGTAAAGGTTACGATAAACTTCGTTTCGTAAAACCGGTGTTTATTGGCGATACCATTCACTCCGAAGTCACCATTTCTGAAAAAGGAGAAAGCAAAAGGCCAGAATATGGCACCGTAACAGAGCATGTAGAAATCATTAACCAACATGGAGAAGTGGTATTGGTATGCGACCATCTTCTTGTAGTTAAAAAGTTCAGTAGTCATTAGTTCAGTAATCAGGACACTGATATCCACCTGGCAGTGGCAGCTCCAATGAACAAATCACACCAATGACAAATGAACTATTGAACGAATGAACCAATAAACCAAATATCATGAACCACAACACCGCAACCGAAATTGTAACTGAAAACCATTCCTCATCGGGAAAAAAGTACCTATTGCCATTTATACTCGTAGTGAGTCTGTTTTTCCTGTGGGGAATGGCGCACAATCTCGATTCGATCCTGATTCCGCACCTTAAAAAAGCCTGTAACTTAAATAACCGGCAATCTACCTTAATTGATACCGCTGTTTTCTTTGCCTATTTCTTAATGGCCATTCCGGCAGGCGTTATTTTAAAGAAATGGGGTTATAAGGCTACCATGATTTCGGGCCTGCTGGCTTTTGCAATCGGTGCTTTTCTATTTGTTCCGGCAGCCAATAACCTTTCCTACATCACTTTTCTTATTGCACTTTTTATCATTGGTTGTGGCTTAACCATGCTCGAAACTTCGGCCAATCCTTATGCTGCAGTCTTAGGAGATCCGGCAAAAGCCACCAGCAGGTTAAATCTTGCCGCATCATTTAATGGCTTAGCAGCCATGGTAGCGCCCATGATCGGTGGTTTATTTATCCTTTCCGGAAAATCGCATACCAAAGAACAACTCGCGGCCATGAGTGCGGAAAGCCGAAACAGCTATTTTTTGGAAGAAGCAGCTTCAGTTAAAACCCCTTACATTACTTTAGGGATTATTTTACTGATTATCGCAGTTATATTTTATTTCATCCACCTGCCCGAAATTAAAACCAAGAGTATTGATGGCGAGGCCAAAGGTAGTTTCTTTGGTGCATTAAGACATAAACACCTGAGGTGGGCTGTGGTTGCACAGTTTTTTTATGTCGGTGCGCAGGTTTGTGTAACCAGTTTTTTTATCAGAATGGCCCAGCAAGGTGGTGGCTTCGATGAGCAAACCGCGGCATCCTATTTAGCGATTTATGGTTTCTTATTCACTGCCGGGCGTTTTGCAGGTACAGCTATTCTTCAGTTTGTTTCTTCCAATAAACTGCTGGCAATTTATGCTGTTATCTCTGTTTTGTTGTGCCTGGTGGCTATTTTAGGAAAGGGTTCTTACGTGGTGTATGCTTTAGGTGGACTTGGATTCTTTATGTCGATCATGTTTCCGACCATTTTCGCACTGGGTATCGATGGTATTGGTGATGATACCAAACCAGGTTCTTCATGGTTAATTATGTCAATTGTGGGAGGTGCCATTTTACCTTTCGGCATGGGCACCCTGATTGATCTTTACGGTGATCACATCCAGATTGGTTACAGCATCCCGTTGGTTTGCTTTATAGTGGTGCTTTATTTTGCTTTAAGCGGCTATAAAATGGCGCATAAATCATAATTAATCTACTCATTGCTACTATGATCAACTTAAAGTTATTGAACATAAATTTTAAAAATGACACCCAGGTTTAGTAAAACACTGTTATTGATATTGCTGATCAGCTTTTGTGCCTCAAAGCGGGTCCATGCGCAAAATGAAAACGCAAAGCCCTGGGTATTCTGGTACTGGATTAAAGGAGCTGTTTCGAAACCCGGCATAACAGCCGATCTGGAGGCCATGAAAGCCAATGGTATCGGCGGCGCTTATTTAATGAGTATTCAGGGTGCCGATAAAACACCGCTTTATCAGCCGCCAAGCGTACAACTTACCCCCGAATGGTGGCAAATGGTGGAGTTTGCCATGAGCGAAGCCAAACGTTTAAACCTTAAACTGGGTATGCATGTAAGCGATGGTTTTGCATTGGCAGGCGGTCCCTGGATTAAACCCGAACTTTCCATGCAAAAAGTAGTTTGGTCAAAGATAACCACCAGTAATACGAAGAATAAAATACAACTACCTGTACCCGAAAATAAGGAAAATTACTACCGCGATATAGCTGTTTATGCGTATCCATCACCTGTTGGAGAAGGGATCTCTACCCGCACCGTCATCCCTAAAATTACGGCCAGCAATGGCGCAGACGCTACCGGACTGGTTCAACCCGGCAATAAGAAAAACTTTGGCTCAAACGAACCTTGTTACATCCAGTACGAATTTGAAAAGCCTTTCACCTGCCGAACCATAACAATTAAGGTTAGCGGCAATAATTATCAGGCCCAGCGACTGGCCATTGAGGTGAGTAACGATGGGAAAACCTTCCGCTCCATCGGGCGCCTGGAAGCACCACGGCATGGCTGGCAGGACACAGATGAAGCTGTAACACACAGCATTGTACCTGTAACAGCTCAATTCTTCAGGTTTATTTACGATAAGAGAGGCGCTGAACCAGGCGCTGAAGATTTAGATGCCGCCAAATGGAAACCTTCATTAAAACTCGTTAACCTGGAATTATCGGCCGAAGCGCAGCTTAATCAATTTGAAGGCAAAAATGGCTCGGTGTGGCGGATCAGCAAAAGAAGCACAGATGCTCAAATTGCCCCAAACCTTTGCATTCCCTTAAAAAACATCATTAACCTCAGTACTAAACTAAATCCTGACGGTACTTTGAACTGGAAGGCTCCCAAAGGTAAATGGACCATTTTAAGGATCGGGCATACCTCAACAGGGCATACCAACGCTACCGCAGGTGGCGGCATGGGGCTGGAATGCGATAAATTTAATCCCGTAGCAGTTAAACTACAATTCGACAATTGGTACGGAGCAGCTTTAAAACATGCTGGCCCTAAAATGGCAAGAAAAGTACTGAGCGTTTTCCATGTAGATAGCTGGGAGTGTGGCAGCCAGAACTGGTCGCCATTGTTTAAAGCCGATTTTTTAAAACGCCGGGGGTACGATTTAACACCTTATCTGCCCATTTTTACCGGACTTCCGGTAGAAAGCGCAAAAGTATCTGAAGATTTTCTGTATGATATCAGGAAAACCATCGCCGAGCTGGTGGTCGATCAGTTTTATAAAACCCTGGCCAAACTGGCCAGGGAGAAAGGGGTAACCTTTACCGCAGAGAGTGTCGCACCTACCATGATGAGCGACGGTTTATTGCACTATAAAGCAGTAGATGTACCCATGGGCGAGTTTTGGCTGAACAGCCCTACGCACGATAAACCAAACGATATGCTAGATGCCATTTCAGGAGCACACATTTATGGCAAAAACATCGTTCAGGCAGAGGCCTTTACCACCGTACGGATGGATTGGAACGAAAGTCCGGGCAATATGAAAACCCTGCAAGACCTTAATTATGCCCTCGGCATTAATAAACTGAGCTACCACGTTTTTGCGCATAACCCCTGGATGGATAGAAAACCGGGCATGACTTTAGATGGGGTAGGCCTTTACTTTCAGCGCGACCAAACCTGGTGGAAACTGGGTAAAGCCTGGGTTGATTATGCCACACGCACGCAAAATCTGCTGCAACAAGGTAAACCTGTAGTGGATATTGCAGTTTTCACAGGTGAAGAATTTCCCCGCAGGTCGGTATTACCTGATAGGCTGGTCACAACCTTACCCGGACTTTTTGGCAAGGAGGTGGTGGAGGCAGAACAGCAACGTTTAGCCAATGTTGGCGAACCTTTGCGACAAATCCCTGCCGGGGTTACCCATTCGGCTAACATGGCCGATCCCGAAAACTGGGTAAACCCTTTACGCGGCTATGCTTACGATAGTTTTAATCCGGATGTATTGAGCACTGCAACCGTTAAAAACGGAGAAGTTGTTTTTGCAGGCGGTACCAGCTATAAAATTCTGGTATTCCCCGGGGATATGAAAATGAACCCCAATTACCAGTACATAAGCTATGAAACAATTAAAAAGCTTTTGGGGCTGATCAGGGCAGGTGCGAAGGTAATTGTTGGAGATAAACCCTTATACCAAAATGGTATAAAACAGGTTAACGCCATGGAGTTTAATAAAATGGTGGAAGAAATTTGGGATGGCAACTTCGAATCATATAAAAATAATAACCATCCTGTTTATATCAAAAAATTAGGACTGGGACAGATTTTTAAGGCCCCTTTCTATGGTGAAACCTTTGATGTTTTAGGCTTGAAAAGAGACTTAACGGTTAATGAATTCACAAGCAATAAATTAAATGAGGATTACGCACCTGGTATTGCTTACACCCATAGAATTGATGGTAACAAGGAAATTTACTTTGTCTCTAATCAGCAAAATAGAAAAAGGGCATTACGCTTCAATTTAAGAAATGGCAGAAAAGCTGTACAAAGCTATGATGCTGTAAGTGATGTATGGTCTGAACCACATCAGATCAACAATGCATTTGATGGTACTAACATCAGTTTAACCTTATATCCTAACCAATCTGTTTTTCTGGTAATGGACACACCGGAAGTAAGTTCTTTTTCTTCACAAAGTGCCGATAGCGGATTGAAAGCTGTAGAAAACACGCCCTTAGATAAAAAAGCTCTGGATATTTCAGCTAAATGGCAGGTGCAATTTGACCCCGCTTATGGCGGCCCATCCCAACCGGTTCTTTTTAATCAGCTTAGCGATTGGAGCAAAAATCCTGATTCGGCAATCCGCTACTATTCGGGAACTGCACTTTACACCAAAAACTTTACTTACAATGGCGATACCAAAAATGCCTGGATCGATTTAGGCGCTTTCTCGAGCATGGCCGAAGTTAAAATCAACGGCGTGACATGCGGTACCTTGTGGACACCGCCTTACCGTTTAGACATCAGCAAATCCATTAAAAAAGGAGAGAACCAGATCAGCATTGAAATGGTAAATACCTGGGCTAACCGTTTAATTGGTGATAGTAAATTGCCTGAAAACAAAAGAATTACCAAAACAACTGCACCATTCCGTTTGGAAGGCAAGCCATTAAACCCTGCAGGATTATTCGGACCGGTACTGATACAACTTGAAAAGTAATTGAGAATTTGATATTTCAAATAAATGAAAAAAATAATTGTATTCATTCTGGCTTTTGCTCAAACCATTGTTTACGCCCAGCAAAAGCAAGTAAAAGATAATTTTAATGTCCGGATTAGGTTAGAAAAGGGTGATTTGAATAACGATGGCTTAACAGACAAAACTGTAATTACAATGGATACAATCGATGCAGCTGTTCCGTTGAGGTTGCAGATATTTTTGTTACAGCCCAACAAGCAATTTAAAATGGTTTTCTCTTCAACAGATGTAATTGAACCTCAATATGTAGATGGTATACACACCAAAAATACCATTCCATATTTTTTTATTGAAAAAGGGTTTTTAGTCATGAACTCCGAAAAAAATGATGTTCGTTATGAGCATAAATTCATCTACAAAAATGGCGTTTTTCAATTGGTTAAAATCTCCAGTGTAGTTTATGATGGCAAAAATTCAACGATCGAAAAAGTATTTGATCTTTTAGCAGGAGTGAGGACTGAAACTTTAAAATCATTGGGCTCCGAAAAAATTCTAAAAAAAAATGTAAAGAAAATTATGATCAGGCCATTGCCCACCCTTCAGAATTTAAGAAATTTTGGCAATAAAATAGATTAGAACGCTAAAAAGAAAAACAATGATAAAAAAGCTACCTCATATGACCGGAAATTTTGTCTTTCAGACTTTACGACTTCAGGTAATGATTTGCGCAATGCTTTCTTTAATGTTAAACGCAGTAGCACAGGATAAAGCGCTGGTCAACACCTCAAACAGCCCTTATGCTAAGCTGCATAGCATTAATATGAGTGATGTAACCTGGACAAAAGGTTTTTGGGCCGACCGTTTTAAAGTGGCCACCGAAACCATGGTACCGAATATGTGGGCCATTTACAACGATCCGAAAATCAGCCATGCCTTTAAAAACTTCGAAATTGCCGCTGGCCTTGATACCGGTTCGCATGCCGGCCCTTCCTTTCACGATGGCGATTATTACAAAACACTGGAAGCGGTGGCGGTGCTGTATGCTTCTACCAAAAATCCAAAATTAGATGAGATGATGGATAAGGCGATTGTTGTTATTGGCAAATCGCAGCGCGAAGATGGCTACATTTATACCAAAGCCATGATTGAGCAACGTAAAACCGGTGCCAATAACCAGTTTCAGGATCGCCTGAGTTTCGAATCGTACAACATCGGTCATTTAATGACAGCAGGTTGCATCCATTACCGTGCTACGGGTAAAACCACCTTGCTTAATATCGCCAAAAAAGCCACCGATTACTTATACAGGTTCTATAAATCCGCTTCGCCTACTCTGGCCAGAAATGCCATTTGTCCTTCGCACTACATGGGTGTGGTAGAAATGTACCGTACCACCAAAGATCCGCGCTACCTCGAACTGGCCAAACATTTAATTGCCATTAAAGGGAAAATTGAGGATGGAACCGACGATAACCAGGACCGTATTCCCTTTTTACAGCAAACTAAAGCCATGGGCCATGCCGTAAGGGCCAATTACCTGTATGCCGGCATAGCCGATCTGTACGCAGAAACCGGAAAAGATTCGCTTTTAAACACCCTGAATATGATATGGGATGATGTAAACCAGCATAAAATGTACATTACCGGCGGTTGTGGCTCCCTTTACGATGGTACATCGCCTGATGGCACTTCATACAATCCGGCCGAGGTACAGAAAATACACCAGGCTTTCGGCCGCGATTACCAGCTACCCAATTTCACCGCCCACAACGAAACCTGTGCCAATATCGGTAACGTATTGTGGAACTGGCGCATGTTGCAACTTACTGGCGATGCCAAATATGCCGATGTGATGGAACTGGCGCTTCACAACAGTGTTTTATCGGGCATTAGCTTAGATGGAAAGAATTTCCTGTATACCAATCCGCTGGCACAATCTGATGATTTACCTTTCAAACAGCGCTGGTCTAAAGATCGGGTACCTTATATAACATTATCAAACTGTTGTCCGCCAAATGTGGTGCGTACCATTGCCGAAGTTAGTAATTACGCCCACAGCATTTCAGATAAAGGGTTGTGGTTCAATCTATATGGAGGCAATAATTTAAGCACCACACTAAGTAACGGCATTAAAATTGCTTTGAGCGAAGAAACCGATTATCCCTGGAGTGGCAACATCAAAATCACATTAAAAGAAAGTACCGATAAAGCCTATTCAATTTTTTTAAGGATCCCTGCCTGGACACATGATGCGCAGATCAGCATCAACGGAAAAGTAGCACAGGTAAAGGCTGGTACCGGCACTTATGCTGAAATGAACCGCCTTTGGAAAAAAGGGGATGTGATTACACTCAACCTTCCTATGGAGGCTGTTTTAATTGAAGCCAATCCTTTGGTAGAGGAAAACCGCAATCAGGTAGCCGTAAAACGCGGCCCGGTGGTATATTGCCTTGAATCTACCGACCTGCCGGGTAAGCGTATTTTCAACGCCTTTATACCTGCCACAACCCAATTTGAAGCAAAAACCATGAATATTAACGGCGCCAAAATAATGAGCCTGGAGGGTACCGCTAAATTTGTAGCACCCAATAACTGGAAAAATGTGCTTTACAAGCCAATTGAAGATAAAAATACTACAACCACACTTAAACTGATACCTTATTTTGCCTGGGGCAACAGGGGCCATTCCGAAATGTCGGTTTGGCTGCCGGTTAGTAGATAACTTCACCGTGATCGTCTCGACTGGAGCGTAGCACAATGGAGAAATCTATAATAGATTTCTCGACTGGGTTGCACTGCGCTCGAAATGACGACCAGTAAAAGAAAAAAATACAACAATGAAATTAAAACTGATCCTTTTCCTGATCCTTTGCTCCAGCATCGCATCGGCCACTGTAAAACCAGCTTCCATTTTTACCGATCACATGGTGTTGCAGCAGCAAAGCAACGTAGCCATTTGGGGCTGGGCTAAACCGGCAACCAAAGTTAAAGTGTTTACCTCGTGGAACAAAACCAGCTATGCTGTAACTTCTGATGAAACCGGAAAGTGGAAAGTAAAAGTGGCTACACCAGCTGCAGGCGGACCATACGAAATCGCACTCAATGATGGAGAAAAACTCGTCCTGAAAGATATTCTCATTGGTGAGGTTTGGTTTTGCGGAGGCCAGTCAAACATGGAAATGCCGATGAAAGGATTCAAAAGTCAGCCTGTTATCGGATCTAATGAAGTCATCTTAAAATCTTTAAACCCCAACATCAGGTTATATACTGTTCCGCGTTCATCCATTACCGAAAGGCAGGACAACAGCAAACCTTCGTTGTGGAAACTTGCCGAACCTGAAGCCGTTTCTAATTTCAGTGCTACCGCTTATTATTTTGGATCGCTGCTGAGCGAAATGCTCCATATACCCATTGGTTTAATCAACGACAGTTACGGTGGTTCGAGCATTGAAGCCTGGATGTCGCCTGAAGATTTAAAGCCCTTTACAGAAATTAAAATCCCTTCAAAAGGCGATTCTATTAAAGAAGTAAGCAGAACACCAACTACCTTATACAATGGCATGCTTTATCCGGTAATGGGTTATGGCATTAAAGGAGCCATCTGGTACCAGGGCGAATCGAATTATGAGCGACCACAACGCTACGAAGATTTGTTCCCGGCCATGGTTTCGGGCTGGCGACAACAATGGGACCATGGCGAATTTCCCTTCTACTACGCACAAATTGCGCCTTACAATTATTCACTTATCGCCAAACCAGGCACCAGTTACAACGCGGCTTATCTGCGCGATGCACAGCGCAAATCGTTAAGCAAAATACCCAATAGTGGCATGGCGGTTTTAATGGATATCGGTGAAGAAAACTCCATCCATCCGGCCAATAAAAAACAGGGAGGCGAAAGGCTTGCCTACCTGGCCCTGGCCCAAACCTATGGTATCAAAGGCTTTGGTGCACTTAGTCCGGTTTACGAATCGTTAAGTATCGAAAAAAACACTGCAACCCTGAGGTTTAAAAATATACCTAACGGGTTAACTTCTTTTGGTAAAACTTTATCTTTATTTGAAATTGCGGGCGCTGATCAGAAGTTTTATCCGGCTAAAGCCACTATAAAAGGCAGCAGCGTCGTTGTTTCGGCGGAAGAGGTAAAAGTGCCTGTGGCCGTACGTTATGCTTTTAAGAATTTTGTAACCGGCGATTTATTCGGAAATGACGGCCTGCCCGTTTCCTCTTTCCGTACAGACAATTGGGAGAAATAATAATGATGTTCACCAGAAAGACACCTCATTTATATAAAAAGTACTTCAATGTGCTAAATTTACTTAGATGGCCGGCATTTTTAAGCCATTCCTCAGGCATCCTTAGCTTTTTAACCACAAAGAAACGAAGGCTACAGAGTATTCTATTAATCAACTTAAATGTGCTTAATTGTCTTATATGGTTGTTTTTTTTAAATCATCAATCAGGTGTGCTTAGGTGTCTCAGGTGGTCAAATATTTTACGTTTGCAAGGCAAAAACTTTGTCTTTGTGCTGTTCGCGTCTTTATGGTTCACTTCAACAGTTGCCTTTTCGCAAGAGATAGCATCCGCGAATGTGGTATGGACTACCCAAAGTGACAATTCAGCCGAATCGATGCCTGTTGGCGGTGGCGATATCGGTTTAAACCTCTGGGTAGAAAAAGGAGAGGTATATTGCTATATTTCCCGCAGCGGAACCTTTGATGAAAACAATACCTTGCTTAAACTTGGTCGCGTCAGGTTGCAGTTTAGTCCCAATCCGTTTGCCGGCCAAACCTTTAAGCAAGAACTCATCCTGAAAGATGGTTACGCCAGCATATCCGGCGCCAATGGAAAAATTAAAAGCGAAATCAAGGTTTGGGTCGATGTTTTTAAACCAGTCATTCATATAGACATTCAATCGAATGCAAAAATGACCACTACCGCCAATTATGAGAGCTGGCGCTTTGAAGATCGCAATACCACAGGCAAAGAAAATAACCAGAATTCGTACAAATGGGCTCCTCAAGGCGTTGTAAAAACACGGAAAGACGAAATTGCTTTTAAAAATGGTGGCGTACAATTTTATCATCAGAATCAGCCGCAAACTGTTTTTGATGTGACCGTAAAACAACAAGGTTTAACCGAATACCAAACCGCACTCTACAACCCTTTAAAAAATCTGATTTTTGGCGGAATAATGACAGGAAAAAACATGGTGGCTGCAGGTAATGATGCCGGCACTTACCTCAGCACACCTTTTCAGGGCTGGAAATTGAAAAGCAAGACACCTGCTACAAACGAACACCTCACCATTGCCCTGAATACCAGTACTACATCGGCTGTTACTACCTGGGAAAAGGAATTGAAAAGCACACTTCAACATGCGAAAAACGATCAGCAGGGCAGCATTAAATGGTGGAACAATTACTGGAACAAAAGTTTTATTTACATCCAGGCAAAAGATGAGGCCACCAATCAATCCGGCAGGAATTACCAGCTTTTCCGCTACATGCTGGGCTGTAATGCTTTTGGCAAATATCCGACTAAATTTAATGGCGGGCTTTTTACTTTCGATCCGCAGTTTACCGATAGCGCGCTAAAATACACACCTGATTTCAGAAACTGGGGTGGAGGCACCCATACCGCACAAAACCAGCGTTTGGTTTACTGGCCCATGCTTAAAACCGGCGATTTCGATATGATGAAGCCTCAATTTGATTTCTACCTGGATTTACTAAAGAATGCGGAGATCAGAACCGCGGCTGCCTGGGGGCACAAAGGAGCAAGTTTTACCGAGCAACTCGAAAATTTCGGTTTACCCAACCCTGCAGAATATGGCTGGAAACGTCCGGCTGATTTTAACAAAGGGATGGAATACAATGCCTGGCTCGAATACGAATGGGATACCGTTCTGGAGTTCTGCATGATGATCCTCGAAACAGAACGTTATGATCAGCGGAATATCGAAAAATATCTTCCTTTAATTGAAAGCTCACTGATGTTTTTCAAGGAGCATTATACCTATCTGGCCAAACAACGCGGCGCCAAAGCACTTGACGGGGAAGGGCACTTGGTTTTGTATCCGGGCTCCGGTACCGAAACCTATAAAATGGCATACAATGCTACATCTACCATCGCTGCATTGAAAACAGTACTACAAACATTGATTGAAAGTCCTTCATTACCCGAAAATAAGCGAAGCGAATGGACAGCCATGCTCAAAACCATCCCAGAGATTAGTTTCAGATCTTTTCAGGGGCAAACCACTATTGCACCGGCCAAGCTCTGGGAACGCATCAATAACACCGAAAGTCCGCAACTCTATCCGGTATATCCATGGGGCATTTATGGCATAGGGAAACCAGGTTTAGATACTGCGGTCAATACCTTCCGATACGACACAGATGTGCTGAAATTCAGGAGTTATGTAGGCTGGAAGCAGGATAACATCTTTGCAGCGAGATTAGGTTTAACCGAAGAAGCTGCCCGATTAACCACCCTTAAATTAAAAGATTCCGGAAGGCGTTTTCCGGCCTTCTGGGGACCAGGCTTCGATTGGACACCCGACCATAACTGGGGCGGTTCTGGCATGATTGGTTTACAGGAGATGCTCATGCAAGCCGATGGAAAAAAGATTTATCTTTTTCCGGCCTGGCCGGCAGACTGGGATGTACATTTTAAACTTTATGCACCATACCAAACTACCGTTGAAGGAAGGTTAAAAGACGGAAAATTAATCGATTTAAAAGTATTACCCGAATCGAGAAGGCAGGACATTATGAATATGATCAACCACAGATAAAATGAATAAATACAGATTTTAATAAAAAAACAATCCGTAATTATCCGTGAAATACGTTGGCAAAAAATAGAACAGAAAAAACAATTAGAATAAACCACAGATAAAAAGGATGAACACAGATATTAATAAACATAATCCGTGTATATCCGTGCAAATTGTGGCAAAAAATAGAACAGAAAAAAACAATTAGAATAAACCACTGATAAAAAGGATTAACATAGATATTAATCATACATAATCCGTGTCTATCCGTGCAATCTGTGGCAAAAAATAGAACAGAAAAAAACAATTAGAATAAACCACTGATAAAAAGGATGAACATAGATATTAATCATACATAATCCGTGTCTATCCGTGCAATCTGTGGCAAAAAATAGAACAGAAAAAAACAATTAGAATAAACCACTGATAAAAAGGATGAACACAGATATTAATCATACATAATCCGTGTCTATCCGTGCAATCTGTGGCAAAAAATAGAACAGAAAAAAACAATTAGAATAAACCACTGATAAAAAGGATGAACACAGATATTAATAAACATAATCCGTGTCTATCCGTGCAATCTGTGGCAAAAAATAGAACAGAAAAAAACAATTAGAATAAACTACTGATAAAAAGGATGAACACAGATATTAATCATACAGAATCCGTGTCTATCCGTGCAATCTGTGGCAAAAAATAAAGCAGGAGCTAAAAACAAATAAAATAACTTATAGCTACAAAAGACAAACACAAATCTCTAAACTAAATCTGTGTTAATCTGTGAAATCTGTGGCAAAAAAAATAAATATGGATTTACAACTAAAAGAAAAAGTAATCATCATTACCGGCGCAGCCAAAGGCATTGGCCGCAGTATCGCGGAAGTGTTTGCCAAAGAAGATGCCATCGCCGTAATTGTGGGCAGAAAAGCAGCAGACAACCAGAAGGTGGTTGATGAAATTACCTTGCTAGGCAAAAAAGCCGATCAGTTTGTAGCCGAACTTTCCAAACCGGAAGATTGCGAAAAAGTGGTTGCCCAGATTGTCGCTAAATTCGGCAGGATTGATGGTTTGGTAAACAATGCCGGTGTAAATGATGGGGTAGGCCTCGAGCGCGGCGATTATGAAAGTTTTATGGCTTCGCTCCATAAAAATGTAGTGCATTACTACCTGATGGCGCACCATGCTTTGCCTGAGCTGATCAAAAGCAAGGGGGCAATTGTAAATATCACTTCCAAAACAGCTGAAACCGGTCAGGGCAACACTTCAGCCTATGCGGCAGCCAATGGTGGCAGAAACGCGCTAACCCGCGAGTGGGCGGTAGAACTTTTAAAATACGGCATCAGGGTAAATGCAGTGGTAGTAGCCGAGTGCTGGACACCCGCCTACGAAACCTGGATCGAAACGCTAACTGATGCACAGGAAAAACTAAATGAAATTACCGCTAAAATTCCTTTTGAAAACAGAATGACCACTGCAGAAGAAATTGCCAATATGACGGTATTTCTGATGTCGGCCCGCTCAAGTCACACTACCGGGCAAATAATCCATGTTGATGGAGGCTATGTACATTTAGACCGGGCTTTGGCGAACGCTTAATCAGTTTTCAGTTGACAGTTATTAGTTTGCGGTTTATACCAATGCCGACAATGAACCAATTACCCAATTTATTCAATTAACCAACATTAATGAAAACTGGAAAGTAAATAGATCGTCATTATAGGGAGGAACGACAGTCAGTCCCGATTTCTCGGGAAAGCAATCTGTCATGCCAGCGATTCTTGCTAGAAAGATTGCTTCGTCGGCTGAAAAAGCCTTCTAGCAATGACGAATGTCTATTGTTATCTCTCCATTTTGTTAGGCTATATCCGATAACCTACTGAAAGACAAAAATCGTCCGCGTTTGTAACGCGGATGCATGAGGACAGCGATTTTATCGTTGAAAAGTATAATCACAAAAAAAGCCGATAATGTAAATGTTATCGGCTTCTGTATTATTGGGATTTATTTAGCTTAACCTTTATAAAACACCTCATTCCAGTGCAATTCATTTCTGAACTGGTTGATTTTCGTATCGGCCCCAATGTTAATGTATTCCAAACCGGCAATGTTGGCAAAATCTGACAAGTGCTCGGTAGTTAAATTCTGACTGTAAGCCGTGTGGTGTGCTCCACCCGCGTAAATCCATGCTGCACAACCTGTTTTCATATCAGGCAGTGGTTTCCAAAGCACGCGTGCAACAGGCAGGTTAGGCAAATCATTTTCTGCTTCAACGGCTTTAACTTCATTTACCAGTAAACGGAAACGGTTGCCCATATCAATTAACGAAGCATTCAGGGCATCGCCACCGCCTACGTTGAATACCAAACGTGCCGGATCAGCTTTACCGCCAATGCCCAGTGGATGTACTTCTAAACTTGCTTTTCCTGATGCCAGGCTGGCGTCTACTTCCAGCATGTGCGAACCCAGCACCATGGCATTTGCCGGATCAAAATGATAAGTATAATCTTCCATAAAAGCATTTCCACCTGGTAAACCCGCGCCCATTACCTTACAGGCACGTACCAAAGCCGCAGTTTTCCAATCACCTTCACCGGCAAAACCGTAACCATCGGCCATCAAACGTTGTGCTGCAATGCCCGGCAACTGAATCATCCCGTGTAAATCTTCAAAGGTATCTGAGAAACCTTTAAAGCCGCCATCAACTAAAAACTTGCGTAATCCCAACTCAATTTTGGCCGCATCGTAAACCGATTGGTGTCTCGCACCACCAGCTTTCAGGTCATCAGCCATTTCATAGCTAGCTTCGTATTCTGTTAATAAAGCCTGAACAGCTTCCTCATCAATTCCATTAATTACGGCTACTAAATCACCTATACCGTAAGTGTTTACTGAAAAACCAAATTTCATTTCCGCTTCAACCTTATCACCATCTGTAACTGCTACATAGCGCATGTTATCGCCAAAGCGTACAAATTTAGCGCCCTGCCAATCGTTCCATCCGGCAGCAGCCCTGCACCAGGTATCAATCTGTTTTGCCACTTCTTCATCCTGCCAGTGGCCAACCACCACTTTACGGTCTTTACGCATACGCGAAACCATAAAACCAAATTCGCGGTCGCCGTGTGCACTCTGGTTCAGGTTCATAAAATCCATATCAATGGTATTCCATGGAATATCGCGATTGAACTGTGTATGCAGGTGTAACAAAGGTTTCTGCAATACATTCAAACCCCTGATCCACATTTTGGCAGGAGAGAACGTGTGCATCCAGGTAATAACTCCAATACAATTTTCATCGATATTGGCCTGTTGTAAAGTTTCAAAAATCTCCTCGGTGGTTTTTACAATCGGCTTGTACACCACCGAAACCGAAATATTTTGGTTTTGGTTCAATGAATCAGCAACTTGCTGTGCATGTTCTGCTACTTGCTTCAAGGTTTCTTCGCCGTACAAATGTTGTGTACCGGTGATAAACCAAACCTGTAATTTTTTTAAATCAATCATTACTGCTTATGTTGTTTTTAATTATTTTGTTTTTAATTTATTCAAATAAACCTATCAGGTTTTTAAAACCTGATAGGTTTAATATTCTCCGGTCGGTGAGACACCAACCGATAGTTCAAGACCTCGAATTCACTATTTTTGTCCGTAGTAAGCACCTGCACCATGTTTACGCTCATAATGCTTTTCAATTAACGAATCTTTTAACTTTGGTGCCTGCGGATTAATCTGCTGTGTTAACAAAGCCATTTGCGCTACGGCCTCCAGTACGGCACTGTTGTAAACGGCTTTCTCTGCTGTTTTACCCCAGGTAAAAGGCGCATGGTTACCCACTAAAATCATTTCAACTTCTTTATGGCTTAAGCCCAGGCTTTCAAAATGATTGATGATCTGGAACCCCGTTTCATATTCATAATTACCTTTAATCATGGCGTCATCCATCGGTGGCGCACACGGAATATCGACAGTTAAATGGTCAGCATGGGTGGTACCAAAAATCGGGATGGCTTTTTGCGCCTGCGCCCAGGCAGTGCCGTAGGTAGAGTGGGTATGTACTACACCACCAATATCTTCCCAGTGCTTGTACAAAACGGCGTGCGTTTGGGTATCCGAAGAGGGGCGGAGACTACCTTCAACCGTTTTCCCATCAAAATCTACAATCACCATTTTTTCCGGTGTTAAATCCTCATAAGGCACACCACTGGGTTTAATTGCAAATACACCTTTTGAACGGTCTGCGGCACTTACATTACCGAAGGTAAACAATACCAATCCCAATTTCGGCAACTGCATATTGGCTTCGTAAGCCTGTTGTTTTATATCCTGATAGTTGCTCATGACAGATAAGGTTTAACATCTTTTTTGCTGTATTTCTCCAAATAACGGCCAAGCCCTAAATATTGCTGATAATGCTGGCGGTAAAGCTTTTGCTTTTTCACATTTGGCTTATATTCTTTTTCAAAACCGGTACCCATGGCTTGCATGGCTTCCTCAATATTCGGGTAAATACCGGCAGCTACTGCGGCAAACATAGCTGCACCTAAAGCACAGGTATGCTCAAAGCGGTGGATCCGGATCGGCATTTCGAGCACATCAGACATCATCTGCATAATGTAAGCCGATTTTTTAGCCACTCCGCCAATTCCGATAATACCTTTTACAGGCACCCCTTGTTCTTTAAAACGATCTACAATGGCTTTGGCGCCAAAACAGGTTGCGGCTGCCAGTGCGCGGAAAAACCGCGGAGCATCGGTTCCTAAACCCAAACCAGTGATGGCACCTTTAAGTTCCTGATTGGCATCAGGCGTTCTTCTGCCGTTTAACCAATCTACAGCCAGCTCTGCATAATCATCATCATCTAAAGCTTCAGCCTGCTTACTTAAACTGGCGATAATTTTGGCTTCAAGTTCTTCTTTCAGCGCAATTGCCGTGGCCTCATCAATAAGTGCAGATTCAGTTAGCAAATGGTTTAGCGGCCAGCTGATTAAATTTTTAAACCAGGCGTATACATCGCCAAAAGCAGATTGACCTGCCTCTAAACCTGCCATACCCGGAATTACAGAACCATTTACCTGTCCACATATACCGTTTATCAGTTTTCCATCTAAATCCTGGTTAGGTGCTACTAAAATATCGCAGGTACTGGTACCCATTACCTTACTTAAATAATAAGGCTCAATCTGTCCGCCAACTGCACCCATGTGTGCATCAAAAGCGCCAACACCAATTACCACATCGGTACTTAAGCCTAATTTATTTGCCCACTCTTCGCACAAGGTTCCGGCGGCAACATCAGAAGTATCGGTATCATTAAATAATTTATCTCTGAAACCAGCCAAAAGCGGATCCAGACTGCTAAAAAAATCTTCCGGTGGCAAACCGTTAAATTCTTCTGCCCATAAAGCTTTATGTCCGGCAGCGCAACGACTTCTTTTCATGGTAGTCACATCCTTGCCACCACAAAGTAAAAAAGGAATCCAGTCACAATGTTCTACCCAGGATTGCGCACTATTCCGAATAGACTGATCTACCCTTAAGGTACGCAAGAGTTTGGCCCAAAACCATTCAGACGAATAAATTCCGCCTACATACTTCAAATAGTTGGTTTCGAACCGGGTAGCATGCTCATTAATTTCTGCAGCTTCTTTAACCGCTGTATGGTCTTTCCAAAGCACAAACATGGCATTTGGATTCTCTTCAAAACCAGGTGTTAAAGCCAGGGGAGTACCTGCGGCATCAACAGCAACCGGACTAGAACCTGTCGTATCAATCGAAATACCCCTTACTAAAGAAGCAATTTCTGCACCACCTGCTTTGGTTAAACAATCTTTTATGGTATGCTCTAAACCTTCAATATAATCTAAGGGATGCTGGCGGAACTGGTTAACAGCCGGTTTACAGTATAAACCTTTTTGCCATCTGGGATAAAGAAAAACAGAGGCCGAAATTTCTTTTCCATTTGCGGTATCGACTAGAACAGATCGGACAGAATCAGTCCCATAATCTACTCCAATTACATAGTTTGCTTTGCTCATAACAATAAATAAATGTCTAATTAACGTTTATTTATTTGAATTAAAAAATTTTATTGATTTTTAATTCAAAAACATCGATTTCGAACAGTCTGGAGCACTTTTGTTTGCGAATTTCAGTTCGTTTAGCTGAGGTATTTCCTGGTTATTTTAAACAACAGGAACCTGCCATACCACTTAAAGGTGAACGCAGGTCCATCAGCAAAGAATTTTATCAGGTAGTATACATACAAAAGGCAGCAACCAAATCAACCGTTAAAGATTAAACATCAGAAACAATATGATCTTTCAATGCGGAAACCACCTGATTTAACACCAAATTGATTTTATTCAGTAAATAGTCAAGTCTTTGCGATTTACCATATTCCGGTGCAAAATTCTCTATTTCGATCAACTCGTCCTTTATGGATGATATACCCATGTCAGCTACAGAGGGTTTAATCCGATGTACAAGCTTTGAAATTTTCGAAAAATCATTGTGATCGTATGCATCATTTATCTCTTTTAACGTAAGCGGTATATGCCGGATGAAAAAACCGACCAGATTATTAATGAATTTGGTATTACCTCTCGCTATGCCCTCAATTTTTGATAAATTATAAAGTGGTGTATCAGTTACTTTACCAGGTTCTTTTTTAACTAAATGAAATTTACCCAGCCATTTCGAAGCAATTTCAAGGAGCTGTTCTTCTTCAAATGGTTTTGACAAGTAATCGTCCATGCCATTGTCTAAGCATTTTTGATTATCTCCTTTTAATGCGAAAGCCGTTAGTGCGATAATCGGTACATCTATTAGTTTTTCCCTAACCAATCTGGTTGCTTCCAGCCCATCCATTTCGGGCATTTGTACATCCATCAAAATCAGATCAAATTTATTCTTTTCAATTAAAAGAAGCGCTTCTCGTCCGTTAGCGGCCTCGGTAACAACAGCACCAAAATTACCCAGTATTGCTGATGCCAGAAGCCGGTTGGTTTCATTGTCATCGGTAATCAAAATCTGCTTACCATTCAGTAATGTTGTATCTACTTCAATATTGCCTTTCTCTATAAGGTCCTGTTCGTTACCTTTTGGTATCCTGAGGTTGAAGGATACCGTAGTTCCTTTGTTTTTTTCGCTGTTTACCTTAATTTCTCCACCCATCAGTTCAATGAGTTCTTTAGATATGCTCATGCCCAGTCCTGTTCCTCCGTATTTTCTGGTAATAGAGTTATCTTCCTGTGAAAATTTAGCGAACAGGTGGTTAACAAATGTCTGCTCCATTCCAACGCCACTGTCAATCACGCTTATCTCAATAAGCTGTTCCGATTCGTGATCCTGCAAAACGCTGCAGTAAATATCTACTTTTCCTTTAGGGGTAAACTTAATCGCATTGCTGACTAAATTGAGCATAATTTGCGAAAGGCGGTAAGGATCGCCAATTAATACCCTCGAAAGTCTTTGATCGTAAAATGAGTTGGTAAACGTAAGTCCCTTTTCTTCGGCGCGGTGCTGCATCACCTGCATAACATGGCTAATGACCTTTTTAGGTTCAAATCCAATTTTTTCAATACCCAGCTTGCCAGATTCTATTTTACTCAGGTCAAGAATATCATTGATAATCACAAGCAGATTATCTGCAGAGGAGCGGATTGTATTGAGAAAAAATTGCTGATGATGATCTAATTTTGTTTTACTAAGCTGATTGGCCATCCCGGAAATGGCATTCATTGGCGTTCGTATTTCATGGCTCATATTGGCCAGAAATGCTTCTTTTGATTTCGTTGATTCTTCGGCAGCCTCTTTAGCTTTGATAAGCTCATGCTCCAGCTTTTTCTGCTCAGTGATATCTAAGTGTATTCCGACAGAGCCGATATGTTCCCCTTTATCATTGAGCCTTGGCGCTCCGCTTATGAGCCACCATCTTAATTCGCCGGCTCTATTCCGAACTTTCACTTCATAGGCATCTGATATTCCATGTTTTCGGAGACTTGTTTTTGACGCTACGGTCTCCTTACTTTCGCCAAGGTCTATTATATCTGTGTCTTTCGCTCCGGCAAGTTCTTCCTGGTCAAAGCCGATCATTTTACAAAAGGTTTGATTTGCAAATTGAATATATCCGTCATTATCAACCTCCAGTAGGCCCAGGTTCATATTGGTAATGATGTTCCGGTACTTTTCTTCTTTGTTGATCAGGGCCTGCTCAGAAAGTTTACGTTCAGTGATGTCAGAATGGGTACCGATAATTCTCTCCGGCAACCCATCTGGTGTTCTGTTCACGATCATTCCCCGGTCAAGTACCCATATGTAGTTGCCATTTTTATGTAATATCCGGTACTCCCGCTGATGTGAATTTATTTCACCTGAAAAATAGGCTTCATCTGTCTCCAAAATTTTAGGAAGGTCATCGGGATGTATCCGGCTTAACCATTCATCAGGGTCATTGGCAAAATCTTCATCCCCATAGCCAAGCATGCTTTTGTATTTTTTAGAGAAAAAGGCTTTTTTGTTTTGGAAATTGTATTCCCAAACACCATCCCCGGCGCCTTCCAAAGCAAATTGCCATAGCTCCTTACTTGCCCTTAGCTCTTCTTCATTTTTCTTTCTGTCAGAAATATCCCTGATAAAGGCACAGAAAAAATTTGTGCTGCCCTGGCTTACGGGAATGATAGACAATTCAACTGAAAATTCCGCTCCGTTTTTATTCATCGCAGGCATTTCAATCATTTTATTTAAAATTGTACCGGCACTATTTTGATGGTATCTTTCCATACCCGCTTTATGTCCGGCTTTGTGGTAGGATGGAATAATGTTATCTGTTAAATGCTTTCCGATCACTTCAGCTTCCTTCCAGCCAAATATTTTCTCTGCCTGAGGATTCCAGAAAGTAATTAATCCCTCGCTATCGATGGTAATAATGGCATCCAAAGCCGAATTCATGATCAGGCGATTTTTTAATTCGCTCTGCTCAAGCGCTTCCATCGCTTTTTTCTTTTCGGTAATATCGGTATAATTCCAAAGGTGTCCCTTGTATACATCGTCGATAAAAATCGGAATGTACTCGCGTTTTAATATCCTTCCATCGGCTAGCGTTAGGTTTGTACTCTCGAAAGCTCTGTTTTTCAGTATTTGTCCAATACCGGCAACAAACTCATCAGGATTGTTAAAAAGGTGTTTTGATTGCTCTGCACTATCACTGCAGCTGGTACCGATAAGTGCATCTGGTGGATAGGGTATCTGAAACAGATCGCAAAAAAGCTGATTGGTAAAAACGATGTTTCTATGCTCATCTTCCAATAGAATCCCGCTGTGCGAGTTTTCCACCAAAGAAGTAAATACCTTTTCTGCACTTTTCCTTAACGTAACCTGTTTATTCAGGTATTCGGCAATGGCAAGAAAATCATCAGGATTTTCGCCCTGATAATTCCGACCCATTTCACCCAAAATGTTTTTCAAGGTTTCAATTGATTTCCTTTTTACCGATACTTCATGGCTCAGTTTTTTATTTACAGATATATACTCTTCTTCACTAATTGAAAAAGCCCTTTCAACCAATAATTTATCTCTTAGCAACGCGTCATAGGAATCGCTGATTACGCTCAAAAATTTTTTAATAGCCGGATTCTCCACCAGTTCGGCAGATAAATATTTGCTAATCTGCTTATTAAGTAACTTATGGTAATTCATAGAATGAAGTAATGGTCATCGTTTGATTGTGTAGCTGGCAGGTTCCACTATTATTAAACGGGGAAATCTCACCATACGAATAAAAACCCGCGATGGTAGTTTCTTTAGCAAACACTTCAGCAACTGCTTCAACTTCTTCCTCGGTTCTGGGGCCGAGTATTAATTTACGCCCAACGCAACTGATGAGCAAAGCAAAATCCGGCTTTTGATTTTGTTTAAGGCTATTTGTGGCTGCATGGCTCGAAGCTTCGATCAAATTATCGAAATTTGCTTTCATCAACCTTACCTTTGAGCCCTCGGGTATGTCTCCTGCAAAAGTCATCGTTTTTTTATCTTCATCAATCGATAAAATGGTACGTACAATTGGCTCTGAAAAACCTGGAATAGAAATAGCTAACGGAAATAATAATGCAGAGGCCGGGAGGTTATCCACATCAGGTCCCAAATATTTTTTATATAAATCCAGCGCACTTTCGCCATTAATTTCATACAATACATTTGCCTGCGATCGGGTTACCGTTCGCTCCAAACCGAACATGTCCCAACCACCCTGCGAGCCATGGGTAACCAGCAGCCTGTTCCCATAAAAACCAATGGCAATGATGTTTCCTTCACCTGGGTTTTGATTGAGTCCCACTAAAGTGGATTTAAAATTGGCATCATCACCAGCCAAACCACCGGTTACCAAAATGTTTCCCGCGGCAACGTTTAGTCCTTTAATCAGCTCACTTCCATTTACCATATTTCCATCGGCAAATGTTAGTATATAGCTTAATTCCTCTTTCGGCAATTTCTCAATTAACCCGATCGCCGCAGCGTAACTATTTTCATATTCGTTTATATTGGCCAGCGAAGTTTTTATCGTGGTTGAATCAAAAGCTAAAGCAATAGCAATAAGTGCATTATCGCATACCGTTTGCTGGTAAATTTCTCCTGCAGCACTGCATAACGCAATATCTGCATTTGTAAAAAGTGATTTTAACTGCAGGTATACATCAATGGTCTGCAATAAATGCTTACCACCAAAACACAATACCAATTGAAACTGATCAGCAGCTATGTTTTCTTCGCCGTTCTCAGCAATCCATTGGCCTGCCGTATAATTAAAGAGCTTGGCTTTCATGATTTATTTTTTACACATAACACCTAAACGAATGTATTGATAAAACACACAGACACTTGAATATCATTATTTTATAGAAAATTAAAAATAATACTTCATTTAATTGAACTTAATACGAAACACAGCACATATAAAAATCTTCGTCGTCTCTTATCGTTTTATCAACGGTACTTTTTCCGACATCCTACATTTCTGCGGCTTTAAGCGCATCATTATTGTATGTCTAAATACCTAAGTTCAAATGATAGGATAAATATGATCCGACCAGGATCATCCTATACAACGAAAATCAAATAGTTACCGGATATACTTTCCCTTATAAAACTTAGTTGCACTTAACCTAAATAAAGCTAATGAATTTTTTTCAAATGGATGCGATTCTATATACTGAAAGGAAATCCCGAAAAAGCATAGATTATTCTATCTATTACAACGGAGGAAAACATTTCTATCCGGTAGATTAAAATTTTGAAATGTCAGGTCCTGATACTTTTTTTTGAAATGATGAAAATTTCTGAGAGCCTGCCAGGGTAGGAGCGCTTTATTGGATATTTGAGGTTTGAATCGCACTGTAAAACAATAAGCTTGCTGTCTTTGAAATAAAATGAAAAAGGGAGCTATCCATTCCGGACAGCTCCCTTTTTTTGATCAATAGCTTTTTCTGGTGGTATTATACTTAAAAAGGATCTGAATAAAGCGTAGCATTAATTTTGGCATTCTTTGCTACCGAATAGCTATTGTATCCATAAGCAAGATTCCTGTTTGTTATATTATATACAATAAAATTAAAAGGAATATTGGATGGTACTTTTATTGATACAAAACCATTGGCATCGGTAACACCTTTAAGCGTTGACGAATTGATCACTTCAAAAACATTGCTGGAATTAAGGATGATTTCATTAACCGGATAAGCAACTACGCCTACATTCTTCAATACAGTTCTGTAATCTTTTGTGGATATGAGCGTGAGGTTTAAAAGGCCTGAAAATTCAGACACATTTATACTCTTTTTCTTGTCTACATCCGCAACAACCTGAACAAATTCGTCAGTACGGTACCTCACTTTATTGATCCTGGCAGTATCGCAGGTGACAAGATAATTGTTAGGCAGCAAATCAGGAAAATACGCTACGCCATCCTGATCTGTTCTTATTGATCCAACCAACGCACTTGGGTCGGGGTAGTTCGTATTTAAACCAAGTTTTGCATCATACAGCGAAACTTTAATACCAGCTAAACCTTTCCCTGCATCATCTACAAGTCTATAACTCAGTTTGCCAGAATTTACCCCATCAACCAATTTAACGTTGGTAATCTTTTTACAGGAGAGCGTCAAAATAAACAGCCCCAGCAGGACCATGATTTTAAATTTCATACTATTATAAAATAAGCAATCTTACAATCAACTATAGTTGATAGATATTCATTGAATAATTGACCGTAGCATCTTTTTGAACCGAAACGCTATTGTTATAATTGTATGATGCATTTGTAACCGTATTATAAAGGTATATTGCGTACTGCTTGTTTGAAGGAATTCTGAAAGTGATCAGCCCTGCATCGTTTGTCACTCCTGAAAAATCGGCAACTTTTAAATTGGCGGCAGTAGTTGCAGCGTAGTTGAATTTATTTGAAGGAATCATAATCACACCTATATTTTTTAATGGTTGATTATTGTTGTAAGATCTAACCGCAAGCGCAAATGTTCCTGAAAAATCTGTTACCTTGGTTTCTTTCGCTTTATCAGCACCAGTAATCACCTGAACATATTCCTGAACCATGTAGGCAACATTATTTACCTTTGCAGAATCAGCAACAAGTAAGTAATTGCTTGGATTGAGGTTGCCAAAATCTACCAGACCATTAGGATCTGTTAAACGGGTTTCCAACAGAATGTTGTAATTAGCGTAATAGGTGTCGGTACGGTCAAATAAAGATACTTTTACATTTGCCAATCCTTTACCGGCATCGTCGGTTAGTTTGTAAGTAAGCTTTCCGCTGGTAGAAAGTTTAACATCAACATTGGTCGTTTTTTTGCAGGAGATAAATACCGCTACAAGAAGAATGAAGAGGGTTAATTTTGATTTCATATACATATTTATTTTATTTTGGCCGCAAATATAGAATAATGACTGTGTACTTATGGGATAATTTTTAACCAACTTTAAGACAAAAAAATAGTAATCTGATAATCAGGATCGTTAGAATTTCATGAGAAAAAATGAAGTATTTTTGGCATTGATCCGTCTTCATTATCAAAACCCGCTTTGGCGCAGGAATAAGCGATAGAGCAGAAATCGCCCCCCAAACAAGATCACATCAAAACAATGGCTAGAAAACAGTTAAATAGCGGAAATGCACCAGGCGTTGAATTATCAAAAGCCAAAATAAACAGAAAAAGTTTGGGCAATGTTGCCCGTTTGCTCACTTATCTGAAACCCTATCGCGGCAAATTCATTGCTGCGCTGTTTTTTCTCTTTTTATCAAGTTTGGTTGGGCTGGCCTTTCCATCTTTTATCGGTGCATTGATTGATACCGCACAGGGTAAACACGCCAATGGTTATTTGCCGGATACCATACCGGGAATCTTAATGTTAGCCTTTGTTGTATTGGCCGTGCAGGCAGTGGTATCTTATTTTAGAATTTTATGGTTTGTCAATGTAGCAGAACGCTCCCTTGCCGATATCAGGCGCGATACCTATTTCAAATTGATCACCTTGCCGATGAACTTCTTTTCCAACCGCAGGGTTGGGGAGCTCAACAGCAGGATCTCTGCAGACCTGTCGCAGGTTCAGGATACCTTAACCACCACCATTGCTGAGATGTTACGGCAGTTTGTATTGTTTGCAGGTGGCATTGTTTTGATGGCCGTCATTTCGAAAAAACTGGTTTTTACGCTGCTTTTGATTTTACCCCTTATGATTGTGTTTGCAGTGTTGTTCGGGCGGTTTATCAAGAAAATTTCGCGCCAGGCCCAGGATAAAATGGCCGAATCAAACAGCATTGTTGAAGAAACCCTGTCGGGCATATCAAATGTAAAGGCGTTTGTAAATGAAGCCTTTGAAGCCGCACGGTACAGGAATACCATCAGAGAGGTAGCCGATATTGCCATTAAGGGGGCCAAATTCAGGGGCATGTTTGTTTCCTTTATCGTGCTTTGTGTTTTTGGAAGTGTACTGGGGGTGATCGGTTATGGCTGTATCCTGGTCAGTCACCAGGAAATTACCTTCGGCGAACTTTTAAAATTTTCACTTTATGCGATGTTCCTTGGCAGTTCCCTGGGTAGTTTTCCTGAACTTTTTGCCAACCTGCAAAAGGCGGTAGGTGCCAGCGAACGGGTGCTGGAGATATTGGGCGAACAGGGAGAAGCAGTATCGATAGTTGAAAAGGATAACGTGGCAAAACAAAAAATAACCGGGAATCTTGCTTTTAAACACATCAGTTTTGCCTATCCCTCAAGGCCGGAAGTAACGGTGTTAAACAAAGTATCTTTCGAAGCGAAAGCCGGACAAAAAATAGCAATAGTAGGTCCAAGTGGTTCGGGTAAATCGACTACCGCAGGATTGATCCTACAATTTTACCATCCTCAAAGTGGCGAAATCCTGTTTGATGGCAAACCAGCCGCTGCCTATTCACTTACGGATATACGGAATCAGATCGCGATTGTGCCACAGGATGTGATGTTATTTGGCGGAACGATATTGGAAAACATCGCCTATGGCAAGCTAAAGGCCACAAAAACAGAAATAATACAGGCGGCTAAAAGGGCAAATGCGCATGATTTTATCAGTGCATTTCCAGAGGGCTACGAAACCGTTGTTGGAGAACGTGGCGTAAAACTTTCGGGCGGGCAACGTCAGCGCATTGCCATTGCCAGGGCACTGTTAAAAAATCCGTCTATATTGATTCTGGACGAAGCCACTTCTTCCCTCGACTCCGAATCAGAACGCCTGGTGCAGGAAGCACTTGAAGAATTAATGAGCGGACGGATGTCTATCATCATCGCTCACCGGTTATCTACCATTCGTGAAGCGGACAGGATACTGGTGCTTGAAAAGGGGCAGATTGTTGAATCGGGCACCCACCAGGAACTCATGAAGACTGAACAAGGACTATATAAGTACCTGAGTGGCTTACAGCTCGAGACGCAACAATCATGAAACAGAATATAAAAAAGGAGGCATTGAGCCAGGTTCCAGGTTAATTTACAGTTGCGGGTGATGGCCTGAGCCATACCTCATTGGCTGATTAAAACCTTAAAATCCTTCCTGATGCTTTAAGAAGAGCGTTCAGGTTACATTGATTTAGCCCATAAAGATATGGATAGGGAAGGGGTAACCGGAAACAAAACAGCTTCAGTTTTTACCCGTTTAATTTTAGTACTGTTGCCAATGGCCAGATGAATAAAATTAAGTTGATCTACTTCATGAGGCCAATTACAAACGCCGTACAACGATCAATCTGTAGCTGCTTCCCAACGCCTGGTACAAACCCTAATAACTTGCGTTTATATTGCCCTTGCCGAAATTTTACAAGCTTTTTTTGTCCGTTTCGTCATAATTTAAGTATATTGTAATCACCCAAAAAGATGAGTACCCAAATCATCCATCTGAAAAAAAATACTTCCAAAAAATATTCAAAAGTCCACCTTTACCCCACGTTTGAGCCACCTTCCGGCCAGGCTTGCGTGACACCTGCTTGCACACTGCGAGGCATCTGCTTTGGTGAAGTTGTAGCCTTGATATAGATCAGGATGATCAAACATTTACCTCGCTTCGGATGGGAAGGTTTACAATGGGTAAATAAAAGGTAAAGAGCAATTCGGCCTGGAGTATTGTTGGTGTATAGCTGTGTCAAAGCAGGGCAGGGGCCATAACCGGTTGTTTGAGCTTTTAGCATCATGAAATAAATCCTTTTGAAATAAAAATGCTCCAATGAGCAGGGAAGGATTTATGTGATCCAGCTGGGATAATAACTTAATAATCCAAGCGGTACTAAATGAGCAAGTTATAAATAATAGCTAATCGTCATTTTGGTTCGTGCATCGTATTCGAAGATAGATTTAAAGAACAATCTTAGATAAATTTCATTCTTGTAATAATCCAAATTTTAATATTTATACTTTGTCATATAAACATTCATTTGCAACGTAGATGGACTTTAGGTACTTTTCGATATGAATAAACTTGTTTTTATCTACGTCGAAAATTTTCTGAATTTTGCCCCAATATCCTCAAACCTGTCGAACGAATTCTTTTGTCAAATTATTGGGAAAACTTTAACTATTCATAAAAGAGACAACTTTTTAAGGATTTGCTGGGTGACTGTGTAGTGGACATTAATGTCATTGCAGGCGAAAATGGTGTTGGAAAAACGCAGCTTTTATAAATGCTGGCTGAGTTGACATGTGGGGCGACAACGTTAGATTACATTTCTGTTTATGAATATGTTATAGTATATTTTAGATCCTTTAATAACCATTTGACGATTAGCGTTCAGGCAGCTGATCAGCGCCTGATCCGTCTGTTGAAGGAAATGTCCAAACCTGAATACAACCCATCTAATAAATATATTGCGAAGGAACTTGTGCACTTTATTTCTTTTGACTGGCGGAATGTCAGCAGTGGCGAAAAATCATTTTTTGATCTATTTGCGCGCTTATTCGACGTAAAGAAAAGATTGAATAACTGTGATGATACTTTTAGACGAGGCAACACCGTAGAATTCATCCTGAATGGTACGATGGAACCGCTCAAAAATGCCGTTGGTCTGCGGGCTTTTAGGCTTTGTTTTGATATGTTCGAAGTCTTCAATGGCCAGGTATAACTGGAACTCGTGCTGTTCCCTTGATCGGCAATATTCAATTCCCCTATCGGTAAGTATCCACAGCAAACGCAGGTCGTACTGCTCATAAAACGGCACCACTTAATCATTAAGCATCTCTGCTGCTTAGGTCAAAATTTTCCAATCTCCATTTTTCTATATGCCGATGTCTTCTATTATGTCTTCGAATTTTTTGCTGTTTCAAAATGTTGACTTTTAAAATGTTCTATATATTCAATACACATGTTACCGTACCGCGATCTGATGACAGGTATCACAATACCTCGCGTATGTTCCAGGCGAATTATTAAATGCTCCTGTAACGCCTGTCGATTTTGGAAAATTTTAAAACCTTGTAGTATTTAAGATATGTAATGATTTTGCGCTTCTTATATTATTTATTTGCTGTATGTTAAAATCGCATCCGATCATATCAGCTTTATTTTCTGCCTCCTTTATTATTGCCTTAAAAGCATTTTTTGCCTGATTTTTTCGCTCTCTAGTTTTTCCTTTAGCTTATCGGCCTCGATTTTCTGGATATCTGTACCCTCCCTCAATAGGTGCTGAAGGCGCAGAATTGTTGCCGGATCATCTTTACCCAGTTTGACGGCCTTGCGCTGGCTTTTAATGGCCTCCCCTTTATCGTTACCAAGCTCCTGGGCCATGGACTTGTACTGCCAAAGCTGTTCCCTGCCGATAAGGTTTAAGTTCTTTAGCTTGTCTTCGGCCAGCAGTCTGGCCTCATTATACATGCCCAGCGTAAAGAGTTTGTCCATCGTACGGAATATCTGTGAGCGGCCAAGTGTTTGCATCTGGGCAAGGGCAATGCTGTCGATATCTCTGAACATTTTGAGGGTTAATGCAGTTCCGGTTGAGCGGTTGGTATTTTGGTGGATCGGCAATGATGTAGATGCAAGAAAACCCTCCCTTACAGCATCCATGCGGTTGGCGAGGGTCGGATAGGTACTATTGGCTTCCTGTTGGTCATTACGCGGACTGTAGGTTGAGGCATCCAGGCTGCGGATGCCTTCCAGGGCATTTTCAATTGTCGCCCCTGGGAAGCGGCTGATTACAAAGCCCGTAAAGAAATCTGCACGTTTTTCTCTTTTCCGGCGGTCCTCATTATTGGGACTTGGGTTTCCGGGAAGGGTATGGCCAAGAATATGGTGGCCGATCTCGTGGGCAATGATGCAGCGCACGGCCCATTTTACTTTTTCATCGCTTCCCTTAATTTTGTCAAGGAAGTCCGGGTTATAGTAGATGATCTGGTTGGAGTAACGGTCCAGGGTGCTGGCCGCATTACAGGTCGCAGTGCAGGCTAAAAATGAGTAGCTCAAAGTAAATGTGTTCGCCTGGTCGCCTTTTAACCTGGATATAATACCGTCAAACTCAACGAACGGGTTAACCCTGGTGGCGATCATTGGTTTGGCGAGGCTCTGAAGGGGAGCCGGGCAGTTTTTCTGCAGATCAATGAAAGTGGTACTACAGTTGAATGAACAGACCATCGGCGTACCCGGCGCGGTTTGAAACAGGCTTTGGGCAAAGGGTTTCATGGGCATCCATGAGAAGAAGACCAATGCCAGGATCATGAAGGCTTTCATTTGGCGGTCAGATTATAGGTGAAGGCGGCAAAGAAACCGAAGCGGCTGAATGACGCGGTGGGTATAGCGACAGGAGCTGTTGCTTTTTCGACCGTCTGGCCGACATGATATTCATCACTGATAAGGTTGGCCTTTGTGAGTGTGGCACCGGCACTGAGGATGAAGCGTTTGGAAGTGCCAAGGATCAGTGAGCCACCAAGATGATAATTGATTTTTTCCAGGTCCTTAGTACTTAAACCGAAGGTGCCTGCAAGTTTTACGTCATGGCCAGTACGGCCATAAACATGCATTAATGCCCCTACAGATGGAAATATGCTGTTTTTGTTTTCATTTTTCACTACCTGCAGCTGGGTAGTGCTGCCTTCAAGAGGTTCATAACGGTAAGTCTGGTCCTTAAAGTCGTTGCCACCAAAGTTGGTGAATAGCCCGGTTGAAAAGTCAATTTTGATGCCGCCCTTTGCCTTTATATTAACCGCATAACTTTTTGCGGTGATGCTGCAGGAGACTGCGTCCTTTGGTTTGATATTTACCGCGATAACGGTCAGGTCATTTTCGATGGGCTGGGCATCGACTATATAGGTCCAGTTTCCTGGGGTGAAATAATCATAGACATTCAGTACATCCTTTTGGCCGGATGCGGCGAAAGTTTCCATGTTGCTGTTTAGTTTAACGATATCCACCTTAGCGTAACGCTCCATTTTATCAAGCAATAAGTTTTGCAGGGCGCTGCCATCGCGTTCAGCTTTTAGTTTTTTGAGGATGCTGAGGGAGGCGGCGTCTTTTGGTTTTTCCTTTTCGATGGCAACAATGAGTGCTTTGATGGTGGCATTGATTTTGGTTACATCCTTGCTCAGCTGTTCGCGTTTGCTCGGGGCGAAAACGATATTGATCTGTTCGTAGCGTTTTCTTACCTCTTCCTCGATGGTGCGGTCGAAATACCGGACCAGAATAGGGCGTATCGCATAATAGTCTGCAGAGGCAAGGCTGGCCCTGTCCCGCTGTTCCATTGTGGAAGACCTGAAGCTGGCCCGTGTCAGATTGACCACTTCGCTCCGGATTTGGTCGAACTTCGACTCACAGTTATTTTGTAAAGCAACGAGGTTATTTTGATAAGTTAATATGGAACGGATCTCGCGGTAAGCGTCACCAAATCCGGTCAACAGCTCGTCATTGCTAAAGATGGTATTTGCCGTATTGCTGTAGAGGCTGTTAAGTGCGGTAAGCTTTTCGCGGAGGGCAGGGGAAAGCTTTGCATCGCCCAATTCGTCGATGGTCACCAGGTTGGTATTTCCGTTGGCAAGGGCTGTGCCGTCCGCTGTTTTTCCAGGCAGTTCCGCTTTGGAGAAAACCTCGAAAAGCGCAGGTGGTGTTTCGTGATAGCTGGTATTGGTAACCATGTTATCGATACTGTAAAGTTTTTTATTGATGTTGATGATCCTGATGCCGTAACGAGATCCGGTTTTGACCTTGATGGTGGAAATGACGCTGGCATCGTTCTGGAAGTCGATTTCCTTATAATCGACCGTCTGGGCAACTGCTGTTGCCACCACTAGGCACAATGTGCCTGTTAGGATGGTATTTTTCATGAGTGTAATCTGGATGTTGTTTGGTGAGTTAAATTTATTCCTAATAGTTGTGTATTGCAATACCTACTAACGGGTATTTCGCTTGAATCTATTTGTCAGGACAAATAATAGACGGTCGTGTGGCGTCGTCCGATTCCGTTATTTACGTAACCGGAACAACCGATGTAATTTTATAGGTATCAATTGCCAATAGCTTCAATGGTTTTGACAAAAATTCTGTAAGAACGGTAGCCCATATCAAAACACCCTCAAGCACACACTTGCAGACGCCTAGAAAAGGCCCTGTAACGAAAGTATATGCTGTTATAAAGGATTACCACCTTTTATTTATGCACAATAAGAAACTTTTAAGGCAAGGGTAATATTCCAGTTTGAGATTGAATTGTTAGGATATCATGACGAAAACTTACTTCGAAAAATATTTCGAACCGGAGATGTCGGATTTATATAAATTCTGGTATGGATTGTACAATATTTGTTTGGAGTAATGCCCTAACTTTGATTTACTAAAAAAATATAAAATGAGTATAAAAGATAAACGAGAAGGTGGATCAGATTGATTTTCGTACCTATTTAATCATTCATAACCTAACTATCAACTTTTTGAATATGCGCTTAATTTCTTTCAAAGATCAGCCTAAAACGGCTAGTAAAGAATGGGCTCATGCTTGTCTAAATTTCTTCAAAATCTGCATTATCCCTGATTAACTGAAATAAACAAGCAAAAGATTTTATAGTTAATTCCTTAAAAAATTATGGTCCGTATTTTTCTGTTGCTTTTCAGCTTTATGCTAAGCTATGAGTCTTTTGCTCAACAAATTCTCTATCTTTCTCCGAATGGGAGCGATAAAAATCAAGGTGGTTTCAACTCACCCTTAAAAACCATCGGTTTTGCAAAAACCCGCGCCCGGAAAATAAATGGCCCGGTAGAGATTCGCCTGCGGAAAGGTACCTATTATCTTTCTCAACCTGTCGTTTTCGATTCTTCAGATTCTAGGAGCGCAACCAATCGTATCGTTTTTAAAGCAATGCCCAATGAACATGTCGTGGTTAGCAGTGCTGCAGTACTAAACTTAAACTGGAAACCATATAAAAATGGTATCATGCAAGCCAAGGTTACCGGAGATTTTATTTTCGATCAGTTGTTTGTCAATGGGAAACCACAGCGAATGGCCCGTTACCCCAATTATCGTTCATCTGAACGCATTTTAGGCGGCACTGCTCCGGACGCGGCAAGTGCCGAACGGGCAAAACGCTGGTCTAATCCCAGTGGGGGATATTTACATGCGCTGCATCTTAGCGAATGGGGTGGATTTAGTTATCTGATAAAAGGAAAAAACGAAATTGGTGAACCCGTTTTAGAAGGGGGATGGCAAAATAACCGAAAGATGGGTATGCACCCGACATACAGGTTTGTTGAAAATATATTTGAAGAACTTGACACCTGTAACGAATGGTATTACAACAAGTTGAGTAAAACGTTATACTATTATCCGCCAAAGGGATTAAATCTAAATGCAGCCAGAATAGAAACTCCTCAACTAAAACACATATTTGAATTTAGGGGGACAAAAAAACAGCCGATATCAAATATCAGTATACAGGATATTGAAATTACTCACACGTTGAGAACCTTTATGGAGAATAAAGAGCCATTGTTGAGAAGTGACTGGACTACGTACCGCGGTGGTGCAGTCGTTTTTGAGGGGGCAACTAATTGTAGTGTTAAAAATTGTTTTTTCAATACAGTTGGTGGCAATGCTGTTTACTTTAGCTATTATAATAGGGGAAATGAAGTGATTGGTTGTCATATACTTAAAGCAGGCGGCAGTGGAGTAAGCTTTGTTGGTGATCCGAAAGCTGTACGTTCGCCAAGTTTTGAATATAATGAGTTTATAAACTTTAAAGATATAGACCGCGAACCTGGCCCCAAAACTGATAACTACCCTGCAAAATGCAAAGTATATGATAACTTAATAGAACAGGTTGGCCAGACTGAGATTCAAAGCGCAGGGGTACAGATTTCGATGTCTATGGATATTTGTATTAGCCATAACACCATATGTAATTTACCAAGGGCTGGGATAAATATTAGCGAAGGAACCTGGGGAGGACATATCATTGAATACAATGATGTTTTTAATACTGTAAACGAAAGTGGAGACCATGGCTCTTTTAATTCCTGGGGGCGTGATAGATATTGGCATCCTGATAAAGCCACTTTGGATACAATTGTTGAAAAACATCCCGAAATAGTGCTCTTGGATGTAATACGTCCTATTATATTAAGAAATAACCGTTTCCGTTGCGATCATGGTTGGGATATAGACCTGGATGATGGATCGAGTAGATATGAAATATACAATAACCTTTTGCTTAACGGTGGATTAAAGTTTCGGGAAGGATATAACCGTAAAGCTGAAAATAATATAATTATAAATAATACTTTTCATCCACATGTATGGTTTAACAATAGTGGGGACATTTTCCGGCGCAATATAATCTTTCGCAATTACGCAGCAATTGGCATGCCCGGCAACGGACATTGGGGTAAGGAGATTGACTTTAATGTTTTTACCGATAAAGGCGAACTTTCAAAAGCACAAGTAAGTGGCCGCGACAAACACAGCGTTTACGCACCACCGGCGTTTGTTGATCCGGTTAATGGTAATTATAGATTAAAGGAAGGGTCTGAAGCCTTCAAAGTAGGCTTCAAGAATTTCGATATGGAACATTTTGGTGTGGAATCACCAAAATTAAAGTCAATTGCCCCAAAAGTTTTATTTCCCACAATTTTATTTGGTAATCTCAATGAAGGCGATAGCAGAATAAATTATCTGGGCTTAGAACTTAAAGATCTGAATAGTTTAGGCGAACGGTCTGCTACAGGTATGGCAAAGGAGACAGGTATTTTAGTTTTAAAGGTAGATGAAAATAGTCCGTTAAAAAAATATGTAAAAGTAAACGATGTCTTGCTGGCAGTTAATGAGATAAGTACAGCCCGAGTGGCAGATTTGCAGGCAAATGTCTTGCCTGCGAACTTTAAGGGGAGCATTCATTTGGCTCTTTTCCGCAATCAGCGGGAAATAAGCATAACGGCTGTTATTGAATAATTTTCTAAAACATACAGGTTGAAGATTCGCAGGATTGATATATTGATGGCAATACATTAACTAATGATGAAACCGGTTTTGTAAAGCGATCGAAGATTTAAGGTAGAGAACTGCCGATATGGTATTTAAAATATTACAACCATGGAGCGTTTAAAGAAAAATGGATTTATTACCACCAGCTTTTGTTTTCAATTTTTATATATAAGTCATTATTAATGTGTAGTGTTATGGTACAGACAGGGATAGCAAGTTTTTTTACAATTGGAACATTTTTGCACTATCATCTTACCGCTTGGAAGGTAAAACCCATTATGGTATCGGTGAATGATATCAAATAAATTGTTGTCACAGCCAAATATCCTGACGAATCTTATTCACAATCAATGAAATATTGAAAAATAATCCTGGATTTCCGGAGGATACCAGATGACAACGGTGTAATCGTAACCTGTTATGGAAGTTTCTTTTATCGCTCAATACTGATTCTGAAGCCTTATTAAAAGTCAGACAGAAATACCTGTCAAAAAACCAAGTAGGAAGGACACTATTTGATGACATGTTGAAAAGGTTTATCATTTGTCACCTTTTATTCCATGTTATCACAAGTAATTTTATAACACATTAAGTTATAATGAGAATTTTATCACATACGCACAATTTTTCCCCGAAAAAAAATAATATCAGATGAAGACAAAGTTATTTATTAAGAAAGCGCTTATCTATAGTGTCTTGTTAAAGTCGACAATGTTGTTTGCTCAGACTCGGCCCCAAAAGAAGATGAATGAAATGTGGGGAGATGTAACTGTAAAGAACACAACTTCACTAGATAGATCAAATGCTCAATGGTTCAATAATTCAAAGTATGCCATGTTTATACACTGGGGCTTATACTCTCAGGCTGCCAACCAATGGCAGGGAAAAACCTATTATGGTATTGGGGAATGGCTGATGAACACTGCAAAAATCTCAATCGGCGATTATGAGAAACTCGCCAAGCAATTCAATCCCGTGAAGTTTAATGCAAAGGATTGGGTACAATTGGCGAAAGAAGCTGGTATGAAATATATTGTGGTGACAGCAAAACATCACGATGGGTTTGCAATGTTCAAGTCTTCCAATCCCTATAACGTGGTGGATGTAACACCCTTTAAACGGGATCCGATGCAAGAACTCGCGTTAGCTTGTAAGGAGGGTGGGATTAAACTTGGCTTTTATTATTCACAAACTCAAGACTGGCATGAAATTAACTTGTGGAGCAATGATCAGAAAAACATCACATTTGAGCAATACTTTCAGGAAAAATGTCTGCCACAAGTGAAGGAATTATTAACCAATTATGGACCTATCTCTTTAATATGGTTCGATACGCCAAACGATATGACCAAAGAGGAATCCCGGGCTTTAGTCGATCTTGTCAAAAAAAATCAACCTCAGGCACTTATAAATAGCCGGATTGGAAATGGTGTGGGAGATTATTCTACCTATGGAGATCACGAAATTCCTTCAAGTAATGTACCCGGTCTTTGGGAGGCGGTAAATACTTCTAATGACTCGTGGGGTTACGCCTGGTATGATCAAAATTGGAAAGGGCCTACTGAAATTGCAACTGATTTAGTCAATGTTGTGGCGAGAGGTGGAAATTTTATGCTAAATGTTGGGCCGCGGGCAGATGGAACGATGCCGGAAACAAATGCGGGATTTTTAAAAACAACAGGCAAATGGTTGAAGAAACATTCAGAGACAATATACGGCGCAAAGCCTTCTCCATGGCTTACCCCGTTCAGTTGGGGTGACTGTACCGCATCCGGCAAGAAACTTTACCTTTTTGTTTCCGATTGGACGCCTGGGAAAGAAATTTGGTTGCCGGGGCTAAAAAGTTCAATTAAATCGGTAACCATGAGCAAAGGAAAAGAAGTGCTCGAATTTAACAAAGATCCGGATAGCTGGCTCCATATCAAATTGCCTTTACGAGTTAAAAAGGAATTACTTGAGGTCATAACACTTGAACTTAAGGACGAGCCTAAAGTTGAAGCAACTTTAGGTATCAACCCAATCGGTTCAACGATCTTACTTTCTGACTTTGCAAACATTAAAGGGGCTAGAAAAGGAAAGGCAGGATGGATGGAAAAATTTGGGGAATGGAAACATAAAACTGCAATAGAAAGTTGGTCTGGTGCCAGCAGTTATGCTGAATGGTTAATTGATGTTAAGCAACCGGGGCAATATTTTGTGAATTTAGAATATAATGCCTGGAAAGAAGCTGATGAAAACGAATGGGACCTGGTCACCCAAGACGGCGAAAAATTGAGACTATATACCATAGAAACCACAGGTGCTTCTGCAGCGCAGGGGGCGCGCTATCGATTCCGTAAAATACGTATGGGGATTGTAGACCTAAAAAAGCCCGGAAAACAGATCCTAAAATTAGCCGCCTCTTCTGATCCTAAAGGCGGCGGTATGCAGTTGCATGCTGTTCATCTATCTGCTGTAGAATAATGAGTTTTTTTAAAACCAAATATTCCATAAAAATAACTCTTTTATGAAAAAATCAGTGTCATATTCCGCCTAATTTATTTCAGTCAATAGTTATGGACAAAAGTATAAAAGCAGTTGGCAATCGCTAAACCCACGAAAGATTTCGAAATGGTTCTGTCAGGACAAATTTGGGGTTTTTATTCAATGCAGCTCTATTATATTTCTTCTTATGCCCCCGTAATTGCTAATAACGATAATAGCTATTCTGACTGATAATAGGGCTTACCTCGAAACATTATGAGCGCTATACGCTTTGAAACAGCAAAGAGGCCGATAAAAGTTATGTAAGCCCATGGATTGCTGTAATGGGAACGCCAAACGTGATTTTTTTTGGGATTTAGTGACGCCCTGAGCAATACGGGATTTAAATGGGTTATTACTACTCATGATATGAATGAATTAAAACTACTTGGAAACAATAAAAAAAAAGCATCTTAATGAATTTTATTTTCGGAGTTTAAAGACCTGTTTATCAGATACAAACCTTTAATTATTTTTTTGATGGTGAATGGCTATTATCGGATACGGCCTGGCGAAGTCCTGAAATATCAGCACGGTTATACAATGAATCACCAATGGCTAAAGATGTTGTCGCAAATGATAGATGGCGCAGCAATACCATTAGGCTTTTGCAATGATTCTTAATATTTGTAAAGTTTATCTAAATTCGCTTACACCATTTTTTTAATGTATTCTAAACTGAACGATATAGCATTAGCCGATCTTCTCAAAAAGGGAGATTCCGCTGCATTCAGCATGATCTACACTCGGCATAGAGGCTTGCTGTATATTTATGCTTGCAAAATCGTAAAGGATTTTGACTTGGCGGAAGATTTGGTTCAGGAAGTTTTTATTTCGATTTGGGATAAGCGGGAAACAATAGATTTCAAAACCTCTATATCTTCTTATCTTTATTCAGCTGTGAGGTATAAGTTTTTTGACTTTGTAGATAAGCAGAAGGTAAAATCGGATTACGTGCAATCTTTACAGCTTTTTTTAGATAAGGGCGAATTTTTGACTGATGACTACATTGCAGAGCGGGAACTTGCGGCGCTTATTGAAGGTGAAATCGCCAGACTTCCCAAAAAAATGCGCGAAATTTTTGAGTTGAGTAGGCAGATGAATCTTAAAAATACTCAAATTGCAGAAAAATTAGGTCTTTCTGAAAAAACAGTGCGAAATCAACTCAGCCTTGCCATCAAAACCTTACGGAGCAAATTGCCAATGTCTACTTTTGTGTTACTTTTTTTTCATAGATAATTAAATTTTTTCGGGACTTTCATCAGACTTAACCTACATATATTTGATTAACGCAAATATTGAAGCTAAATGGAAAAGTTTGAAGCCAGAGAATTTGTTAAAAAGTACCTTTCAGGCGATTTGAACATCGACGAGAAAATGCTCGCCGATCAATGGTTCGCTAAGAACTTGGCAGATAGTGATTCAGTTCCAGATCAGTTAAGGATAATTAAGGCGGATGAACGGATGCGGGCCAATCTTCATCGACATCTTTTGAAGGATAAGAAAGGTCATTGGCCTATCCAGTTATGGTCTCGCATAGCAGCAGCTGCTGTGATCTTGATCGTTTTTTCATTTTGCATGTATTTGATCCTTACACATAATGCTGAAAATCAGAATTTAGTAGAGCTTAAATCTGGCGACATTGCGCCCGGAACGAATAAAGCGATTCTAACATTATCAGACGGGAAGAAAGTCATTTTATCAGCAACAAATAAAGGTACGATTGCAGAGCAAGGGGGAAGTGAAATTACTAAAAATGATGGTGAAGCAATTACTTACAAGGCAGCTGAAGCAACCAGTCAGCAGGTGCTTTACAATACGATGAGTACCCCGCGCGGTGGAACATACAAATTAATACTTGCGGATGGGACCACTGTGATCCTAAATGCAATGTCATCCATTACCTATCCTACTGCATTTATCGGAAAGGAACGGAAGGTGACACTTGTCGGAGAAGCTTATTTTTTAGTTGCCCACAATGCCGAAAAACCTTTCAAAGTAATTTCAGGCCGCCAAACCGTGCAGGTTTTGGGTACTCAGTTTAATGTTAACGCTTATCAGGATGAACAGGCTATAACTACAACCTTGGTTTCTGGAAAGGTTAGAATTTCAAATGATGTAAACGAAACTACATATCTTAAACCTGGTCAACAAGCAAAAATAACAACAGCTGGACTTTCGATATCGACAGTTGATGTAGATGAAGCCGTAGCCTGGAAAGATGGCATTTTTCATTTCAATAATGCGGATATTCCAACAGTAATGCGAACACTGTCGAGATGGTATGATGTCTCAATAGAATATCAGGGAAGCCCCACCAACAGGCGTTTTACGGGCGACATTTATACCGACATCCCGATTTCAAAAGCCTTAGCAATTATCTCTTACCTAAAAATAAGGTTTAAGGTTCAAGATAAAAAAATCATTGTTATACTTTAAACCATACACCTCAAAAATATCAACTAAATATCAATAACCTAAACCCAAAACCATGAATAATAGACTTTTACGACAGCGTTAAGCAATAACACCTGGGGCTTAAATAGAACCGCGGAAGTGTTGACGCACTTTCCGCGGAATAAATTTGGGCTACCCAATTCCCTTGGAGGGGAAATATTACTTTAAACCAAAATTAGAACTAACCCAAACTAAACAAATGTAATGAATTTAAATTCAATCACTACCACTATGCCTAATCGTTCGTGGTATTTTCCAAAAAAACTCCTGCTGGTCATGAAGTTGACAATTGCTATCTTACTCATCAGTTTATTTTCACTTAGCGCTAAAACTTTCAGTCAGGTTACGCTCCATGAAAATAATACTCCAATTGAACAGGTTTTAAAAAAGGTTCGCAAGCAAACAGGGTATACCTTTATTTATGAATCAAACCTGTTCAATAAAAGAGACCTTGTTTCTGTTAGCCTGAAGGATGCAACCGTTGAGGATGCCTTAAAAATAATTCTAAAAAATCAAGCTTTCACTTATCGAATGGTCGATAAAAATGTTGTAATCCAAGATAAGGAACGCACGCTTCTAGACAGGGTTGTCGAGCTGTTTAAAGTACAGATGTCGGTTAAGGGAATTGTTACCAGCGAAGGACATCCGCTGGCGGGCGTAACGGTAACAGTTAAGGGAACCAATAAGGCTGTAATCACCAATTTAAAAGGTGAGTTTGCCCTGAGTAATATTAATGAAAACGCTACACTTGCATTTCATTGTGTGGGCTATTTGGATAAAGAATTTACCATTGCAAAAGGAAATTCAGAAACGATTTCCATCAACCTGGAACCGAGCAACACCAAATTAGATGAGATACAGGTTGTTGCTTATGGCCAGGCAACCAGCCAACGCTTAAGCACAGGGTCTATCGCTAAAATCAGTGCTGCGGAAATTGAGAAACAGCCTGTTACCAATGTGCTGCAAGCGCTTTCCGGACAAGTTCCCGGTCTTTTAATCACCCAGTCCAGTGGTTCTCCTGGTGCTGCTATCGCTGTTCAAATTCGTGCTGCAACTTCATTGCCTACAGTTGTGAGCGGTGCACCTGCTACCGGTACATCGCCATTATATATCGTAGACGGGGTGCCGTTTCTTTCTGAGCCCGCTTATTCTGCCGGAGGGAACACCGTGGGCTTTCTGAAGCCTTCATACGGCGTTAGTCCCTTAAATTCAATCAATCCTGGCGACATTGAAAATATCGAAATACTTAAAGATGCCGATGCTACCGCCATCTATGGTAGCCGTGGTGGAAACGGGGTTGTATTGATTACCACTAAAAAAGGAAAACCAGGAAAAACAAAGCTTGATGTGAACTTAAGCAAAGGGTTTTCTTCTGTAGCGGATATTCATAGGGTAAAAAACATGACCTTGGACCAATATCTGGAAGTTCGGCGCGCAGCTTTTGCCAATTCTGGAATTAGCCCAACAACTACCACAGCACCGGACCTTACCATTTGGGATACCAACAGCAGTACCGATTTTGAAAAAGTATTGATGGGAGAAACTGCGCAAACCACCGATTTATCGGCTTCTTTCTCTGGCGGAAATACACAAACCAATTTTCTTTTAAGCGGAACTTACCACAAAGAAACGACTGTTATTCCTGGCAATTACAGTTATAATAGGGGAGCTATACATTTGGCCCTGGAACATAACTCCCTTGACCGAAAGTTTACGGCTAAAGTTACTTCCATGCTCGTGCTTGACAAAAACAATAACGTTTCCAGGCTTGGGCAAACCACTGACCTAGCTTATGTAGCCTTCACACAGGCGCCCAACTTTCCGCTTTACGATGAAAGCGGACAAAACCTTTACTGGATTAACCAGTCGGCAACTTCCTATCAAAACCCGCTAAAATTTTTATACCAGCCTTATGAGGCTAAAAACAATAATTTAGTCGGTAGCATCAACCTAAAATACTCACCAATCAATAATTTAAATATTAGGTTGAATTCTTCGTACAACAAACTCATAGCTGATGCTAAAAATTTGAATATGTCAAAAAGTATCAGCCCTTTTACCACCACATTGCCATCAGCTGCTTTTCAGCAAAATACTGCAGCAACCTGGAATGTGGAACCCATGGCTGATTATACGTTAAAGGTGAGCCAAGGTCAACTGAATATCCTGGGTGGAGCCACCTTCCAAAGCAACCAATATAATCAGCCATTTTATATCATCGGTACCAATTATACAGCTGACGCACTTCTTAATTCCATTTCTAACGCCGGAACAGTACGTACCTATAATTTCGATTCTGAGTACAAGTATCAATCGGTTTATGGTAGAATAAATTACAATTGGAAAAATAAGTACATCGCAAATTTAAACTACCGGTACGATGGCTCTTCTAAATTTGGACGCAATAATCGTTTCGGGAGCTTTGGTTCTGCTGCTTTTGCCTGGATTTTCACACAAGAAAACTGGATCAAGGATAAACTGCCATTTTTAAGTTATGGTAAACTTCGTTCCAGTTATGGTGTTACCGGAAACGACCAAATTCCCAATTATTTATATTTAGACACTTATAGTACTTCAAACTACACTTATGGGGGGGTATCTGGCTTAAACCCAAGCAAATTGGCCAATCCAGACCTTAAATGGGAAGTAAACAAAAAAATGGAAGTTGCCATGGATCTGGGTTTCTTCAAAGATCGGGTATTGATTACAAGTGCCCTCTATGTCAACAATACCGATAATCCACTCGTTAGCAGTCCTGTTACCGGTGTTACCGGATTTACCGCAATGTATGCAAATATGCCTGCCAGAATTCAGCAGAAAGGCCTGGAACTTAGTTTAACCAGCCAAAACTTTAAAACGAAAAACTTTATCTGGACAACCAGTTTCAACATCAGTTTCAGCAAGAGTACTTTAGTTTCGTTCCCTTCAATAGCTAATACTTCCTATATTAATTACATGGTTGTGGGCCAGGAGATGAGTACCATTTATGCCAGAAAGTATACTGGCTTGTCTGCTAGCACGAAATTGCCCGAATTTTTAGATGCCAACAATAATGGCTCAACTTCATTAAACGAAAGCGGCCTGGCAGATAATGGCTTAGGCGATTATGTAGCTGTTGGAAAAACCAACCCCGATTTTTTTGGTGGCATGAACAACAGTTTAAGTTATAAAAATTTCCAACTTGATTTTCTTTTTCAGTTTACAGGAAAAAGCAGCAAGTATAACATTGATTATTATACCGGTATTGCTCCCCCAGGATACAATGCCATCAACATGTCAAGTTATGCCTATGATCTTTTTAAAGCAACTGATGGAAAAATAGCAACACGCAATTCTTCAATAAATACCGAAGGAACGGCTTACAATAGCTATTATAAATATACACAATCTGATGCCATGTTGAGTAACGGCGCCTACCTGAGGTTGAAAAATGTTGCCCTCTCTTATCGCCTAAAAAACGAATGGATCAAAGCGCTTCACCTGAGCTCGGCGCAAGTGTTTTTGCACGGACAAAACCTATTCACCATTACAAAATTTAAAGGTTACGACCCCGAGAGTCCCGCAAGCAACATTCCGCCATTAACTACATTTCTGGCAGGCATTAAATTTTCATTTTAATCTAATCAACATGAAAACTATTCACCTTTCATATCGACTATATCTAGTAACCTTAGTTGTTTCGTTAGCCTTATTGAGCAGCGGCTGCAAAAAATTTATTGATGTTGGCGCTCCAAACAGTCAGCTCGTTTCTAGCACGGTCTATACCAACGATGCCACCTTAAAATCTGCATTGGCAGGATTATTCAGTCAAATGGCTAATGAAACCTCATCCAATCTTCAGTTCGGTCTATCTTTCGTAACGGGAAATTCGGCAGATGAAATGAAATTCTATATTCCAAATGAAACTTATGATGGTTTTAACAGCAACACCATTTTTGAGAATGACGTTACGGTACAGAATATGTGGAATTCTTATTATGCACTTATATATAAAGCAAACTTAATTATTGAAGGGGTGCAATCAAGTAAAGAAGGTTTAACTGCAGCGATGAAAACAGAAGCAATTGCCGAAGCGAAATTCGTTAGGGCATACCATTACTTCTATCTTACCAATCTTTGGGGTGACGTCCCTTTAGCCCTGAGTACTGATGCAGCGATCAACAACACCTTATCCCGCAGCCCTCAGGCGCAAATTTACCAACAAATTATACAAGACCTGAAAGATGCAAAAGACGGCCTACAGGCAGATTATAGTTATGGTGGAGGCGAACGGATAAAACCCAATAAATATGCTGCAAACGCACTTTTGGCACGAGTATACTTGTATACGGGCGATTATGCCAATGCTCAGGCGAATGCGGCTACCGTTATTGCTTATACTACGCTGTATAACATGCTTCCTTCAAGCGGTCTGTCAGGCATATTTGTAAAAAATAATGCTGAAGCTATTTTTCAACTCAACGCGTCAGGTTTTGTTGGGTTTACACAAGAAGGGCAAACCTATGCACAGGGCAGCACACAGGTACCAATGTATCAACTGTCAAGCTATCTGCTAAATGCCTTCGAAAAAAATGACAAGCGATTCTCTGGTTGGGTGGCCAGGTCTACCTACCAGGGGGCGGATTATTACTACCCTGCAAAGTATAAGCAAAAATTACAAAATACAACGGCACTGGCCGAATATTCGACTTACTTAAGATTAGGTGAGCAATATTTGATTCTTGCAGAAGCCAAGGCAATGCAAAATGATTTGGCCGGCGCTGTTTCAGACATCAACGTGATTCGCAACCGCGCAGGATTGTCAAATACTACCGCAACTTCAAAAGCAGACATACTACTTGCCATTGAGCAGGAGCGGAGGATTGAATTGTTTGCGGAATATGGCCACCGCTGGAACGATTTAAGAAGAACGGGTAGGGCAAATGCCGTTTTAGGTGCTATTAAACCTACCTGGAAAGCATATGCTGCACTCTATCCGATTCCTAGAACTGAAAGAATGAACAATAATAATCTTTCTCAGAACCAAGGCTATTAATTAACATTTTAGAAGGGGGCATATGGAAAATGTTCCTTGCAAACTATTAAATAATCAATGAAAAAAATATCTATAATACTACTTGGCTTGCTTTTGACAGGTGCATATACTGTAAAAGCGCATAACAAAAAAAACGGATACATTATTCAGGGAGATGTGAAAGCCATTCCTGATGCGGTAATTGTCTATCTTACCACGTCAAATTTTGCAGATAGTGCTGTTGTTAAGGATGGCAAATTTATCTTTAAAGGTTCGATTGGGGTGCCAGAAAGGGCAAATCTCCGTATCAAACATTTAGGTCAAGGTAATGTCAGCGTAATTATCCACAAAGATAATTTGAGGTTTTTTCTTTCAAATAGCAATATTACAGTACAGTCGGGAGATCAGTTTAGCGAATCAATCATCAAAGCGGGGAAACTGCACGAGGATTATATCTCTTATTATGCAGGCTTGTTAAAAATATACGAGGCCATGCGTCCTGTTAATACTAAATATTATATGTACATCAAGCAAAATAACGCAGAGCTTGTTATGCAAAGCAGGCAGCAATTAGATTCGCTTAGGGCTATCGAGCTTTCTTATGCAACTAACTTTATCCGGCAAAATCCTAAATCCCCGGTAGCGCTATTTGCGGTTTATGAACTTGCCAAACCCATATCCAATCCACCCGATTTTCCATCTGCATTCCGCTTGCTTGATCCGTTGCTTCAGCAATCACCTCTGGGCAGTTCTATTAGTAAAATGATCGTTTCGCATAATTCTTATGTTGTTGGCAATACTTTTCCTGATTTTGTGCAGCCGGATGTTACAGGTAAGCTGATCAGAACGGCTGACTTCAGAGGAAAATACCTTTTTGTTGATTTTTGGGCCTCGTGGTGTGGCCCTTGCAGGTTGGAGGGTCCCCATTTAAAACGGGCTTTTGATCGTCATAAGAAAGATGGATTGGTTGTTCTCTCCGTATCAATAGACGATTCCAGACAGAAGTGGTTAAATGCGATTAAGCAAGATCAAACCGGTGAGTTTCTACATGTAGGGGACATGAAAGGAAGAGAAAATGCTGCTGCGCAACTTTTAAAGGTTAACATGGTTCCTCAAAACTTTTTAATTGACCCTCAAGGAAAAATTATTGGAAAGAACTTGCTGGGCATAGAACTTGATGAAATCATGAAGAAAATATACCGCTAAAACCAATTTTTAATTAACAAAATTATATATAACAAAGAGGCTTTCTCAAAAAGACAGCCTCTTTTTTTTGGTGCGCCGGGCATGGCAATCGACTATAGGGTTAAAGTCCCGAACACGCTTAGCAGTAGGAAGTGTTAGCTAAAGACAAGGGTGTCGTGGGTGACTGCGAATCTGAAGGAAGTCGGCGGC